>NZ_AP013294.1:1065000-1381202 GCF_000829195.1 Bacillus sp. OxB-1 | reverse complement strand
TCCTAGAATTATTAATCATTTATCTCAAAGCGAACCAAATATAGATGACATCACAAAAATCATTGAACAGGATTTATCTTTGTCTTATAAGCTGCTTAAACTTATTAACACGGCGGGGTATCGACAAAAAAAGAAGATAAACTCCATCCGTCAGGCTATTGTTCTACTTGGACTGGATGAGCTTCGGAAATGGATTTATGTACTTTCCATGAGGGAAAGCGTTATTGCGGATAATGATCGGTTTAATGAAATTATTCGGATGAGCCTAATCAGGGCAAGAATGTGCGAACAGATTGCTATCCAGAGGAAAATACCCCAAGCATCCGCATTTTTTATCACTGGCATGTTTTCCCTGATGGATGCGTTATTGGGGAAGGAAATGGATGAAGTATTACATATTTTGCCGCTGCAAGAAGATATCTCCGACGCACTCAGAGGTACTTCGAATGCGCTGCGGGATGCACTTGAACTGTCTATTTCGGTTGAAAAAGGGGATTGGGAAACGATGAAAAGCGGCTGTGCCCTATTCGGGATCTCCGATGAGAAAGTGTTTCAGTACTATCATGGGGCGTTGAAGTGGACAGCTTCTTTGTGATAACAGATAAGGGGAAGTCCGATAATTGGACTTTCCTTGTCTTTAGCGAAAAAGCCCTTCCTTTGATGAAGGGAATGCCCCTTGACCGCCTTTATGATGCAATCAATCTGCATTACATGGACTTCAAACGATTTCTTAAAAACAAAAACGGTTTTTGCCCGCTCTGCTTTAACACAGCATGTATCCCTGTTAGTATGTATAAAAAACCCTTTCAAACGTTAATTTGAAAGGGTTTTTTAAGATGGAGCATACCGGGTTCGAACCGGTGACCTTCACACTGCCAGCGTGACACTCTCCCAGCTGAGCTAATGCCCCGTACATTTGGTATAATGCAATTATAGCATAAGATTTCAAAAAGACAATAGGTAGGGGGTTGGCTAGATGCAGCATGCTGAAAGGGAAATTATTGCACCCGTTCCGCTTTGTGACGACAAGGGGCGTTTGAATCCCGAAGCGATTGGATATGCCCGGCGTCCATTCATCCAGAGTAATTTAAAAGGCCATTTCATGCGGAAAAAGAAGTGGAACTACTGGTGCGTGTATGGGGAGGATCTTTTATTTTCCGCGACGATCAGCCACCTCGATTATGCGGCTGCCTGTTTTGTTTATATATTGGATTATGAGACGCAGCGGTTTTATGAGAAGATGGTCACCATCCCCATCGGGCGGAAAGTGAAAATGCCGGAAGGGGTACTCGACAGCGTAAAAGTGACGACGGACAGCTTGTCGATACAGCTCGTTCACATCCAAGGGGAGACCCATCTTTCCGTCACCATCCCCGACTTTGATAATGAAGTGCTCCACGCCGATCTTCATATCACCCATCCGGAGGGGGATGATTCGCTGAACGTCGTCATTCCGAAAAGCCGGGACCTCTTTCAATTCACTGCCAAGCATCATACTCTACCGACGGGCGGGTTTGTCAAAATCGGCGACAGGCGGTATGATTTCAATCCGGCCTACAGCTTTGCCGTCCTCGATTATGGACGCGGCGTTTGGCCCCGGGAGGCTGAGTGGAATTGGGCGATGGCTTCCCAACGGTCTGGAGGACGCCGGATCGGGTTGAATTTCGGAGGGAAATGGACGGACGGCACCGGCTTGACGGAAAATGCCGTGTTCATCGACGGTATGATGACGAAAATCCACGAAGACGTCATTTTCACCTATGATCCCGGAAACTTCATGAGCCCATGGAAAATCCAGACGAAGTTCACAGATCGCGTCCAACTGACTTTCACCCCTTTTTTCGAACGCGTCGCCCAGACGAATATCCGCCTCATCCGGACCGAGGTGCATCAGTTGGTCGGATATTTCAACGGACGCGTTAAACTATACGACGGCTCCATCCTGCCGATCCGGCAAATGCTCGGCTGCACGGAAGAGCATATCGCCAAATGGTGAAACGGACCTCATAGCCATTTTCCCTCAACACCGGCTCCCGATAGCCGGTGTTTTCATTTATCCGCTTTCTGTTTAAATTTTCCGTCGAGAGGTAAAGTTATATATAGATGAAAATTGGAAAGGTCGTGTAAGTGTGCGTAAATTTATGATAGCAAGTTTACTTTTATTGGCAGCTGTCTTCGTCATGACCGGATGCGGAAACTTCGGGGAAAATGCGGATAAGGCACAGCGGGAAGACGCAGATATCATTCATGAGCGTGAAAAAGAAGGAGGCACGATGGAAACCGGGGATGGGTATGGTTTCACCCATTTCGATCTGGACATCGAAGTCGATGGCCAAGACGCCATTGAAGCGGATTACGAAGTCGATAAAGAGCTCGATGTCGAATACAAAAACACGTTGACCGGTGTGAACGCAACAGGCAAGGAAGCAATGGATGAGCTCGATAAGCTCTTCAAAGCCCTTCTTCTTCGCAACAATATGACAAAAGAAGAGTACAAGGAACGCATTTTAACTTATTACGAATTAGACACCTACTCCAAGTTCGACTTGGAAATCAATTTCGATGACGGGACCAATTTGAATATCGAAGACGTGAAATAACAAAAAGGCTATGAGGATCCCCCTCCCCATAGCCTTTTTTCATGCCTTCAGACTTCCGAACCTTTCACTAACTGATAGTAAGCGCCTTTGCGTTCCATCAATTCCTCCTGGGTGCCAGATTCGATCAATCGTCCTTGCTCCATGACGAACACCTTATCCGCTTTCCGCACGGTGTTCAATCGATGGGCGATGACGAAGCTCGTCCTGCCTTCCATCAGTCGTTCGAGCGCTTCCTGGATCGCCAGTTCCGTCACCGTGTCAATGCTGCTTGTCGCTTCATCCAATAGCAGAATGACGGGATCGGCGACGAGTGCCCGAGCAATGGACAGTAGTTGCTTCTGGCCTTGTGATATCTCCCCCCCGTCCGCGGACAGGACGGTATCATATCCTTGTTCCAGCTTCATGATGAATGAATGGGCATTGGCTCGTTTCGCAGCTTCGATCACTTCCCCGTCGGTCGCATCCAATTTGCCGTACCGGATATTCTCCCGGACGGTCGCTTCGAAGAGAAATGGATCTTGGAGGACAAACGCTATCTGGCTTCGGAGCGTTCGCCTTGGCAATTCGGAGATCGGAATTCCGTCGATCAAGATCTGCCCTTCATTTGCATCATAAAAACGGGCCAGCAATTGCATGATCGTCGTTTTCCCCGCGCCCGTTGCCCCCACCAATGCCGCTGCCTCACCTGGATTGACGTGGAATGAAATCTCGTCGACCGTATAGCCATCCGTCTCCACCGCATATCCGAATGACACGTCTTGGAATGCCACGTCTCCCTTGAGCGGTCGATCCGCATCATCCGTTGCACTGTCTTGCTCCACCGGCTCCTCCATGATGGCGAAGACCCGTTCTGCACCTGCAATGGCGGACAGCACCGTATTGAATTGATTGGCCAGATCATTCAAGGGACGTGTGAATTGGCGGGCCAACTCCGAGAAGATGACGATGGTTCCGATCGTCACGACGCCATCCCCTTTCAACGCCAACAGCCCGCCGACGCCTGCCACAATCGCGAATGCGGCATTGTTCAGCATATTCATCACTTTTGGAATGAACCCCGAGTACGTCGATGCCCAAAAACCGGCCCGGCGCAGATGCTCGCTTCTCATCGCAAACTCGTCCTTCACCCGGGATTCCTGGGAGAACGCCTTGACGATCCGCTGACCGGAAATCGTCTCCTCAATCATACCGTTCAACTCCCCTAGCGCACGTTGCTGCTCCTTGAAGAGAAGCCCAGTCCGGCGCGTGATCCAGCGGACTGCCATGAACATGATCGGGATGATGATCATCGTCAGAACGGTCAGCAACGGACTGAGGTACAACATGACCGCAAGCGTCCCCGTCAATGTCAGGACACTCGAAAACACTTGGATGAATGAGGAGTTCAACGTTTGGCTGACGTTTTCAATGTCATTCGTCACCCGGCTCATCAACTCACCATGCTGCCGTTTATCGAAAAAACTGACCGGCAGTTTTTGCAAATGTGCGAACAATCCCGACCTTAATCGTAAAACGGTCCGTTGGGCAATGCCGACCATCCAGAAGTTCTGGAAATAAAGCGCTAGCGACAGAACAAGGTAAATGGCAATCAGCCAACCGAGCTTGCTGGCCAATCCATCAAAGTCCATCGGAATGATATGGTGATCGAGTATCTTCCCGACCATCAATGGACCAAGCAAAGTGAGGACCGAACTTACAAAAACGAGGCCGAGCACGAGGAGTAATAAGCTGCGCTGCTCATCAACCAGCTTCCAGAGCCGGAACAGGACCGACTTCCAATCACCCGCCCGCTCCTTCTTCTTCTTTTTCGCCCCTCGGATCGCTTCTTTCGTAAGGATCGGTTCATAGCCGAACGGTTTACGTATGCTCGACATCATCGATCACCTCCCCTTCCGCTTGGGACTGCGCAATTGCCCGATAGAGCGCGGAACGGTCCAACAGATCCTCATGCGCACCGTAGCCGACGACCCGGCCCTCATCCAATAGGAGGATCCGATCCGCCCCTTGCGCTGTCCGGATCTTTTGCGTGACGACGAGCATCGTCGCCTCCTCGTCTTGCAATGCTTCCCATAGAGCAGCTTCCGTCTTCACATCCAATGCACTCGTGCTGTCATCCAAAATGAGGATGGACGGTTTCCGCACAAGAGCCCGGGCAATCGACAACCGCTGTTTTTGCCCGCCGGATAAATTAACCCCTTTTTGCCCGACCCGTGTTTCGTACTTCTGCGGAAAATGGTCGATGGACTCGTGGATCTGCGCTTTTTTCGCAGCTTCCACCAATTCATCGGACTCCGCTTCATTGTCACCCCATGCCAAGTTCTCCATGATGGAACCGGTGAACAGGACAGATTGCTGCGGCACGAGCCCGATCGTTTCCCGCAGCTCATGTAATGGCCACTCCCGGATATCCACTCCTCCGACCTGGATCGCCCCGTCCGTCACTTCGAAAAAACGGGGGATCAGATTGAGCAGGGTTGATTTCCCGGAACCTGTCGCACCCATGATCGCAAGCTTTTCCCCGGCTGATACATGGAATGTGACATCTTTCAGCACAGCCTCTGCCCTTCCCGGATAGTGGAAAGAGACATTCTGAAACCGTAGATCGCCGGCCGAAACGGACAAGCTGGAACTCTCCGCCTGCTGGTCTTCCAAGGCTCCGTCGGCCAATAGCACTTCCGCCATCCGCTCCGAAGAGGCTTTCGCACGGGAGAACAAGATGATGAGAAATGAAAACATCGAGAATGCGCCAGTAATCCGCATCGCGTAGTTGACGATCGCCACAAGCTCCCCGACTTGTGCGCCCCCTTCCCGGATTTCCACTGCCCCGAACCAGAGGACCGCCAGCAAGCTGGCATTCATGATGAAAAGCAGGACCGGCAGGATCAGTTCCATCATCCGCATCGCACGGACGGTGTCGCCCCGCAGAGAATCCGCGACTTTATCAAATCGCCCCGCTTCGTAAGTCCCCCGCAAATACGCCTTGATGAGCCGGACCGCTTGCAAGTTCTCCTGGATGACCCGGTTCACCCGGTCCAACCGCTTCTGGACACGCGCAAAGAGTACGACACCCTTTTTTGTCATGACATATAAGAAGATGGCAAGGAATGGTGTGCCCGCCAGCAAGAATAAGGCAAGTTTCACATTGACGATGAACGCCATGAGCAAGCTGCCGAAGACCATAAGCGGCGCGCGCAGCATGATGCGCAACCCCATGAACAACACGTTCTGCACCATCGTCACATCACTCGTCAACCGGGTGATAAGGCCGGACGCCGGAAACCGTAAAAAGGTGGCCATCGTGAATGCCTGCACCTTGCCGAATAATGCCTGCCGTAGATCGAATGCAAAACTTTGCGCCGCATGTGCTGCGAAGAATGAGTTGACAGCCCCGCTGAGGAAGGCGGTCAACGCGAGTGCCAGCATGACGCTTCCCCACGTCCACACAACCGCCGCGTCCCCCGCGATGATCCCTTCATCAATGATTTTTGCAATGAGCAACGGCTGGACCAGTTCCACCCCAAGCTCCACCAACGTCAATATCAGCGCAATGGCAATGAGCCATTTATATGGTTTGGCATATGAAAATACCGTCCTCATGTCCAAGCCACCCCCAAACCCTTTCGTTTCTCGAAACTTTATAGCTCCCATTATAGCACGCTAGGCAGAGGGCACGATTTTCTTTTGTCCGGGCCGGGTTGCTTGCGTTCGACGGCGAATTCATTGCACAGCGATCGTTGCTTGCGCTCGCCGCCCGGTTTGTTGCACTCACATGCGCTTTCCTTGCACTCAGCGCTAGGTTGCTTGCGTTCAGCGGCGAATTCATTGCACAGCGCACGTTGCTTGCGCTCGCTCCAATTGCAAACCCGCGCTTCTCCCGCTACACTCTATACTTTTACGTTAATTTCCCGGTTCGCCCTTGTATTTCATTTCCAAATAGCATATAGTACATTACAACAGTAATGCACTGGTCAACAGGAGGTGACGTGATGCTCGATTTGGATAGTTCGAAACCGATTTATATTCAGATTGCGGAATGGATTGAAAGTGAAATCATCGATGGGACGCTGCAGGCGGATGAGAAAGTTCATTCACAATACCAACTGGCTGAGATTTTCAGTATTAATCCGGCGACGGCGGGAAAGGGGTTGACCTTGTTGCTAGATGCAGGAATCGTATATAAAAGGCGGGGGCTCGGGACTTTCGTTTCGTCCGATGCCCGTGATGTTTTGCTTGTCAAACGGAAAGAAGAGACACTTCAGGGACTGATCCGGAAATTGTTGACGGAGGCGCGGTTGCTCGGCGTCGACGACGAGCATCTGTTGTCCATGATTGAAGCGGAGCGTGCGCAGACGAAGGAGGGGGAATCATGAACGTTATTGAATTTCACGATGTCTCGAAAACATTCGGGACGCATAGCGTATTGAACCGATTGAACTTCGCCATCGAAGAAGGCATCTTGACGGGCGTGATCGGACGGAATGGAGTCGGCAAGTCGACTTTGATGAAAATCGCAACGGGGCATATCGAAACGACTTCCGGAGAGGTGCGGATCTTTTCGGAAGATCCTTTCAATAATTTAAAAGTTTCGGCGAACACCATTTTGGTCGATGATACGCTAAGCTTTTCCGACAAGCTGACATTGAAGGATATTCTGTACGAGGCGGCCCGTTTTTATCCGAATTGGGATGCGGGTCTCGCGCAAAGGCTCTTCGATTATTTTCATTTCCACCCCGATTCCCGGCATGCGACTTTATCAAAAGGGAAAAAAAGCACGTTCAACACCATTTTCGGGATTGCGGCCCACTGTCCGCTGACCATTTTTGATGAGCCGACGAACGGTATGGATACGGCGGTCCGGAAAGATTTCTACCGGGCACTCCTGAAAGATTATATCGCCCATCCGCGAACCATTTTATTGTCCAGCCACCACCTGGAGGAGATCGAGGATTTGCTGGAAGATATTTTACTGATCCATGATGGCGGCGTCCGGTTCCACGGGCCGATCACCGAGCTGCAAGAAAAATTCATCAAGCTGGTCGGCAAAGAAGAGAAGTTGGCTTATATCGCAGTAAACAGAACAACCTATGGCCGGCTTCAAAACGGCGCTTGGAGTGAACTCATATTGGAGAATAACCTGTCCGATGAGGAAACGGCAAAATTGACGGAAGCGGGCCTAAAGGTACTGCCGGTTTCGGCGAATGAGGCCTATGTCATCTTGACGGCCGGGTTGAATGGAGGGATCGATGATGTATTTGACAGAACCGCGGCTGACTGAGATTGTCCGGAAGCAAGTGCGCTATAAGTTCAACGCATATACAGGTGTATTCACCTCCCTGATGGTCATGCAAATCATCGGCATGCTGTTGGGATTCAACTCGAGGAGCAGTTTCTATGGCGGTTCGTCGATGGAAATCACCGTGACGACGGCTACCGGCGACTTTCCTTTTATCATGACGCTCATTTGGGCCTTTACAACAGGCATTTTATTGACGACAACCGCATACCGCAATGACGCCTTCGCTTACGTGTCGAACCGGATGAGCCATCACGTGTCGAGCTTCCTCTTCCTATTGGCAGCCTCCGCAATCGGCGGTGCAACGGCAGTGCTGGCCGGCTCGATCGTCAAATTCATCTCCTTGTTCCGGTCGGAGCCGTTCCTGATCAGTTCTTGGGATATTTTCACGGCACCGATGGAATTCTTTACACAAATGGCGACTGCCATTTTGTATGTCATTTTGATTGCCAGCATTGGCTATGGCATCGGAGCGCTAGTTCAGCGGAGTAAGCTTGTCATTCCGCTGCTCATCCTTGTCTTGTTCGTCTTGCCATTCTTTACAGGTTTTCTTACATTTGAAATCATCGAGAAAGCAGCAGAGTTCTATGGAGTGGAAACCTCCCTTCCCGTCTTTCTCTTGAAGGTGGCTGTCACAGTGGCCGGCCTGTTTGGGATGGCGGCATTCTTGACGGATCGATTGGAGGTGAGGAAATGATGGTAGCTGCATTCCTCCCTGTTCTCCTTATCCTATTGCTCTTGTTCGTTTTTCTTCCGAAAAAGAGGAGATTTTCCAATAGGGTGCAAATAGACCGCAAATGGACCTATGTGTTCTTTGCCGCCTATTTGGCAATTTTGCTTATCGCTGCAGTCACTGTCGGATTCCTTGACAGCCGGGAACCGCTAGAACTTCCGATGGCGAACGAAAATGCGGAATACGAGCTCGATGAAATGGTTTGGTCGGGTAATGTCGATGCCCTTCCTGCTGACCGGATCATCAGGGATCAGACCTACCCCGTCCAGGATAGGTTTCGTATTGTCAATCAAGTGACGGAGTTCGAAGAATCCCCCCAAATCATATTGGAGCGGAAAGATACGGACGATGGGGTGATTGAGGAAAAAATCATCAGGGCTTTCCTTATCGTCGGTCCCTATGATCTATCTGGCCGGGTCGAGCACTTTCTTCCCCGCTGGGAGGACGGCCAGATGATCATTTATCCACAGCCAAAGTCCCGCCTGGAGCTGAACTCCTATGAAGACGCCGAACTGCTACAGCAATTCACAGGGAAGTCGCGTCGCGGTGGAATGGACCTTGGTTCATCTACATCACGGGGTCAACTCATCTATCTTCGCGTTCCAAAAGGGTTAGTAGTCGATATTGATGATGGTTTGTATGCCTCGTGGCTCGATGAAGAGGAATCCATGTGAAAAAACGGGGCTGTCCGAAAAGTCCAGGCACAGAGTTGGATACTAGCAAAAAGCAAGGGCGCCGGGAGACTCCTGCGGGAAAGCCGGCCGACGAGACCCCGCACGGCTGTAAGCCGGAGGAGGCTCGTCGGCTGGCCCGCGGAAAGCGACCAGAGCCCTTGCTTTTTGCGTGTTTAACCGGAAAATCCACTTTCTGGACAGCCCCGTTTTTATTTTTCCCGTGCTTTACTTCCCGCAATTGACAAGCCCACAACGCCAATGAGCATGACGAGCGCCCCTGCAAGTTGCCACATCCCGAGCACTTGCCCGAGCCACAGGACCGAGATGACCATCGCAGTCAGCGGTTCGAAGCTGGATAAAATACTCGTCTCGACCGGGGTGATGTATTTCATGCTTCCTAAAAACAAGGAGAAGGCGACCGTCCCGACGATGACGACCAAGGCGAGCATGCCCGCGATCCGCCAGTCGAGCAGCGGTTCGTACCCCGAGAGGACGGCCATCGGATTCACGATGAATAAAGCCGCTCCTCCAATCAGCATCCCCCACCCTACAGCGAGCAGCACTCCCCATTCGCTCATCAAGCGGACGGGATACAAGGTGTAGAAAGCGAAGGTGAGCCCGACCGCAACACCCCACGCCACTGCTACCTTGCTCAGTGTAAACGCAGCAAACGATCCATCCGTCATTAAGAGGAACAGCCCGATGATGGTGACAGCGATTCCGATCACTTGTGCGCGAGGTGGCAATGCCCACTGCCGCCATGAGATGAAAATGATAATAAAGATCGGCGCCAAAAATTGAAATAATGTAGCGATTATGGCATTGCTAGATTCGATGGATCCGAGAAAAGTATATTGAACTCCGAGCATCCCGAATATGCCAAACAAAATAAGTTGCCGGGACCATACTTTTTGCTGCAAGGGAGCTAAAATTCGCACTCCTCTCCCTCTCAGAATGGAAAGAAGCAGAATCCCGGCCACTATCATTCTCACAATGATTAAAAAAGAGCGTGTCATCGCACTCTCTGTAAGGAGCCATTCCATCATAGGCCCTGTCGCTCCCCACAACACGGCACCTATGATGATCATCGCGATTCCTTTGAACCGTTCCATCGAAACTCTCCTCTCCAGTCCGACCTTACCATGCCCATTCACCTAATGATTCGATTGAAAAACTCCTAAAAATAAACAAAAGTTGGAGATTTGTCATAATCATGGTGAAAAGCAAAAAATGTTTTATTATAATAGTAGTATAAAACATCCAAAAGGGGACAGTGATATGAAATCCGAAAGCGGGCAATTTATGCCGGAACTCCCGGACCTTCTGCATAATCTTGAGCAGTTCTACATGGTGAGTCGCACCGATGCAGAGGGTGTCATATTCTACACGAACAAAAAATTCCTCGACATCAGCAAATGGACACCGAAACGGATTCTCGGAAAGACGGTGTGGCAAATGTTCCCCGAAACGGAAGAAGGGGTCGAACAAGCCCATCTTATTTGGGATACCGTGCGCAAAGGGAAAACATGGTCCGGCGCAACCGAAAAAATGGGGCGGACCGGCGAATCGTATCATGTCAACCTGATCGCCGTCCCGTTCATGGACGATAAGGGGGAAATGATTTCCGTCACGTTCTTGGAACTGGATATCACACAAGACGTGATTATGCGCAATCAGCTTCAACAGATCGCCTTTATCGACTTTGAGACAGGGCTGATGAGCCGACATAAGCTTGAAGCGACTGTAAATGAAATGATCCAGGAAGACAAGCATTTTTCCTTTGTCCATATTGCGATTGACCATTATTACACTTTGAAAGACTTGCATTCCCATGATTCTGAAAGAGAATTGATCAAATCATTCAGCAATCGGTTGAAGCGGTTTTTCCAAGACAATCCGATCGCCCGGATCGGCATCAGTGAATTCGCCGTCTTGACACCATTCGGCGATTGGTATATCCAAGGATTTCTCGAATTTTTGGAGCAAAACCCGATTTATATCGACAATAATGCCTTGCCGATTTCCGTCAGCGGAGGGATCGTCCGGTTCCCGGAAGACCAACAGACGTATAACCATCTCATCCAGGCAGCGCTGACCGCAACCAAGGATGTCATTGAACACGGCGGTGGAAAAATCGTTTCATTGACCGCCGAATCGCATCGCGGGCTCAATCGTCGTGCCTCGATCGACCGGAAAATGTTGACCGCCTTGAAAGAACAGAGCCTCCAGGTCGTCTACCAACCACAATGGGACGTGGCAAGCGGACAGATCAATATGTATGAGGCCCTTGTCCGTTGGGAGGACGATGAACTTGGGATTGTGACGCCGGAAGAATTGATCTCCGTTGCAGAGGAAAACGGACTTATTCATGAAATCGGCGCGTTTGTGTTGCGGAATGCCGCCCAACTAGCAGCGGAATGGGCAAAAAGTAAACAAGATATTAAAATTTCGGTGAACTCGTCCGTCCGGGAATTCAGCAATGCCCGGATGCCTGAAAAAGTCCATTCGATTTTGGAAGCAACCGGCTGCCCGTCCAACCGGATCCAACTCGAGATTACAGAACGGTTCGCCTTCCAAGCCGAAGAAGAGCAGTCCCTCGTCGGTCAAATGAATGACCTGAAAGAAGAAGGGATCGACTTCGCTCTCGATGATTTCGGGACCGGATACGGTTCGTTCCGTTTTCTACAAAACTTGCCGATTTCAAAAATCAAGATAGATAAAGAGTTTATCGGTTCTTTATTGACCCACAACAAGACGCAACAATTGGTGGAAGGGATGATCCGCCTTGGGAAATCCCTCGGTCTCTATGTCGTCGCGGAAGGTGTGGAGACAGAGGAACAGAAGGATCTGCTCATCTCGATGGGCGTCGATGCCATCCAGGGCTATCATATCGGTGTGCCTGTCACCCTCGAGAAAATTGCCGTCTTGTGATAGACAAAAAACGGAGTGCTTTCGGATGAAAGGCCACTCCGTTTTTATGTTGCCGATTTTTGTTTCCCCCCATGAAGGGCCCGGAAGATGAGCTGGATCATCACTTCCGCGAACACCAAGCCCATTGCAATCGCCCCCGATACCATGAAAGCGACAGAAGCATAGGACAGAGCAGCCAGATAATCATTTTCCACGACATGCCGCATCGCATTATACGCCGTCCCGCCCGGCACGAGCGGAATGATGCCAGCCACGCTGAAGATGATCATCGGCATCCGAAAGCGCTTCGCGAAAAGATTGGCGACGACGGCGACCGTGAACGCCCCGAAAAACGAGGAACGGACCGGATCCTCGAGCATTTCATTGAACAATTGATAGACAAGCCAACCCGTCATCCCCGCCAATCCGCAGTATAACAGCATCCGACGCGGCGCGTTGAATAAAATGCCAAACCCCATCGTCGCCAAAAAACTGAGAGCGCCTTGCAGGAGAAATGAAGTCATCTTAACCCGCTCCTCTCCATTACTATCTGAACAATTCAGTTAAAAGGCTAACACAAGCGCCACCCCAGCCCCGATGGCGAAGGAAGTGAGGAAGGCCTCGGCCCCTTTTGACAAACCTGACACGAAATGGCCTGCCATCAAATCCCGTACCGCATTCGTGATCAAAAGACCGGGAACAAGAGGCATGACCGACCCGATGATGATCGTATCCAATTCCGTTCCGACGCCTCCCCTGACAGCCACATAACTGATCAACCCGACAAACAGGGCAGCCACAAATTCGGCGAAGAACTTCACCCGTGTCCATTCCTGGATGAATGTGACGACAAGAAATCCGAAGCCCCCTGCGAAAATGGCAGCCGGAAGATCGATCCACCGCCCGCCGAACATAAGAAGAAAACAGCCGCTTGCCACAGCGGCCGCAATGATTTGGAGCCAGATCGGGAACATGACATTCTCCCGTTCGATTTGTTTCAGGCGGGCATACGCCTCTTCCAAAGTATATTCCCCGGCGGCCAGCTTGCGGGACACGTCATTGACGAGTGCAATCTTCTCCAAATCGGTCGATCGATGCTCAATCCGGATCAATTTCGTATGATGTGGGCTGCCCGGGGAAAAAATGATCCCCGTCGGCGTCACAAAACTATGCGTGGCGGATAGTAACTGCGTTTGCGCCATCCGAGCCATCGTATCCTCCACCCGATACGTCTCCGCCCCCGCCTCCATCATGAGCCGGCCGGCCAACAGACAACAATCGATCGCCATTTCCTTGTCCCCCACCCCGTCCGCCTCCTTTTGAATTTATCTTAGCGAAGAGCAATGGAAAATACAATGTATGGAAGAATAAAAGACCGATCCGAATACACATACTATCGGGAAACAGGAGAAAAGGTGATGGCGTATCGTACAGCAACAAAGCGAACACGGACCTGAGACTGCTCTTATTACATGCTCGCCGCAACGAATTTCTCCGAGGTGCGGCAGTTTCGACCGAGGGTGTGACAGTCCAGAGACAGGGTGACTCAGTTCCGGACCAGCGTCGGACAGTTTCACCGGGGTGCGGCAGTTTCGACCGAGGGTGTGACAGTCCAGAGATAGGGTGACTCAGTTCCGAACCAGCGTCGGACAGTTTCACCTCATAGTGAAAAGGCCGTCCGACTTTCCGGACGGCCCCCTCTTCATTGCAATTGCAACGTATTTTCCTTTTTCATTGAATCCAAGCCGTATTGAGTAATTTCCTTCATCGAAATGGTGTACAGTTTATCACCGCTATACAAGATGCGCTGGATTTCCTTTTCCCAATCGACGTATTGCTCTCCCGGTTGTTTCCCTTCCAATAAATCGCCTTTCAACACAATCCCTTTTTCCGGTGTGATTTCATAAATGAGCGCACCTGCCCCGAGGAAGTCCACATCCCAGAATTCCTTGTTTTGCTTCCGTTCTTCGTAGAGGACGGCCGGGAATCCGAATAAATTCCGTTGCGGGTGCTGGAATAATGATTTATGGTCATGCTGGATCGGGGAGTAACTTCCCCGTCCCCCGATAATTTCGGTATCCTTCTCTTTCGGATTAGCGAAGTCCGATACATCGAATAGGGAGATCTTCATCCCTTCCGTTAGAATAATCGGTTCGCCGCCTTGCGGATTTTTCTTTGCCGTCGTTTCATAGCCGAATCCGATGAGATGATGTTCATCCAATGGGTGCAAATAGTTGCTGAAACCCGGAATCTTCAACTCCCCAAGCACTTTCGGCGCGACCGGATCGGCGATATCGATGACAAAGAGCGGGTCCGTTTCCCGGAAAGTCACCATATACGCCTTCTCCCCCATGAAACGAGCGGAATAAATGCGCTCCCCTTTTGCTAGCCCTTCTACCGACCCGACCTGCTTCATGTTTTCATCTAAGATGAATAGATGATTTTTGGAAGGGTTCTTTTCATCCCATTGATTCCCCTCCGTCGTGACGGCCCGGAAATGGCCGTTATGTTCATCCATCGAGAACTGGTTCAGCAGCGTCCCTTTCAACGTGGCGGAATTTTGGAATGCGACATTTGTTCCGTCCAGCGCAAACTTGAACACTTCACTGTTGGCACTGCCAGGGTTCCAGATCATCGACCGCGCCTGCCCGCCTGCCGCAGAACCCGTTTCATAAATCGATGCCGTCAAATAGAGATGGTCTTTTGACATGTACAGTTGCTCACTGCTGCCGAGATACCCTTTCGTCACAAGTCCACTTTTTGCAGGCGATGAAAGATCAACAGCCGTGATAATGGAGTACTTTGGCTCAACAGCTCCCGGCAAGATGGAAATGTCCTTATAATCCAATAACTTCGGGGTATCGTCTTCCGTCGAATCCAATACGGCCGGGCGAAGATCCTCCTCTTGCCCCTCTTCCATGATCCAATAGAACGGTTGGATATTCGTAACAAAATAGAGCATATCCCCCGTTTTCCGAGCACCGTTCAAATACCCTTCCGCCCCGACCTCCCGGATCAGCTTCGGCTGTTCCGGTTTGCTGACGTCATAAATTTGGGCAACTGTCATTTCATTCATCGGCATGATCATGTCTGCTGCCTGTTTATTGGACACGCCTTGGTCGGGTGACATTTTCGAGCCAAGAACGATGAGCAGATCATCGTGTAAAAACAAGCTATTTGGATAAAAACTGTCATTCCCCTTCAATTCATGGACTTTCCGGAGTTTTTCCGGATTCCGGATGTCCGAAATCATTACCCTGCTATGGCCCATGATGGAGTAAATGAAATCTCCGTCCGTCTTCACAATATCCGCTTCATCAACTCCAGCGACTTGATTATTCGTCGTCGAGTGATCAGCACTGCCAGACTGCGCTTCTGCTTTGTCATTTGCACTTTCCATAGTTGCCGATTCCTGACGCAGCGCTTTCCTCTCGCTTTCCATCATGCTTTTCGCCCGATCAAAATACGCTTTCAGTTCTTTTTCCGATGCAACCGAAGTGATCGTTTCATGGACCGTGAAATCAATCCGATCCGATTGCAGGGATTTGTATCGTTTCCCTTTCACGGCCTCTTTTTTAATATGCAGCGTATACGCGCCCGGTTCCAGCCCGTTGACGTGAACGGTGTGCCCTTCGTTTTCAATACGGATATCCGTCTCCACCCGATTGCCCTCCTGATCGGTAATATAAAGATCACCGGATCGCTCGGCTTTCTGATTCAACGGAGCCGAGAAACCTGCCTGCCAGCCTTTCTCGGTCAGTGCGATTCCCGAAGCCGTTACTGTCACTCTTTGAATAGATAAAGCGAATGCCAATGCCAAGAAGGCGATGGCTACCCCGGAAGCAATCCAGATAACCGGTTTTCTCAAGTGGACCAACCCTTTCCATTTTCTTTGTTATTCCATTAGACTCCTGACAGGTAATTTCGTTTCAATTAATTTCAGAATATACTTGGAACGAGTGCGTTCATAATTTATTCAATTCCGGGAAAGCTGAATAGAGCGTTTTATAGCTACTTCGTTTTGGGTACTGGAACTATACATACATGTTCATCGGAAAGGATGAATCCGTTTGAAATCTACTGAAACGACCATCAAATCGAAACGAAACCTCAAGCCTCTTTGGATTGCACTTGCTTTTGCAGCCTTGATTGTCATCGTGTTGCTGCCTAACCACCAGGAACTTCCGGTAGCTGGTCAACGGGCTCTCGCCATCTTGGCATTTGCGGTCATCTTATGGATGACGGAAGCGGTCACCTATCCAGTGAGCGCCGCCATGATCATCGCCCTGGTCGCACTCTTGCTCGGACTTGCCCCGGATATGGCCAATCCTGATGTCATGCTCGGGACGAAAGATGCGCTTAAGATGGCGTTGGGCGGATTTTCCAATTCGGCCGTCGCCCTTGTGGCTGCCGCCCTGTTCCTGGCTGCTGCCATGCAGGCGACGAATCTTCACAAACGGCTAGCATTGTACATCCTTTCGAAAGTCGGCGTCCGGACAGGCGCCATCGTTTTCGGAGCGATACTTGTATCGATCATACTTGCGTTTTTCGTGCCAAGCGCTACGGCACGGGCCGGCGCGGTCGTTCCTATTTTGCTTGGAATGGTGGCCGCATTCGGTTTGCCACATAATAGCCGGCTTGGTGCCCTGCTCGTCATCACGGCAGTACAGGCTGTCTCCATTTGGAATATCGGTATCAAGACGGGAGCGGCCCAAAATATGGTCGCCCTCGGGTTCATCGAAAAGGAATTCGGCGTCTCGGTCGCGTGGAGCTCTTGGTTCCTCTACGCCGCTCCTTGGTCCATCATCATGTCCGTCATCCTCTACTTTGTCATGTTGCGGATCATTAAACCGGAAACGAAAGTGGTTGAAGGCGGGAAGGAATTGATTCAAAATCAATTGAAAGAAATGGGACCGATTACGTCAGCGGAAATTCGTCTCATCGTCATTTCCATCGCCCTCCTTTTCTTCTGGTCCACCGAGGAGAAACTCCATCCTTTCGATACGACAACCGTGACGCTTGTAGCGTTGGCTATCCTATTGTCGCCAAAGATCGGGGTCTTTGACTGGAAGACGGTGGAGAAGCTGATTCCTTGGGGGACAATCATCGTCTTTGCCGTCGGGATTGCGCTTGGGACCATCCTATTGGACACAAATGGCGCCCAATGGTTGTCGGATAAAGTGTTCGGCGCAATGGGACTTGACCATATGCCGCTGATTGCGACCATTGCCTTGCTGTCCCTATTCAACATTTTGATCCACTTGGGGTTTGCCAGTGCAACGAGCCTGTCGTCGGCGCTCATCCCAATTTTCATCGCCTTGACCTCAACGCTGGCAATCGATGCCAACGATGTCGGGTTTGTTCTGATTCAACAATTTGTCATCAGTTTTGGCTTCTTGCTACCGGTGAGTGCACCGCAAAATATGCTCGCATACGGGACCGGCGCCTTTACCGTCAAGGATTTCCTGAAGTCAGGGATACCTCTGACCGTGATTGGGTATTTGCTCATCCTTTTATTCAGCGCCACGTATTGGAAATGGATCGGACTGTTGTAAATCCGTTTATTCCCCGTCAGTTGGGGAACATTTCTACTAGTGACAGCTACGAAGGAGGAACTTACATTGTCTGAAAACAAATACGAAAAAATCGACAAAGCAGTGACGCCGCAAACGCAGGAGCAGCAGCCCGGCGTGGAAGCAGAGATGACGCCGGAGCCGGTTTATGAAGACGAAAATTACAAAGGGTCGGATAAATTAAAAGGGAAAAATGCGTTGATTACCGGCGGGGATAGTGGAATTGGGCGTGCCGTCGCGGTTGCATATGCGAAGGAAGGTGCCAATGTCGCCATCGCCTATTTGGATGAAGCCGAAGAAGTCGATGCTGATAAAACGGTGGAATTGATTCAAAAGCACGGCGGAAAAGCGATGAAGATTCAAACGGATATTAGCGAAGAGGAAAATTGCGAGGAGTTGGTCCAGAAGGTCATCGATGAGTGGGGACATCTCCATATCCTCGTCAACAACGCGGGCAAGCAGTTTCCGCAGAAGGACTTCGCCGACATATCGGCCGATCAAATGCGGGAGACATTCGAGACAAACTTCTTCGGTTTGTTTTATATGACGAAAGCGGCGGTGGCGCAGATGACGGAAGGCGACACGATCGTCAACACATCCTCGATCACGGCGTATAACGGTTCGCCGGGATTGATCGATTATTCCGCGACAAAGGGGGCGATCACCTCTTTCACCCGCTCCCTTGCCTTGAACTTGGCCGAGAAGAAAATCCGGGTCAACGCAGTCGCCCCCGGCCCGATTTGGACACCGCTCATCCCGGCCACTTTCGATGCCAAAAAGGTCGAGCAGCACGGCGGGGATACACCAGTCAAACGACGGGGCCAACCGGCGGAAAATGCACCGGCCTATGTGTTTTTAGCCTCCAATGACTCCAGCTACATGACCGGGCAAACGATTCATGTCGATGGCGGGGATTATGTTGGTTCTTGATGAGAGAACTCTCGAAGTGAAAACTTCGGGGGTTTTTTGTTTGGTTGTGCTTTCGAGGGCGGGAGATGGGGATTTTGTTTCGAACTTCTAGGAAAACGTTTTGAGGTTGAGGGAATACTTTTCGAGGTTCGACGGGAACGTTTCGAGCCCCCGGTGTAGTGTTGCGAGGTAGGGGAAAAACGTTGCGAGGTGGGGATTTTGTTTCGAACTTCCAGGAAAACGTTTTGAGGTTGAGGGAATCCTTTTCGAGGTTCGGCGGGAACGTTTCGAGCCCCCGGTGTAGTGTTGCGAGGTAGGGGAAAAACGTTGCGAGGAGGGGATTTCGTTTCGAACTTCCAGGAAAACGTTTTGAGGTTGAGGGAATCCTTTTCGAGGTTCGGCGGGAACGTTTCGAGCCCCCGGTGTAGTGTTGCGAGGTAGGGGAAAAACGTTGCGAGGAGGGGATTTCGTTTCGAACTTCCAGGAAAACGTTTTGAGGTTGAGGGAATCCTTTTCGAGGTTCGGCGGGAACGTTTCGAGCCCCCGGTGTAGTGTTGCGAGGTAGGGGAAAAACGTTGCGAGGAGGGGATTTCGTTTCGAACTTCCAGGAAAACGTTTTGAGGTTGAGGGAATCCTTTTCGAGGTTCGGCGGGAACGTTTCGAGCCCCCGGTGTAGTGTTGCGAGGTAGGGGAAAAACGTTGCGAGGAGGGGATTTCGTTTCGAACTTCCAGGAAAACGTTTTGAGGTTGAGGGAATCCTTTTCGAGGTTCGACGGGAACGTTTCGAGCCCCGGGTGGAGTGTTGCGAGCTGGGGGAAAAACGTTGAGAGGTGGGGATTTTGTTTCGAGCTGCCCTGGATTTGTTGCGAGGCTGGACAATTACGTTGAGAGGTTTCTATGAAACGTTTTGAGGCTTGTATGAAGCATTTCGAAGTGCGGCTGATTTGTTTCGAGGAAGAATGAAAACTCGGGAGACTCGCCAGTCACCGCTGTTCTCAAAAACAAAGCCCCCGCCATGATGATTCATGACAAGGGCTTGCCTAATTAAGCTTCTGCCGTTTCTCTTGAATAGCGTCTCGTGAAAATTAAGGCGAAGTAACCGAATGTGATGGCGAGACATGCTCCTGTGAAGGCGAGCAGAATGCCATTGTTCGCCCAAAGGAATCCGATGTCGCCTGTCGAGATGGCGCCTTTGAATGCATGGACGGAGTAGGTCATCGGCAACAATGTGTTGAAGAATTGCAGCGGTTCCGGAATCAATTCCAACGGGAAAGTGCCCGCGCTCGTGGTCAGCTGCAAGATCAACACGAGGATGGCCATGAATCGTCCCGCGTCCCCGAAGAGAGAGACGAACATTTGGACGATTGCGATGAATGTATAGCTTGTGATAATCGCCGTCAAGATGAAGAGCGGCGTGTTCTCGGTTTCCATGCCGAGCCCGAACTTGACGACCGCCACGGCGATCAATGCTTGAATCAGTCCCACTGCCGCGAGGACAGATACTTTGCTGGCGAACCAGCGGAACGGGCCGGTCGGCTTGATGGCCGGTTCGACGAGCGGGAAGACGATGGATAACAGCAGCGCGCCGACGAATAATCCGAGGGATAGGAAATACGGAGCGAAGCCGGTTCCGTAGTTCGGCACGTGGTTGATGCCTTCTTTGTCAACAGAGACCGGGGCGGCAGCCATTTCGAATGTTTTTTCGGACGGCTGTACCCCGCTTGCGGTTTCGTTCGCTTCGGCCAGTTTTTCTTGAAGCGTGGATGTGCCCTCTTTCAGCTCCCCAAGACCGTTCACTAGTTTACCGGATCCTTCCGCCAATTCTTGTGATTTGGAGGCGAGCGTGCCGGTTCCGGCCGTCAATGTGCCGGTCCCTTCCGTTAATTTCGCCAACCCTGTGGACAAATCGGAAGAACCTCTCCGGGCTGCTGCGGCGCCGTCCGCCAATTTGGCTAATCCGGTCGCAAGTGCTCCGTTTCCACTAGCCAATGAATCGGCGCCGTTTACCAGGGCGGTCGAGGAACTGTTCAATTCATTCAAACCGGCCAATGCTTGGCTGCGTGCCTCGGCAAGTTGGTTGGCGGAGCCATTCAATTGGGCCGCCCCATCCGCCAAAGCCGAAGTTCCGGCGGATAGCTCCTGCATACCAGCCGCCACTTGAGTGCTTCCTTGCTTTAATTCCTCAAGTGCCGCCTTCACCCCGGCTTGTTGCTCTTCGGGTAATGAGGCGAGGATTGGTGCCAATTGTTCGGAAAGTGATTTGACTCCGGAGTTCACTTGTTGGGCACCGCCAGCTAGATCGGTAGCCGCTCCACTGACGGACGCTGTTTTATCATGCAAGTTGCCGATGGCTGCGTTGAATTCCTTTTCTTTTTGAGCAATTTGTCCGTAGCTGCCGGCAAGTTTGCCGACACCTTCTGTGTATTGGGCGATGCCGGATTGCAATTCGCTTGCTCCTGCCGATGCTTGTTCTGCTCCGGTCCGGAGTTCGGCAGCCCCCGTTGCAAGTGTTCCGATGCCTTCATTCAAATCTTTTGCACCGGTTGCGGCTTCGCGGGTTCCTTTCGCTAGCTGATCGGACCCGTCGGCCAATGTGACCGTGCTCGAAGCCAATTTTTCGAGATAGCCTTTCAAGTCCGCGGCGCCTGTGGATAGCTCGGCGGCCCCCTCATCAAGCTGGCCGGCTCCCTCGGCCGCTTCTCCAAAACCTTCTCCCATCTCAGAAATGGAGGCGAACAGTTTTTCCGAATAAGTGGATGCCACTTTTTCATTCACTTCCGCACGGATCCGGTCCATCGCAGTTTCTCCGATCTGGGCAGACAGGAAGTTGAATCCTTCATTCGGTTTATAGACGATCGTCAATTTTTCCGGATTGTCGTCCAACAACGTTGTGGCGTGATCTGAAAAATTTTCAGGGATTTCAATGACAACGTAATAGTCCTGGTTTTTCAACCCCTGCTCCGCTTCCGCATGCGAAACCTCTTGGAAATCAAACTGCTTGCTCTCGATCAGCTTATCCGTCAATTCCCGGCCGAGCGCCAACTGTTCTCCCTCCAGCTCGGCTCCCTCGTCGTTATCGACAATCGCTACGGGCAAGGAGGGCATATTCGCATACGGATCCCAAAAAGCCCAAAGGAACATCCCCGCATACAATACAGGAATGAACAAAATAGCCACCATCGGGACAATCATTTTCCGCGTGCGCAGCAACTGCTTCCATTCCGCCCACGTCATTGTCTTTTTCATGTTTTTCTTCCTCCTAAACTAATTGACCACTTCGGTGTTTCGGTCATTTTTGAATAAAAAAAGGAGTCTCATACTAAGAGACTTTTAAAAAGGGTCCCGCTTAGCAAATCAAGGATGCGCTGCTCAGACAACTCTTCCTCATGCGTCTGTTCCCAATCGACGATCAGGGCCAAATACGCTTTGAATAAAAGATACGCGACCAGCTCCGTATCGCATGGCCTCAACTCGCCTCTCGCAATGGCTCGTTCCATCTTTTCCCGGACATAGGCGACAATCTCTTTCTCGATCGTCTCGAGCACTTCTTTGACGGCAGGAGTGCGCAATTCCTTTTCCTCATTCACCAATTTTGCATATAAATGATGCGTCTTGCGGAATTTCAGCATTTGCATCAACCGGGCATGGGCATTTTCTTCGAATGAAGCCCCTTCGACCGAAACCGCGTCAGCTTCCATCCGCATCTCGTTGATCATTTTCATGACAATGGCATTGAAGAGTTCCTCTTTATTTGCAAAGAATGTGTAGATGGTCCCCTTTCCAACGTTCGCTATTTTGGCGACCTGATCCATTGTTGTCGCTTTGTATCCAAAGAGCGAAAACGACTTGGCCGCGGCATCCAATATTTCCTGTCTTCGATCCACTTCTTCACCCACCTCTATTGACTAAAACACAAAAACGGTCATCCAGTCATCATAATACACCGCTCCTTTATAGATTGCAAGTGCGATATAAAAAAAAGAAAAGGACCAAAGTACAGTCCTTCCCCTTTTTATGAATAAGTTAGTTCTTTCAACTGCTCGATCGCCTGCTCCAACAATTCCGTCCTCTGAACGAGTGCAATCCGGACATAGCCTGCTCCCTCGGAACCGAAGATGCTTCCGGGCACCATGACGACGCCGGCTTCTTCGATCGCCTTGAAGACAAAATCGATATCATTCATGTCCGATGGGTATTTTGCCCAGACGAACATACCGCCTTGGGACGGGGTTGCCGTCCAGCCAAGCTCATCCAATCCATTCATTAACACGCGATGCCGTTCGGAAAATTCTTGGCGCAGCCGGTCCGTGATCTCCTCCGCATGATCCAACGCCACCGCGGCAGCCTCTTGGATCGGTGCGAAAATCCCATAATCCAAATTCGACTTCAACTGTTTTACAATCCCCAGCATTTCCGCATTTCCTACTATATATGCGATGCGGGCGCCGGCCAAGCTGAAGCTTTTCGATAAGGAATTGATCTCCATCCCGACGTCCATCGCTCCCGGCGTGGATAGAAAGCTGATCGGAGCGTCCCCAGTGAAATAATATTCCGAATAGGCGGCGTCATGCAGGACAATGACGTTGTACTTCCGTGCGAATGCCACCACTTTCTCGAAAAAGGCGGCGTCCGGCATTGCCGGAACCGGATTGCCCGGCAAATTCAATAGGAGCAACTTCGCTTTTTCCGCAATATCGGCCGGAATGGCATCCAGGTCGGGGAGAAAGTTGTTTTCCTCACGGAGTGGCATATCGTAAGGAACCGCCCCGGCAAGTTTAATGCCCGCCTCGTATGCCACGTAAGCCGGATTCGTATTCAGGACGATATCCCCTTCATTGCAAAAAGCGAATGGCAGATGGACGAGCCCTTCCTGGGATCCCATCGTCTGCAGCACTTCCGTTTCCGGGTCGATTATTACATTGGTACGTCTTTTATAGTAATCGGCAACCGCCTCGTTAAAACGCTTGATTCCCCCTAGTGTATAACCGTAGGAACTTGCCAGCGCGCTTTGTTCCGATAGTGCCTGCCGTACTTTGACGTCGGGCGGCAAATCCGGGCTGCCCAAACTCAAATCGACGACTGCATGCCCGGCTGCCTTTCTCTTCTCCGCGGCTGCTTTTAAATCTCCAAAAATTGCGGGGGCGAAAATCGACATTTTACTAGACGGTTGAATATTCAAGAGAAAGCACTCCTTATGTGAAAGATGAATGTAGAATTTCAGTTTATCATAAGACGAAATATCAGAGTAGAAGACAAACAAACTTTTCTGTCAAGCAACTCATACCACAGAGTTACTTTTCCGATAAATCTCACACCTGCCTTTAATTATTTTTAATTTTTATCAAAATTAATTTGACTTTATTTAAAACAGGTCCTATATTTAAGTTAAAGCTTCAATTTTTTAAATATAAGCTCGAAAGGAAATGACGAATCATGACAAACATCTACGGCAATACACCTTGCTTCCTTGGAGCAAAGAATATTTCCACTAGTAAGTCACTTGAAGATATAGATGCAGTTGTGTACGGAGTACCTTGGGAAGGTGCGGTAACTTGGGGAGACTATACCGGTTGTGAACTCGGTCCAAAAGTGATGCGCCTGACATCAGCTAGATATAGCGGCTATTTGCCAGAGTTGGATCATATCGATGTGTTCGAACATATGAAACTCGGAGATATCGGCGATATTGACGTTGTACCGGCAGATGTCGATGAAACAATGAAAAGAATTACAAACTTCACAAGCAAGCTTTGGGAAAGCGGAAAATTCCTCATCGGACTCGGAGGAGATCACGGCATCACTTTCCCGATCGTGAAAGCGCTTGCCGAACAAGGCAAAAAAGTCGGGATCATCCATCTGGATGCACACTACGACAACTTGCCATCCCATAACGGCGACCAATATGCACGTTGCAGCCCGTTCGCCCGCTTATATGAGCAAGAAGGCGTTCGCAATGAAAGCATTATCCACACAGGGATCCATGGCCCGAGAAATATTCCGGAAAGTGGGCGCAACGCAAAAGCAGCAGGCGCTGTCACTGTGACAATCAATGATATCCGCAACCACTCCAATTTGAAAGAGTTGGCAGCCGAGCTTCATGCAATGGCGAGCAAAGATGTCGATGTCGTCTACTTGAGCATTTGCAGTGACGTATTGGACTTTGCATTCAACCCTGGCGGCCCGGTTGATGGGAATGGATTGACTTCCCACGAACTATTAACTCTGGTTCATGAAATTTGTAAACAAGGCGTCGTTGGAATGGACTTTGTGGAAATCTATCCACAACAAGATCCGACCCAGCTTTCGGCTCACTTTGCTTCCACAGTCATTTTATATGCACTTGCAGGGGTCATTGCGAGCAGAAAATAAGTTATAATCTACTTTGGATGTCCTGTTTCTGTGGAATCACGGAAACAGGACGCCCATTGTAAAGAAGCAAGCCTTCTTAAATAACTTTGGAAACTGGTGATTCGTATGGCGAAAGAAGAAAATGCAGAAATATTAAAACGCTACCAACCGGTGGCAGACATGATCGCCGCAACGTTTGGGCGAAATTGCGAAGTGGTCATTCATGACTTGTCGGACATCCATTCCTCACTCGTTTATATAGCTGGCAGTGTTACGGAACGAGCGCTGGGAGCCCCAACAACAGAAGTCATCTTAAAAGAGTTGCGGCAACACGGGGATGCCGTGCCTGATATGCTTGGTCAGACGTCACGGACAAGAGATGGGAAGTTCGTAAAGACTTCAAGTTCATTCATTCGAAATGAAAGCGGTAACGTAATCGGCTTCATCGGGATTAACTTCGACATTACTGCATTCTCTATGGTCAATCAGATTATCAAAGATTTTTCCGCAACCCCTGATTTGGATCAACTCGATTCCCCGATGGAGGAGTCGTACGCGAAAAATATTGATGAAGTGTTTGATCAACTAATTACTAGCTCCTTGAAAGAAATCGGAATTCCTATTTCAAAGATGTCCCGGGAAGATAAGATTCAATTCGTTCGCAGTCTGGAAGAGAAGGGAACTTTTTTGATCCAAGGCTCTATCGAAAAAATTGCAAACGCTCTCAAAGTTTCAAAGCAAACAATCTACAACTACTTGGAATAGGCGGATGACACCCTCCCCTATCCCGGGTATTTTTCCCAAAAATAGTTGTAATATTCAATAAATATATTTAGTGACGGGCGGGGAAAATAATGACAACGCAAAAAGAAATAGACACTTCTACAACGGAAAAAAAGTCATTGAAAAATAAACTTAAGGTCATTGGACCAGGCGCGATTATTACGGCTTCATTCATTGGTCCGGGTACTGTAACTACTGCAACACGGGCAGGGGCTTCATTCGGATATGCCATCTTATGGGCAGTTGTATTCTCGATTATTGCAACGATCGTTTTGCAAGAGATGTCAGCCAGACTTGGGATAATTACAAAAAAAGGATTAGGGGAAGCAATCCGGGAACAGTTTGCTAATCCCATCTTAAAGTTCGGTTCGATGTGGCTCGTCATGATAGCGGTCGGAATCGGTTGTGCCGCTTATATTGCGGGGGACCTTCTCGGTACATCGCTCGGGATTTCCACGTTGACCGGAATTCCTTCCAATATTCTCGGACCAATCTTCGGAGTTGTTATTCTAATACTCGGACTCAGCGGCAGTTACAAACTGATTGAGCGTGTCATGGTTGTACTTATCGCTGTAATGAGTGTCACCTTCATCACAACGATGATTGTAGCGAAACCTGACCTTGGTGCTGTATTCCAAGGCGCATTCCTCCCAACCATCCCGACCGGCTCTATTTTAATGGTTATTGCATTGATCGGAACAACTGTCGTACCGTATAACTTCTTTATCCACTCGACAATGGTCCAAGAAAGATGGTCGAAGCCATCTGATTTAAAAGAGGCACGGTTGGATACGACTATCTCCATCTGTATCGGTGGTTTGATTACAGCAGCAATTTTAATCACTTCCGGAACGATGATTTACGGTCTTGAAGTGAAAAGCGTCGCGGATCTGTCCATTCAACTAGAACCGCTACTCGGTGAATGGGCTAAAGTTTTCATCAGTGTCGGATTATTTGCGGCAGGTTTTTCGTCCGCCCTCGCTTCTCCACTTGGAGCTGCTGTTACAATCGGAAGTGTGATGAGATGGGAAAATGGAATGAAAAATAAGAAGTTTAAACTGGTATTCGTCATCGTGATGATAATCGGTATCCTGTCATCCGGTCTAGGTTTCGAACCGCTCGACGTACTTCTTTTTGCCCAGGCATTGAACGGAATTCTACTGCCTGTCATCTCCATCTTGCTGTTGATCATCATGAACAATAAAAACCGTCTTGGCAAATATGTCAACAGCGTCAAAATGAACATCATCGGCGGAATTGTCGCCCTGATTTGTACAGGTTTAGGCCTTTACAGCTTGATTGACGCAATTAAAGCATTTTTAGGTGCTTGATTCATAAAGAAAGAGTGCTGGATTCTCACTTGCGAGGAATCCGGCACTCTTTTTTCACTTAGTTGCAAGTTCGCATATTGTCTCAAACAAGATTCGTGTACCTGTTCCGCAATCGTCTCTCGAACTCCATTCAGCCGGATTATGGCTGATGCCGTTTTCCGATCGGATGAAAATCATGCCGATCGGCCAAGCGTTGTGGAACTGCATGCCGTCATGTCCTGCTCCGCTTGGGAGGGTCAGCGGATCGATGCCCGCTTTTTGGCATGCCTCCCGGATCACGTTTTGAATGAACTCCGAACATGGAACAGGCGTGACGCGTTGCAACGGCTCAATGACCAGCTCCACATTCCGCTTAACGCATACTTGCTCCGCATGGGCCTGGATCTTCCTTTCCACCTCATTGCGAATACCCTCGTCGATCGCCCGATGATCCAAAGTAAATTCGACTTCCCCCGGAACGACATTCACGCCGCCGGGTTTCACGGATATCTGCCCGATCGTCGCAACGGTTTGTGGATACTGTTTCGCTTCCTCTTCAATGAACTGCATAATTTCCACTGCTGCCATCAACGGATCTTTCCGGCTGTCCATCGGAGTCGAACCGGCATGACCCGCCTCGCCGGAAATAATCCATCTTGTCCAAAGCGGACCGGCGATGCCCGATACGATACCGGCGGGAATTCCGTGCTTTTCGAGGACTCGTCCCTGTTCAATATGCAGTTCCACATAGGCTTTCACAGTCGATGGTTCTTTTTTCGCCTCCCCGATACGTTGGGGATCCAATCCGACCTGTTTCATCGCATCCCCAATGATTATACCATTTTTGTCGTCCTGCTGAAGCTGATCCTCTGTCAACGTTCCCGCAATGGCCCTGCTGCCGATCATGCCGAATCCGAAACGGCTGCCTTCCTCATCGGTAAATGCGATAACCTCAATCGGATGATCATGCTGAATCTGTTGCTCGTTCATCGTTTGCACGACCTCAACACCGGCAATGACGCCGAGTGCACCGTCAAACCTGCCGCCGTCCGGAACCGTGTCAATATGGGAGCCGATTAAAACGGCAGGCGCATCTGCCCGCCGTCCTTCGCGCCTTCCTATCAGATTGCCGACCGCATCTTCCCGGACTTCCATGCCTGCTTCTCTCATATAGGAAGCGACGAGCCGCTTGGCTTGCTGTTCTTCTTCCGTAAAGGAAAACCGGGTCACCCCGCCGCTTGGCTGTTTGCCCAGTTCCCCCAAAGTCATCAGTCGATTCCAGAGCCGCTCTTCGTTAATCATTCGGATGTCCCGCTTTCGTCCTTCATTTGAAAACGGAAATGGCAAGTCCCTTCCCGCAGAACATATTGATCATGCACCACTTCAAAGTTCGGGTTATAGCCCTTGGCAATCGAAGGATCGATCATATGACAATACAAAATTCCGTAGTCTTCCATGCCATCTTTTTTCCACTGTTCCGCAAATGCGCATTTCGTAAAGGACTGTTCGATTTCTGTCGGATGAAAATATGTTTCATATTCGAATAGTTCACTGCGCCCCATATCATAGTTGGACAAATAATTCTCCATCGTATTCGGCTTCCCGACGGCCGCCGCACGACGGGCGATATCACGGCCGCGTTCTTCACCAAACACGCCGACGCTATCCATCATCACCTGTTCCCCTTCTTCTTTGCCGAATGTTTCCACCATCGCTTTAGCAATGTGGGCGAACAGT
The DNA here is from genome assembly GCF_000829195.1 of Bacillus sp. OxB-1. GTDB lineage: Bacteria > Bacillota > Bacilli > Bacillales_A > Planococcaceae > Sporosarcina. The sequence continues at coordinate 1,352,332 of NZ_AP013294.1, read as the reverse complement.
TTCGCCATGATTGCAAACATCGTATACGGTTCGCGGTCCGCTTCTTCCCGTTTCGCATTATAGGCACGCAATGTTTTCTCGATTTGTTCCGAGTCGAATAATTTATCGAACAAAAAAAGCGCATCCTCCTGAAGCACTCCAGCCATTTCAGCCTGTTGTTCATCGATCACTTGTTGAACACCTGCTTGAACAGCCGGTATTCCATCTTCCCCGAAACGTTCAGTCGCCGTTGCTACAATATGTGTCATCAATTTCGCAGTGATCGTATCCATCGTGACAGGTTCCAAGTTTTTTATTTCGCCCATGCAAATTCACTCCGTTCTTTAATAGTTTGTTTTTGTAACATGGAATTTAAAATTTCATCCGGGTCTCCACCGTTGATTTCCGTCACAGGCGGAAGCTTTCCACTCCAATCAACTAGATACCTGTCCAACTTCATGAAAATTTTTACATTGCAATTGATCGAAAGCCCGGGATAAATCCTGTATGATGTCTTCCACATCTTCCAGTCCTGCCGATAGACGGATGAGTCCGTCTGTAATCCCGCTTGCCTTCCGTACAGCTTCCGGCAAGGAGAAATGGGTCATCGTCGCCGGATGTTGCACAAGCGTTTCAGGGTCTCCTAGGCTGAATGAAATCATCGATAATCGTAACGCATCCAGAAAGGCCGTTGCCGATTCCAGACCGCCTTTCACTTCAAACGAGACGATTCCACCCATCCCTTTCATCTGCTTCCGCGCTGTTTCATATTGGGGATGGGATGGCAGGCCGGGATAATAAACCTTGGTCACTTGCGGATGGGATTCCAGGAATTCCGCGATGGCATAGGCATTGGTACAATGCCGCTCCATTCTGAGACCAAGCGTTTTCATGCCTCTCAATAACAAAGACGCATCCCCCGCGCTCAGCACTTGTCCGAGGTCACCCATGATTTGCTGCCGCATAAAGCGGATGCGTTCTCGATCCGCAACGATGACCCCGGCGATCACATCTCCATGCCCATTCAAATATTTGGTCGCACTATGGATTACGATGTCCGCGCCAAGATTCAACGGTTTCTGAAGATACGGCGACATGAATGTATTATCAATCACTAGAGGGATCTGATGTTGTCGCGTAATGTTTGCAATCCCTTCCACATCGAGCACCGTCAACAAAGGATTGGAAGGCGTCTCGATATAAACCGCCTTCGTGTTGTCCTGTATAGCATCCCTAATGCTATCAAAATCCGTGCAATTCACAAAACTGAATGTGATGCCGAATCTTGGAGCCAATGTCTTCAGAAAGTGATAGGTTCCCCCGTAGACATCTTTTGTAACAATAACATGATCGCCATGCTGCAATAGACTGAGCAACACTGTGGAAATTGCCGCCATTCCCGAGCTGACACCGAGGGCCGCCTCGCCGTTCTCAAGAAGAGCCACCCTTTCTTCAAAGGATTGTAATGTTGCATTGCCGTATCTACCATAGTAAACGCCTTCCCGTTTTCCCGCTACCGTCTCCGCGGCGGCTTCATGACTTTCGAAAGAATAGGCCACCGCCGGAACGATCGGTTGAACGACGGCCCCTATGTTCCGGCCTTCCAGATGCCCATGTATCACAGTCGTATCGAACCCCCACTGCCTATCCATATCCAGACCTCCTACAAAGTTTTCTCCTTTCATTATAAAATTCCGCTCTTCCATAAATCAAATGAATGTTTATAATAAGAAGTATGAATAAAATTAATACAAAGGAGGGGTAGCCATTGTCTTTGATCAAGTATGAAATCTTCCGGACAGTAGTGGAAACCGGCAGTCTATCGAAAGCGGCTGAAGCACTCAAACTTACCCAGTCCGCAGTCAGCCATGCCATTGCGGGGCTGGAGGAAGAGTTCGGATTTGCCCTCCTCATCAGAAGCCGTTCCGGGACAAGCCTTACGGCCAACGGAGAAAAAATACTTGTCCATATACAGGAAATCTTGAAGAGCAACGAACAGTTATTGCAGAAAGCGGCTAAAATCAACGGTCTTGAAATCGGAGTCGTCCGAATCGGCACTTTTCCCAGTGTATCGATCCATTGGATTCCGCAAATCATCAAACTGTTCCGGGAAGATTTTCCGCTAATTGATATCAAATTATACGAGGGCAACTATGATGACATCACCAAATGGATTTCGGAAGGGAAAGTTGATTTCGGCTTTTTATCCCTTCCGGCTTCCAAATCATTTGATACCATTCCCGTCAAAGAGGATTCGCTACTTTGTATCGTTCCCGCTGCTCACCCTCTTTACGAAAGTGACAGCATTCATGTGGAGCAACTCAGCAACGAAGATTTTATCATGCCGAAATCCTCCATCGACAATGACGTCCGGCGGATATTCAAGACGCATCGGATCACACCGACGATCCAATACGAAATTGTGGAGGATCAGGCTATCATTTCCATGGTGCAAAATAATCTCGGTCTCAGCATTCTTCCTGAAATGATCTTATACCACCTTCCGGAAACCGTTCGGGCCATTCCATTGGAAGGTAACCATTACCGATCAATCGGAATCGCTGCGACTTCACTCAACCATATGTCGCCGAGTGCGGAAAAGTTGATTGCCTTCATACGAAACTGGTTAAGCCCGCACAAAAACGGATAGATGAAACGGCCGCTTCACCTATCCCCATAATTTATGAATCAACAGGCCACGCCGGCAGCATCCGGCTCAGCTTTTTGTCCTTCCGATATCCAAGGACATATTCCGCCTGCATGATCGTATGGATTTCCCGGGTCCCTTCGTAGATCACCGGAGCTTTCGAATTGCGGAGGAACCGGGCAACCGGGTAGTCGTCCGAGTAGCCGTATGCCCCGTGGATCTGGAACGCATCATCTGCGGCTTGATTGGCAAAATCGCATGCTTGCCATTTGGCGAGGGATGTTTCGCGTGTGTTGCGCAGCCCTTTGTTTTTCATCTCCCCCGCTCGGTAGACGAGGAGGCGGCTCATCTGATAGCCCGCTTCCATATTGGCTATCATTTGCTGGACCAGTTGATGTTTGCCGATCTCCTTGCCGAATGTTTCACGTTTGTGGCAATATTGTACGCTCTCTTCCAGGCATGCCTTGATCAATCCGACCGCCCCGGCCGCCACGGTGAACCGGCCGTTGTCGAGTGCGGACATCGCAATCTTGAAGCCTTCCCCTTCTTCCCCAAGCCGGTTTGCGACTGGCACTTTCATATCTTCGAAAAACAGCTCGCCTGTATTCCCCGCACGGATTCCGTATTTCCCTTTGATTGCTTTTGAGGAAAATCCGGGGGTATTCCGTTCGACGATGAACGCGCTGATGCCGTGGTGCGTCTTCGATTTATCCGTATAAGCGAACACGAGGAGATGATCGGCCACATCACAGAGCGAGATCCATGTTTTTTGACCATTCAAGACGTAATGATCACCGTCCCGCACTGCCACTGTCGACATGGCGGCGACGTCGGATCCTGCCCCGGGTTCGGTCAGTCCGAACGCTCCGATTTTTTCTCCCTTCGCCTGGGGAATCAAATACTTCCGTTTCTGCTCTTCGTTCCCCCATTGCAGCAAGGTCAGGCTGTTCAGCCCGATATGGACGGATACGGCTGTCCGAAAAGCCGTATCACCCCGTTCCAGTTCTTCGCATAGAATTGCGAGAGAGTTATAGTCCATCCCGCTTCCGCCATATTTCTCCGGGATGCAGACCCCCATGAAACCGAGATCTGCAAGCTGTTTCCAAATGGCCGGGTCGAATCCCCCTTCCGCATCCCATTTCCGGATATGCGGGATAATTTTGGCGTCGACGAATTGACGGGCTGTTTTTCGCAGCATTTCCTGTTCTTCCGTGAACCCGAAGTCCATTCCATCCGCTCCTCTTCGTTTTTCGATGTTGGCATTGTATTTTATCCTTCGCTTCGATCCATGGAGTGGATTACGGATTTGCCAAAGGCGGTTCCACCGACTCCCGGATAACGACACCGCGCTTTTTCATCTCTCCCATATATAATTCGCCTGGCACGATTTTCTCCGGCGGCAGCACACCACGATGCGAGATGATGCCAGCACCGATCATTTGTGCGACGACCGATACCGTATTGGCTGTGGCCCGGGCCATCGCTGTTTCGCCCACCGCCGTATCCTTCGTCGTAACGAGCGTGTAAGTATAGGCAGCACGGCAGCCCTTCTTTAGTCCACCGACGTGGACACGCAGCAAGACGGCATCCGACTTTTCTCCTAGACGAAGCCGCTTCGCCAAATGGTCCCGCATCACATCCCGGACATTGACCGACTGGCCGTTGACGATCACTTTCTCATCGCGTGACAGTAGACCAAGAGCCGCCAGCAGCTGAAACTTCTCCGCATGTCCCTTGTAGCGGACGGTCTTGTATTCGAGCGTTTTCACATGGGGGAAGGATTTCGGCAAAGTCGAGGTGCCTCCCGATGTATGAAAAGCCTCCAATTCCGGGAAGCCGTCGAACGCAATCGGTTCGATTTCCGACAAAGACGGCACTTCCAACCGTTTTCCTTCCCGGATAACCAGAGACGGTTCCGTATAATGGTCGAACACTCCTTCCAGCGAAAAGACGATGTTGTATTGCAGCGGCGGATCCGGCACCAGCGGAATCCCTCCGACATACAGTTTAATTGTGTCCACGGCATCCAGTTTTCCCGCACCGTACCCTGTCAGAATGTTAATCATCCCAGGCGCCACTCCGAGATCCGGAATGAGCGTTACCCCTTTCTTCTTTGCCTCTCCGTCCAATCCGAGCACGGTATCCGTGACACCGCCGATATGCCCCCCAAGGTCGACGGCATGCACGCCAACATCGATGGCGGTGCGTGCCACTTTTTCATTGAACGCATAGAACAGTGCATTGATGACTACGTCCCCCAGTGCCATGACGTTGCGCAATTGAAGATCATTAGAGGCGTCCAACAATAAAATATCCAGCTTGTCGGACATCAATTGTTCAGCAAAAGCTTCCGCTTGCCGGACGTTGATATCCGCCAAATACACTTTTTGCACGGCATCGCTCTTCACTAAATCCCGGACTGCTTCCTTCCCCATAAGTCCCGCACCAAGCACGACCACTTTCACACGCTCATCCCCTCACTGCTATAAGATGTCTGCATCACAATCTCACTCGGAAGCCGAGGCCTGTGTCCGTTTATTCCGTATCAATCTGCGCACGCTGCAATTTCCCGCTGAAGTCCACGTAAACGCTTTTCCATTCCGTAAATACGTCCAATGCCGCAACCCCCGAGTCCCGATGGCCATTTCCGGTCCCTTTCGTCCCGCCGAACGGCAGATGGATTTCCGCTCCTGTAGTCCCTGCATTGACGTAAACGATTCCCGTATCCAAATCGCGTTGCGCCCGGAAGATTTTATTGACGTCCTGTGAGAAGATGGAGCTGGACAATCCGTATTTCACACTATTGTTCACTTCAATCGCCTCATCCAGATCCGCCACCGTAATCAGTGAAACGACAGGTCCGAAAATTTCCTCCTGAGCCAATCGGCTATCCCATTTCACATCGGTGAACAGCGTCGGCTCCATATAATGCCCCTCCGACAAATCTCCCTCAACCGCCACTTTCCCGCCCGCTAGCAGCTTGGCACCTTCTTCTTGTCCAATAGCGATATAGCGGGTAATCTTCTCCAACGCCTGCCGATTGATGACCGGACCGATTTTCACTGTTTCGTCCAATCCATCGCCGATTGTGAGTCCTTCCATAGAGGCCAAGAGTTTCTGCTCCAGCTCCTCTTTCACATCTTTATGCAATATGACCCGGCTGCATGCGGTGCAACGTTGACCAGCCGTGCCAAAAGCGCTCCATAAAATTCCTTCGACAGCGAGCTCCAAATCGGCGTCATCCATGACGATAACCGCATTTTTCCCTCCCATTTCAAGCGACACTTTCTTCAAATGACGCCCACCCAGTTCCGCCACACGGCGACCGGTCTCCGTCGAACCAGTGAAGGAGATGACCCGGACATCCGGATGCTCGATTAACGCCGTGCCGACTTCCGCACCGGTGCCGAACACAATATTGGCCACTCCCGCGGGCAGGCCGGACTCTTCGAAAATCAAGGCCATTTCATAGGCCATCATCGGTGTTTCACTCGCAGGTTTCCAGACGAACGTATTCCCTGCGACGAGGGCGGGAAAGGATTTCCATGTCGCAATGGCGACCGGGAAATTCCACGGTGTGATCAGGCCGACGACACCGATGGGGGCCCGGACGCTCATCGCGAATTTATTCTGAAGCTCGGACGGTACGGTTTCTCCGACCAAGCGCCTTCCTTCACCCGCCATATAGTAGGCCATGTCGATCCCTTCCTGCACTTCCCCGCGTGCTTCCTCGATCACTTTCCCCATCTCTTTCGTCAATACTCGGGAGAGATGCTCCTTCTTTTCTTTCATCAGCCTGCCAATTTCGTACAGATAATCCGCCCGTTTCGGAGCCGGAACGAGCGCCCATTGCCGTTGGGCCGATTTTGCAGCTGCCACTGCCCGATCCACGTCCTCTTTCGTCGACAACCTCACCTTGGCCAGCTCTTGCCCGTTCGCCGGGTTGTGCACCGGTGCAAAATCTGCGCCGTTTTCCTCCTGCCATGCACCATTGATAAAATTAGTCAATTTCATTCCAAACCGCTCCTTCCTCCTCCAATTTCAGGCACACCCCTCTACCTTGTCCATTCGCTAGCTATCATCATATTCCTGCCGCTTTTTAAATATGAAAAACCCCTGGATCGATACTGCATCGATTCAGGGGTGCCTCTGCCTGTTTAATCCATCTCCGTCGCGATGACCGCGTCGGCTTGTTCTTCTTCTGTCATCGACTCAAGGACATAATCGAAAATCGCATCGGCATGCTTCGTCATGGAAGCGGTGGAGACACCGAATAACTTGGCGATCCGGGATTTGGTATACGTTTCTTTCGGAATGATTCCGATATCGTATGCAGCTTGGAACATGGCAGCCGATAAGATTTCCGGTTTCCTGAAGTTCGGTTGTTGCAGCACAATATAGGTCAACAGAATGTTTTTAAGAACGGCATTCACTTCCGGATTGCCGATTTCCGACTCGACCCTTTCCTCCAGCCTTAAGATTGCCTCACGTTGGAGAGGGGTTAGAGATTCCGTCACTTGCTCAACCGATAGAGACTCCCGGCTCATCAGAATTTCATACACATCGACCATATGCTCCTTGTAAAACTCCAAACTCGTTTCATAGCCGCTCTTCTCTGCCAAGGATATGATTTCATTGCGAATCACTTCAATCTGATCCCGCAGGAACACCAATGAGGAAATGACATGAATCCCATTCTCGATTTTACGGTTATCCGGCAAGACGACACCGAAGACGAGGATGTCTCCCGTCAGGTCATTGAATGGCATATCCGGCTCTTTATCCAAGAAGTGCATATCGTTTCCAAGGATTTCTTCCACCACTAGAAAACCTTCCTGCTCCCCGATCACTTTCCCAAACAGGACGAACGGATTTTTCCAAACATCCAGAACGGAACGGACTGTTTCCCGGATGGGGCTGTTCGATGTCCGGACCAAATGACGCTTCCATATATCCGACCGTGCGATGAAAAGGAAATATTCGCTGACCGCCTCTTCAATCTCTTCCCTTCCCCAAGACTTTTCCAATCGGCTCAACCATTGTCTTCTGTACTTCTCGAAATCCGCCCTATCCGTGGCAGTAGGAGGGTGTTCGTAGACACTTGCAATAATCCGGTTCAGCTCTTCCCCGGTAAGGGTTTCGACCGGATCCGACTCCTTAAGGGAGCAACATTTTTTGAACTTTTTCCCGCTTCCGCATGGACATGGATCATTCCGACCTATCATCCGACTCACATCCCTTATCAATTTACACTCGTCATTCCATTTGAGCTCCTTTACTCCATATTCGTGAAAGTTCTAAAATTTCCTTCAAAGCAAAAAAACTCCGTACTCGGTATTATACCCGTACGGAGATTATTTACATTCATTTATTTGTATCAGCCGCTTGTTGTCCGGAAGCTGCCGAGCTTTCATATTGTGGTGGCAATACCCGCTTCACAAAGAAGGTGAGCACGAGGGCGACGATCGTGACGATCGTGGAAATGAAGAATGAGAAATTGATCCCTTCCAGCATTGCCTGCGCCCCAAGTGTCTGTTCCAGCTGAGCTATTCCTTCTGCAGTCGTCGGAACGTCGCCCGATGCTTGGGCTTCCGCAAAGAGGCGGGCTCCCTCACTTTCGGAACGCTTCGTCATGATCGTCAACAGAATTGCGGAACCGATCGCTCCGGACACTTGCTGCAACGTATTATTAATGGCAGTACCATGCGGATTTGATTGCATCGGCAATTGGTTCAACCCATTCGTCATGATCGGCATCATGACCATGGAAATCCCGAACATGCGCAATGTATAAACGAACATCAAATAATAATAGCCCGTATCCATTCCAAGTCGGCTGAGATCGAACGTCGCAATCGTCGTAATGATCAGCCCAACGATGGCAAGGATACGTGCGCCGAACTTATCAAACAGTCTTCCTGTAATCGGCGACATGAGACCCATCACGATCGCCCCCGGGAGCATAAGCAAGCCGGAATGGAATGGCGAGATGCCCCGTATCGTCTGGACGTAGAGCGGCGTCAAGATCATCCCTGAGAACATGGCGACCGACAAGACGACAGAAATGACCGATGCCAAAGCGAACATTGGATGCTTGTAAATCCGGAAATCCAGCATCGGATCGGACATGCGAAGCTGCTTGACAACGAATGTGATCAAAGCGAGTGCACCAAGGATGATCGTGCCATAGACAATCGGCGAATCCCATCCCTTATCCGCATCTGCTGCCGAACTGAAGCCATATAGCAGGCCGCCGAATCCGATGCTGGATAGGATCAATGAAAATACATCCAATTGAATGTCACGGTTCGGCGTGATATTCCGCAGTTTGAAAAACGCGAAAATGAGTGTCAGAACCGCAAACGGCAATACAATGATAAAGAGCATGCGCCATGAATAGTTTTCTACGAGCCAGCCCGATAAGGTCGGCCCGATCGCGGGCGCTGTAATCATGACGAGACCGAACAGCCCCATGGCGGTACCGCGGCGCTCGATCGGAAAAGCCGTCAACATGACATTCATCAACAGCGGCATCATCATGGCGGAGCCTGCCGCCTGAATCATCCGGGCCGCGACCAGCACCCAGAATGCCGGTGCAAAAATGGCCAGCAAAGTCCCTAGCGAAAACAGGATCATCGCCGTCAGGAATAAGGAGCGGTTCGTAAACTTCTGAATAAAAAAGGCACTGGCCGGGATAAGAATCCCGTTCACTAACATATAGCCAGTCGTCAACCACTGAACGACCGACGGCTTCACATCAAATTCCGTCATGATGGTCGGCAAGGCGACATTCAACAACGTATTGTTCAGCAATGCAACAAACGCCCCGATGAACAAAATCGCAATCATGCCGTATGGCGGTTTCTCATGCAGCTTTTTTACATCTATACTATCTTTCATATATATCCCCCCATACCTGCTGTATAAAAAATATACCCTGCGTACAATCTATTAATCAGTTTATACCCGCAGTCCAAATTAATCAATTATAATTCTTCCTTACCCTCCTAAAAAAATTGTTTCATTGCTATATCAACATTTATCAACTAAAATTGAAATTATACTTATAGTTCAATTTCTGCATTGAAAGACAAACTGACAGCAAGGTGATATAGATGAACGAAAGAAAACGCCAAGTCCTGTTGACGGCGCAACGGCTCTTTGTAGAGAAAGGGTTCAACACCACTTCCATTCAGGATATCCTGGATGCAGCCAAAATATCGAAAGGGACTTTTTACAATTATTTTTCATCCAAAAATGAATGCCTCATTGCTATTTTGGAACAGGCCCATATCGAAGCGGCGATCCGACGGAAGGAATTGCTGATCGGACAGGAGAAGAGCGACAAAGACATTTTGGCCAGACAGATTTCCGTCCGGCTCGTCGTGAACAAGGAGCATAATCTGCTGCCCATTTATGAAGCTGTTTTTTATTCACGGGATGAGGACCTGCGCGCCTTCATCCGGAAACTCCATTTGACGGAGCTGCGCTGGATCACGGATCGATTAGTCGATGTCTACGGTCAGCAAGCGGCACCTTATGCAAGCGACGGTACCGTCATGTTGGTCGGAATGATGCAGCAGTATCTACAATACTGGTCCAGCAGTCATTGCCACGACGTGGACACGGGCGAACTTGTCGCCTTTTGCATCCGCCGACTGGATGCAATTATGGAGGGGATGCAGCAAGCGGATGATCGTCTGATTGACAGCGGAATATTGCAAGAATCTGCCCCACCGAATGACAATATGGAAGCGGTCAAAAACCGGCTGGTCGAACAATTGTCAGGGTTCCTCCGTAATTTGACGGACGATTCCCGGCAAGATGAAATACAGTACACCCGCTTCCTGCTGGATGAAATCGGAGCGGAGCATCCCCGGTTGTTCATTCTGGAAACGGTGGCCCGCTCCTTCCGGGAAACTTTCAATGAAACCCGGCATGAACCGGAGGCAAATGAGCTCCTATCATACTTTTGGAAGTATCTGGACTTGGCGAAAAAATTTCTCCGCTAGCGTAATTTTATGAAGCTTTTCCACATTCCCCACGTATACTAAGTAGTTGGAAAATAAAGTATACGGGAGGACGCATATGAACAATCACGAAATTGACTACAAACTTTACGGGGATGACATGCAGTTCGTCGAAGTCGAACTGGATCCCCATGAAACGGTAGTGGCAGAAGCCGGCGCACTCATGATGATGGAAGACGGCATTGAAATGGAAACCATTTTCGGCGACGGCTCCTCAGGTGGCAGCAGCAGCGGATTGATGGGGAAATTGGTGGGGGCCGGAAAAAGGCTGTTAACCGGGGAAAGTCTTTTCATGACGACGTTCACGAATGTAGGGACAGGCAAGAAGCATGTTTCTTTCGCCTCCCCTTATCCCGGGAAGATCATCCCTCTTGATCTGAGCCAATACGACGGCAAGATCATTTGCCAGAAAGACGCGTTCCTGGCAGCAGCGAAGGGTGTATCCGTCGGGATCGAGTTCCAGCGTAAATTGGGTGCGGGCTTTTTCGGCGGGGAAGGGTTCATCATGCAGAAGCTGGAAGGCGACGGCATGACGTTCGTCCACGCGGGCGGCACGATTATTGAGAAACGGCTTGCTCCGGGCGAGACGCTGCGCGTCGATACCGGCTGCCTCGTCGCCATGACCCGGGATATCGATTATAATATCGAGATGGTGAAAGGCGTGAAAACCGCATTATTCGGCGGAGAAGGCCTGTTTTTCGCCACCTTGCGCGGACCGGGAACCGTTTGGATCCAATCGTTGCCATTCTCCAGACTCGCCAGCCGGGTGTTCGCAGCAGCTCCGCAAACTCCGGGAGGCGGTTCCCGCGATGAAGGCAGTGTTGCAGGCGGACTATTCAACCTGTTAGGCGGAAAATGATAAAAGCACCGGCAATCCTTTTTCCAAAGGGATTCCGGTGCTTTTTCTCTGATGCCAGGTGTTGCTCGTCTTTCAATTCCGTTTGGTGCCAGGTACTGCCCCAATTCGCAAAGGGTGCGAATGGTGGCAGTACCTGGCACCTCTCCGGGGTGGGCGAATATCCGTCACTTACTTTCCTCCCGCTCATCCTTTGAGCAGCTTCCAAATATACCGTGCTTCCTCTTCACCGCCCGGGATGATTTTCATATGTCTCGGATACGGGATGGTCTCTGCTTTGAACAGCATCAAGTGCATCACATGGCTGTTCGCCTGCTTGGCCGACTCCAGCATCTCCTCCGCCGATTCGGATTTCCCGCCAGACGCTTCATGTTCCAATTTCCAATCAAGGTACAAATACGCCGCATCGTTCCGGGAGCCCTTCTCGTAACGGACCATGATTTCCGCTGCTTCCCGGTAACGCTCCGCATGGATCAGGGATGCAACCGCTTCATAGCGGGCGCCTTGATTATCCGTCCGGTTCATCCTTAGCAAGTCCATGAAGATGGCAGCCGCTTCGTCGAACTCCTTCCTTTCGAATAAATGCACCCCATACGCGAAAGCCGCACGCATGAACGGACGGTTCGGGATGTTCATCCACGGATTTTCGCCCGGTTCGAACACGCGGGATGCTTCCTGGATCGCTTTTTCGTAGAGTTTGGACGCTTTAGCGGGATCAGATTCCCGTTCAGCTTGCAATAGAAGGACGTCCGGGCAGGAAGGGTCGATGGTGGCGGCGCTCATCGCCAATTGAATCCGTTGTTCTTCCGACTCTGCCGCACACGCTTCGTACGCAAGCAGTTGAGCACGGCTGCCGTCCACTCCCGGCTTGCGGCCCGGCTCCACAACACCGCCTGTCGTCATCGCGGTTTCCCATAGACCTTTTTCCGTCGGTCGAGGGTCCGTGCCGATCTCATACTCCCGAGCAACTTCCGGTTCTTCCGCGCTCCCGAGCATTTCAGAATATAGCGAAGCCAATTCCTCGAAATATCGGGCGGTCTGAGGCGTCTCTTCCCTGTTTTCGAATTCACCTGCCGTCCCTTCCAACAATCCGATTTCCACACCGAGCTTCATAATGGCTATCAAGAACTCGTCTTCGGTTTCCACATCCTGCGGTTCATTCATAAAATAGGCGACCGCAAGCTTATGTAACATTTCTCTCGTCTCCGCAGGTTGCGCCGAATCGCGGAGGACGGTATCCAGGGCGGAAAGGGCCTGCAGCTGGGAAGGCAACAGCACCTCCTCGACTATCTCATTCAGGGTGGCAACACTTCGTTTAATGAACAGCTCATAAATATCGAGTGCATGGTCAGCGATGAATTGATCATCCGGCTTCTCCCGTTCCCGCTCTCTCAGTTCCAATAAGGAAGATTTCGTCTGTTTGCTCCATCTCGCGAGAAAAATCATCGAAGACACCGGGGCGACGGCATCAGTACCTTGCCGCGGGTCCCGCAGGACGATACCGAAAACGAGCGTCCCCTCTTCCACCGGCATCCCTTCAATGCGCCGCAACTCATATGTCCGGCCGCCGAACAGTTCAGTCACTTGGACGGAAGCGGCCGATGCACGGGCAATTTCACCGAGCAGCAGGAGCGGCTGAGCCCACTCCCTCAAGACCGACAGGACGGATTCCCGCTTCGTCTCCTGAAGTTGGCGGCTCCAATAGGCCAGCCAAATATCCGGCTTCTTGATGAATAAATAATATTCTCCGGATGCTTCCTCGATATCTTCCTGGCTCCAACTGCCGGACAGACGCTCATTCCACTCCCGCATCAGGCGCTGCATAGCCTGCCGATCGGCCCCTTGCGGATGTTCATTGAAAAAGCCGGAAAGGATCCGATCCAGTTCTTCATTCACAACGAGTTCGACAAGATCCGTCCCTTGTGCACCGCAACATCGCTTGTACTTTTTCCCACTGCCGCACGGGCATGGGTCATTTCGTCGAACCATGTCATTCCCCTCCCCAAAACGTTCTGTCTGTCTATCACTCTTTTTCCGCGCTCAAATCCCAAATGAATCCGTACTTGTCCCGTACTTTCGCATATTTGGCACCCCAAAATGTCTCCTGCAACTCCATGAGCATTGTCCCTTCCGCAAGGAGACCGTCATACAATCGCTGAATTTCCCCGTCATCCTCACATTGGACGGTCAATGACAAGCCATGCTGCATGTCTTGCGTCCGCTCCTCCGTCGAATCCGCTAGCATCAGCTGAAAATCCCCTTTTTGCAAATGGCAATGAATGACCAGATCCGCGGCTTCCGGCGGAGACGGAAAATCCGCATCACCGTAGCGCTGAATGCCAAGATTCGTCAGCCCGAATAAATCCGCGTAAAATCCCGCCGCTTCCCGTGCCTCTCCGTGGAATGTCAAATAAGGTATGATGCAACCCTTCATGCAATCCCCTCTTTTCTATCAAATGCGTTTCGACCCATCCCGCCATTTATGGAAGTTGGGGATCTTGAGTATAATGAAGTGAGAACATTATCAGACTACTCGATTTTTCGGTTCACGACCTTCGAAACAATCGAGGATGGCCTGCGCGTTCAAATTCATCATAGCCAGCCGCGTTTTCACAGAAGCGCTTCCGATATGGGGCAACGCCGTGACGTTCGGCAGTGACAGTAACGGATGATCCACAGGCACTGGCTCCGTTTCAAAGACGTCCAAACCGGCCGCCCAAATCTCCCCATTTTTCAATGCTTCATAAAGCGCCGTTTCATCGACAACGCCTCCGCGGGAAGAATTGATGAGAATCGCGGTCCTCTTCATCAGCGTCAACTCCCGTGCGCCGATCAACCCCGCTGTTTCTGGTGTGAAAGGAGTCAACGTGACAACAAAGTCGGCCTCTTGTAATAGTTTATCCAGTTCAGCATATTCAAAACCAAACGTGGCTTCCGCTTCCGGTTTCCGGCTCCGATTATGATAGAGCACCCGCATATCGAACCCTTTCGCCCGCCGCGCGACCGCTTCGCCGATCCTTCCCATGCCAATGATGCCAAGCGTCGCCCCGCTGACATCCATCCCGGTGTAGCCCATCGGTGTCCAAGACGTCCATTTCCCTGCGCGCAATTCCTGCTCCGCTTCCCCTAATCGGCGCGCCGTAGCGAGCAGCAAGGCAAACGTTAAATCCGCCGTCGTTTCCGTCAAAACGCCTGGCGTATTCGTAACGATCACGCCCCGCTCTTGCGCCACTGCGGTGTCAATGTTATTGTAGCCGACCGCCATATTGGCGACGATTTTCAGTTGAGGCGCAGCCGTCAATAGGTCGCGGTCCACAGCATCAGTGACGACCGTCCACAGGGCATCCGCTTCGGCCGCCTCCTTAAGCAGCACATCGCGGGGGACGGCTTCGCTTTCCGATTCCCACATGCGGACCTCGAATTGGCCGAGCAGCGGTGATACGGCTTCCTCCGGCAGTTTTCTTGTTATGTATACGATTGGTTTCATTTACATTCATCTCCTTAATTAGAGATTGCTGAACAACTTATAATCCCATATAAATAAAGGGTTTGACGCCTTTTTTGTCGAAACAGGTGCATACCGAAAAAATAAAACTCACTAATACACTGCACAGGAGGACATGTCATGTATGAACACAACGCCAAACAAATGATCCTGCCACACGAATTCTTTTTGCCGTTCGGAGGGCACTTGAACCCGGATAACCGTTGGGTTCGCATGGCTTCTGTCATTCCTTGGGCCGACCTGGAGGAAGCGTATCTCGAGTCACTCGGCGACCCCAATCAGGGGAGTAAGGCGTACACCGTGCAGCTTGCACTTGGAGCGCTGATCATCAAGGAACGTCTCCGATTGAGTGATGGAGAAACCGTAGAAGCGATTACTGAAAACCCCTATATGCAATATTTCATCGGGCTTCCCGCTTT
The DNA here is from genome assembly GCF_000829195.1 of Bacillus sp. OxB-1. Classification (GTDB taxonomy): domain Bacteria; phylum Bacillota; class Bacilli; order Bacillales_A; family Planococcaceae; genus Sporosarcina. The sequence goes on along the minus strand of NZ_AP013294.1, from coordinate 1,336,896 downwards.
TCAGGAAACCCCGCCGTTCCATGCCTCTTCACTGACCCATTTCCGGAAGCGTTTTAACGCGGATCTGGTGAATCAAGTGAACGAATCCATCACAGCGGCACATCGGAAACCGGCGAACCCCAAGGATTCGGATGGTCCGGATGACGATGAGCCGAGGGGCGGGAGCGGAAGCCCGGCAGCGAAACCGGAGGCCCGGCGTCCCGAAGAATCAGCCCCCATCTACAAACAAGGAAAACTACTGATCGATGCCACCTGCGCCCCTTCCGATATTGCGTATCCGACGGATATCGGTCTCTTGAATCAGGCAAGGGAAAAGCTCGAAACGATGATTGATCGGTTGCATGCGAAACGGGGCCATGGGTCCAAAAAACCGCGTACCTACCGCCGGAAAGCCCGGAAGGAATACCTTGCCTTGTCCAAGCAGCGAAAACCCGGCTACGAAAAGATCCAGGCTTGCCTGAAGGGACAGCTTTCCTATGTTCGTCGAGATTTGAAGCACGTGGAAGATCTTGCGAATGAAGTCGGGCTCGACAGGCTGACACGGGCACAGTACAAAGACCTGCTGGTCATCCAGGAGCTGTTCCGTCAGCAAACCATCCTGTTCGAGGGCGATACTCATTCCATCCAGGACCGCGTAGTCAGCATTGCGCAGCCGTATATCCGTCCGATTGTCCGGGGAAAAGCGAAAGCATCCGTCGAATTCGGCGCAAAACTCTCTGTCAGTCTGGTCGATGGGTATGCGTATCTTGAGACGCTGCAATGGGACGCCTACAATGAAGGAACCCTATTGAAAGACGCTATCCTGGCGTACAAGGAACGGTTCGGCCACTATCCGGAAGCCGTCCTGGCGGATACCATCTACAGAACCCGGGACAACCGGAAGTTCTGTCAAGAACTCGGAATTCGGTTGAGCGGTCCGAAACTCGGCAGGCCCGCCAAAGACCAGCATGTACGTGCAGAACAGAAGAAGTTGGAGAAACAGGACCACGGCGAGCGCAACGCCATCGAAGGGAAATTCGGCGAAGGCAAACGCGCATACGGGCTGGGTCTTATTCGAACACGCCTGCAAACCACAAGCGAGACGACGATTGCCCTCCAGCTGGTCATCATGAACCTCGAAAAGATCCTCCGGGATACTTTTTTGTCGTTTTTCCTACATTCAATCGAAAAATCGGAACGTTTATTTTCCAAGAAACTTATCCTTAAGGTAGCTTGATGAGGGTTGTTCAGTAATCCCTAATTAAAGACTGTGGGTGTTGGAAAACCCGCTTTCGTTGAACAACTCTCCCCATTCGTTGGACATCCCCATGACTTGGTTGGAAACCCACGCCCGTTGGTTGGACACCCCCGCAACTTGGTTGGAAACCTCGCTTTCGTTGGACAACCCTCCCCATTCGTTGGACATCTCCATAACTTGGTTGGAAACCTCCCCCCACTTCGTTGCAAAACCCAGCCCTTCATTTAAAAAACGCCCATAAAAAAAGAGCCTTCTAAGTCAATCCTAACTTAGAGGCTCTTGTCTTTCACTTTTTTTGCGCTATTTTGATATCAATTCTTGCAGATTTCAATAACACTCCGCACCGACTCTACCGATTGGGCGAAGGCTGATTTTTCTTCTTCCGTTAGCGGCAGCTCGATAATGCTTTCGAGCCCATTTCCGCCAAGGACTGTCGGAACGCCGACATACAGATCCGAATAGCCATATTCGCCTTCCAGGTAGGCAATGGCTGGGAGGATTCTCTTTTTATCCAAGATAATCGCTTCCGCCATTTCCACGAGTGACGCGGCCGGCGCATAATAGGCACTGCCGTTTCCTAATAGCGAAACGATTTCGCCGCCGCCTTTTCGGGTCCGTGCCACAATCGCGTCCAACCGTTCTTTCGGTATGATATTTTCCAACGGAATTCCGCCTGCGTAGGAATACCGTACAAGGGGCACCATATCATCCCCGTGTCCGCCTAGCACGAATCCTGAAATATCTTCCACCGAAATGTTCAACTCTTCTGCGACAAAGGTATTGAAACGGGCCGTGTCCAATACGCCTGATTGTCCGATTACGCGATGTTTCGGAAATCCTGTCGTTTTATAGCAGACATACGTCATCGCATCGACCGGATTGCTTAGAATCAGAATAATACTATCCGGAGCATAGCGGCGCACCTGTTCCGAGACAGCCCGCATAATTTTCGCATTCGTATTGACAAGATCGTCCCGGCTCATGCCTGGCTTTCTCGCAATGCCCGCTGTAATGATTACCATATCGGCATCTTGAATCTGCCCATAGTCGGACGTGCCGGAAATCTTCGAATTGAATCGTTGGACCGCTCCCGCTTGAAGCATATCCAGCGCCTTGCCTTTAACAGGTCCTTCTTGTTCCGGAATATCGACGAGCACGACATCCCCTAGTTCTTTTTGAGCGACGAGCAGCGCAACCGTTGCACCGGTGTATCCTGCGCCGATCACCGCGATTTTAGGTCTTCGAAAAGCCAATGAGATTCACCCCTTCCAACGTTAAGCCTCCGGACTCTTTGGAGCCGAATCCTTTTTGACGGCCGCTTTCGCTTTTTGTGGTTTCTCGATTTGTGGCGGTGCCGGATCCGACGGCTTCACCATGTCATAGACCGTTCCATCCGGACGGGGAATGACGTGGGAACCGACTAGTTCACCCACTCGATTCGCCGCATCCCGGCCGGCATCCACTGCAGCTTGGACCGCACCGACATCCCCTTGTACAATGACTGTAACAAGGCCTCCATCGATAAATTCCTGCTTGACCAGTCTTACATTGGACGCTTTGATCATGGCATCCGCCGCTTCAATCGAACCGACCAGCCCTTTCGTTTCAATCATTCCTATCGCTTGACTCATCAGACTCACCTCTCTCCACTTCGGTTGAATCAATGATTCCTACAACTACCGCATCAATTGGAACCGGGTTATCCCGATCGATGAACCGGGAAGAGCCTCCGCTCGTGATCAACACATGATCTCCGATTCCCGCCCCGATGCGATCGGCAGCAACAAAATGTGTGCGAATCGGTCGGCCGTATCCATCCACCGGCTGAATGACCAGTAATTTCAAGCCTTGTAAACCTTCTTCTTTCCGGGTCGCCCAAACATTGCCGATAACTTTCCCCATTCGCATGCCGCTTCACCTTCTTCTATTTTCTAAACGAAATAGATTTGCCGAGTTCTCGAGCCGTATCCCGGGCAAGGGCGGTTACGATCGTCCCTTTTTCCAAAAGAATTTCCGGTTCTTCAATGGCTCTCACATCATCATTCGTCAGCAATTTCTTGCCGAACTCGTAAACTGTTTTCGTTGGAGTGGAAACGGGCCGTTCGACGTTTGTCGGAACGGACGGTTGGCCGGATTTTACGAGCCTGCCATTCGCCCCTTTTGAAATGAAGCCCGCATTCGCTTCGTCCGTATCAATGTGCATTTCCAATCGATAACGGTCCGAAACCCGGATTTTCACATTCCGATAAGCAATCGGCCGGATGCCGTCCACTTCCACAGTCACGACTTCACCATCTTGGACATCCAATCGGTTTGCATCAGATGGCGACATATGGATATGGGATTGGGCAATGATGAGCCCCTCTTCCAAAAAGAGACTTCCCTGCGGCCCAATGATCGTAATCGGCGCCGAACCATTTATATCCCCTGATTCGCGGATCGGCGGACGTACGCCGATTTTCATGGCATCCGTCCAGCTGATTTCCACTTGTGTCTGCGGTCGGGTCGGTCCAAGCACACGGACGTTGGAAATGCTTCCTTTCGGTCCGGCGATCACGACGGTTTCATTTGCCGCGAACTGGCCGGGCTGGGAAAGCTCCGATCGTTGTGTCAGTTCATACCCTTTCCCGAACAAGGTTTCCACGTGTTGCGGGGACAGATGAAGATGACGGGCGGAAACGGCAATCGGAATCGTATTGGCGGGCAGTTCCTGTTGTCCTTTTGCCAATTGGCCCAGGACTTCTCCGACAATCTGTTCAATTAATTGTTGATCCATCTCGATACCGCCTTTCCGTTACAAGCACAACTATTAGTTATCCAATTTAGGCAAGATCATTTCCAATTCGTTATGCGGTCTTGGAATGACATGGACCGATAGCAATTCGCCTACACGTTGTGCAGCTGCTGCGCCTGCATCTGTTGCGGCCTTCACTGCTCCTACGTCACCGCGCACCATAACCGTCACGATTCCTCCACCAACATGTACTTTTCCCACAAGATTGACGCTAGCTGCCTTCACCATTGCATCTGCTGCTTCAACCGCTCCAACCAATCCTTTTGTTTCCACCATTCCTAATGCTGTACCTTCTCTATTCATAATTGTTTCCTCCTGTCATTTATTTGGATAATTGTTTTACAATCTCATGGACCAGATTCTTTACCATCGCTTCATCGACACTTGCATCCATCGATTGCAGCACTTGGGATACGACCTGGTCTTCAGTTTCCCCGCCGGACGTCACATCGTTTTTCGGCAGTTCGACTTCCTTGATGCCATACGCCATCCGCTTAATATTCAACAAGTGCTTGGCGGTCACATTATCGGAAGTAATATTGCCTCCGAATGTTCCACATCCTAGCGTCATGGACGGCATGAGTCCAGTCGTTCCACCGACCGCACCGACGGAAGACATCGTGTTGACCAGAATACGGGAGACCGGCATTTCCAGCGCGAACTCCCGCGCGATGGCATCCGTTTCAGTATGGATGGAAAGCGAATGTCCCCTACCTCCAAGATTCAACAAAGACATGCAGATTTCCTTCGCGTGCTGCAAATCATTTGCGACATACATCGCAAAGACCGGGGAGAGCTTTTCCAATGAAAATGGAATGTGCTTCCCTACTTCCGTTTCCATCCCGACGATCACTCGGGTTCCTTCAGGCAATGAAATCCCTGCCAACTTCGCAATCGCTTGCGGACTTCTTCCGACAATCTTAGGATTCACTTTCCCCGGTGTCGGGGAAACCACTTTTTCCATGATCCGTTTCTCTTCATCCGATAATAGATAAGCGCCGTTTTTCTTCAGCTCACGGATAACGAGATCCTGTATGTTGCGGTCTACGACAATCGCCTGTTCCGTCGCACAAATCGTTCCGTAGTCAAAAGACTTGCTGTCCACGATGTTTTTGACGGCCTTGTCGATTTTCGCCGATCGCTCGATATAGACGGGAACATTCCCCGGGCCCACCCCGTAAGCCGGCTTGCCGGAACTGTAGGCGGCTTTCACCAAACCGCCGCCGCCCGTCGCCAAAATCAAGTTTACGTCCCGATGTGTCATCAGTTGTTGCGTGGCATCCATCGAAGCCATCGTCAAACATTGGATCAAGCCTTTAGGTGCGCCCGCCGCGACAGCTGCCGCATCACAAACTTGCAGAGCTTCCTTCGTACATTGTATCGCATAAGGGTGTGGGCTGACGACAATCGAATTGCGCGTTTTCAGTGCGATCAGCGTTTTGAAAAATGCGGTGGATGTCGGGTTTGTCGTTGGGATGATTGCCGCCACGACACCGAATGGCGCGGCTATTTCCACCACTTTATTGATCTTATCTTCCCCTACAATCCCCACTGTCTTCAAATCCTTGATGCTCTCGTAGACATCCCGGGATCCTACTTCGTTTTTAATCTTCTTATGGGCTGCTACGCCCATGCCTGTTTCTTCGACCGCCATTTTTGCAAGTCGCCCGGATTGTTCATAAGCTGCTTTTGCCACCGCTTGGACAATTCGGTCAACTTGTTCTTGCGTATAAGACATATAGGCGAGCTGCGCTTCTTTTGCGGCTCTTACCGCTGTGCGCATTTCCTGCAATGCCAGTAAATCCGCATCCATTGCAACTTCCATTCATACCCTCTCCTTTCTCAGTAATCCAACGGTCTTCTTGCCATCAGCTGGATCGCTTCCCTGAACGCATCCGCAGCCGCTTGGACAGAAGATTGACTCCCCGTCAATAACCCTCCGCCATAGTTCGTTTCAGAAGGCGGTGAGAAAAATTCACAAATCCGGACATCCGCCGCTTTCAAGGCGGCATCCAATCCGACAATCGATTCGATCGGCGGAGCGATCAAATACGCAAGCGCCTGACCTTGCGCCACCCCCGCCATCTTCGAGAGATAACTTCCACTGCTCGATATGGTATGGGCGTATAAGACATGATTCGGATTATCATCGATCGCTTCAAAATAAGCGGTATTTTCAATCGTGATCCGGATAGAATCCAACCCGCTTTTCACTTCTTCAGGAGAAGGTCCTGCGATGATGCCAATGAATTCTCCCGATAAAGGACCTGAAGGATGGGCTGATCCGGCATAAAAACTTTTTGCATAGACCACTTCAACATCCGATGTCTTCGTCGCCTCATCCGCAGCCGTATAGCCGACATCGTCAATTGTCGTCGTGAAAAGTCCGAGGCTGCGTTGATACGGCTTCAGTTGAAACTGCTTGGCCAAGCCTTCATCCACATTGGGAATGACTTGCATGGAGAGTAGATCCGCAAATATTTTTTTCATGCTGCGATGCCGCCTCCTATCCCTCTTTCCGGACGAGTGAAACGCCACTCGCCTCGTATTTCAATATTTTCTGGATGAGCGTTCCGAGATACGCTCCCGCTTCCACGGGTGGAATGCCCCCCTTATGGATGTTGGAAACGACCATCCGATCCGCCTCGATCGTGCCGATCCGGGGCTTGTAACAGATGTACGCACTTAATGACTCCGCCGATACCAGCCCAGGCCGCTCACCGATCAAAATGATCACGACGTCCGGTTGCAGGAGTTCCCCGATTTCATCCATCAAGGCAACCCGGCCTTTATCGACATAAAAGGTCGTGCCCATCTCAATCCCCAGATTGTTCAGCGACTGTTCCAATGAAAGATAGACATCCTCCAAATTCTCTTCCAACGCCTTCGCACTGAGGCCGTTCGAAGCGACCACCTGGACGGTCGGTGCATGCTTGCACTTTTCTTTCACCATTCTTTGGGAATCATCCGAAAGCCGTCTCCCCAAATCAGGGCGCCGGATATACTCCTCCTTGTCCTGCACTCTGGAATGGGTTTGGAAGAAACCAAGGCGATCTAAAATCTCTTCGGGCACTTCCCCATACACGGCATCCACTGCAGCAGCATGGTCAAATCGGAATTGGAGCCATGTATCCGTTTTGGGCCTTGACCCCGCACGTCCTACCGCAATCCGGGCAGGCGTTTTTTTCCTCAGGTCGGCCAACTGATCATAGTTTTCCTCCTGCTGCTCACTCGAAGTGTTCTTCGGAAAAGAATGCGGGCGATGATCCGCTTCGCTCTCACGCACCACCGTATTGTGAAACTTCACACCCCCGGCAGCCGCTTGGCGAGGCCGTTCTTCTTCCGTTGCACGGTTCCCAACCGGGGTTTCATTGAAAATCTGGACAGGCATCCGGCTTTCCTTCGCTCCTGCTTGATTTGTCTGCAATTTTTCTACGACCATCTTCGTTATCTTTTCAATGAGTTGTTCGTTCACGGCAACCACCTCCTAACGTGTGAAAATTGTCGGGTCTCCCGCACGGGCACTTAGACGACCGTTTTCATAGATCCCCATCTTCTCAAGCCATGTTACATATTCAGGCGCAGGCGTCTTCCCGAACGTCTGCAATAGTGTAGCCACATCGTGGAAGCTCATGGATTGATAGTTCAACATGACATCATCCCCCATCGGCGTGGCGATGATAAAGTTCACACCTGCTGCGGAAAGCAATACACCTAAATCCTCGATGTCGTTCTGATCCGCCTTGATATGGTTCGTATAGCAGATGTCCACCCCCATTGGGATACCGTGCATTTTCCCCATGAAGTGATCTTCCAATCCGGCACGGATGACTTGCTTATTGTTGTACAAGTATTCCGGGCCGATGAAGCCGACGACCGTGTTCACGATATACGGGTCGAAATGGCGGGCAAATCCATAATTCCGGGCTTCCAACGTCATCTGGTCGATGCCGAAATGCGCTTCCGCCGATAATTCGGAGCCTTGCCCCGTCTCGAAATACATCACCTGCGGCCCCGTGCCTGTTCCTTGCTTCAAAGCAAGATCCCGCGCTTCCGCGATCAATTCCGCCGAGATGCCGAAGGAGCGATTCGCCTTCTCCGTACCCGCGATACTTTGGAAGATCATATCAGCCGGAGCACCCTGTTCCACAGCTTTCATTTGCGTCGTCACATGGGCCAGTACACAGTTTTGTGTAGGGATTTCCCATTCTTGGATAAAGTCCTTCGTCGCATGGAGCAGCCGTTTGACACTTTCGACAGAGTCGTCGACCGGATTGATTCCAATCACGGCATCCCCGATCCCGTAAGATAACCCGTCTTTCAAGGAAGCGATCATCCCATCGACATTGTCTGTCGGATGGTTCGGCTGGAGACGCGAGGACAGGGTCCCTTTATGGCCGATTGTAATATTGCAAGTTGTCAGGATTTCAATTTTATTGGCCGCATGGACCAAGTCCAGATTGGACATCAATTTTGCAACTGCGGCGATCATCTCGGATGTCAGACCACGACTGATCCGCTTCAGTTCACGGTCGCCGACTTCATTGCTCAGAATGTATTCTCTCAGCTCTGCGACAGACCAATTTTGAATTTCACTATAAATCTTTTCGTTCAAATCTTCCTCAATGATCCGGGAGACCTCATCCGTCTCGGCAGGGACCAAGGGATTGTTGCGGATATCGCTCAAAAGGATATCGCTTAAGACGGTCTTGGCAGCGATGCGCTCTTGAACCGTTTCGGCGGCGACACCCGCGAGTCGATCACCCGACTTTTCTTCGTTGGCTTTCGCCATCACTTCTTTCAAGTCGGCAAATTGATATTGGATTCCGCCTAACATTGTTTGTAATTTCAACGGTCAACACCTTCTTTCATGACGAGTGAAATGTTAATGTCTTCACGACTACCGGAACGACACCCGAATCGAGTGCTCTTCCGATATCTAAATAATCCCCATGTTCAACACGGATCTGATCGATGCAAACGACGCTCTGCTTGACCTTCATAGCCAACAACGTCTGTCCTAGCACCTTGGCGTGATCAGACTGCAAAACTAACACAATGGGCTGGTCCGGCATGGGCCGTTGCTCCATCGCTTCGGTAACCACCTCTGCCAGCCGCTGAATATCCCGGAAGCCCATATACGGGAGTTCCGAAATATAGAGTGCGAAATTCTGGCCTTCCATCGTCGCGTCAAACATTTCAATGGCGGTTGCAATGGCCGATGGGAATTCATCCAACCCTCGCTGGAGATCGGAGTCGAATGAATAATGATAAACCGGCAAGTTTTTCAACGGCAGTTCGTCCGGAGCAACTTGAATGGTGGCTCCGCTGATCTCCGTTGTTTGCGTACCTGCACCGAGGACGGTCGCCCGCACCGTTTCCATAGGTTCCATCCACTCGAACGACTGGAGTTCGGCGTTCCGTTGAAGCGCATCCGCCAACAGGATTCCGATGTCATCGTACTTTGCGGCCGATCCGCCCTCCGACTCATGCCGGTACATACATTCCGAAATGCCTCCCGAAAATACGATGACATCAATCGGACTTTTCCAGTTCGGCGAATGTCCGAGCAATAGGGCCTGATCTTGCTCCTGCATCTCGTTCCGAAGCATCCTGGCGAGCGACCCCGCCATGAAGCGGGTGACGAAGGCCACTCCGTCCGATGTGGGAGGATCCCCGATTCTCATCGGGATTCCCTGTTCATCCAACAGGCGTTGGACAGGTGCTGAAATCGATCGGATTTTCCCGTCCTCGAATTCGATCAACCTGCCGCCGATGTGCATCGTGCACGTCCCAAGCAGTTCCTTGTCCCGATAGACGGCCACATTGGCTGTACCGCCGCCGATGTCAATATTCGCAATCACTTTCCCACTGCGGCTGGACTGTTCGAAGGCACCCGAACCTTTGGCCGCAATAATGCCCTCCAGATCCGGTCCGGCCGTGGCGACCAGAAAATCGCCGACTTCTCCGGATAAGTAATGGAGCATCTCCCGGGCATTCCGCTTCGTCGCCGTCTCGCCTGTAATGATGACCGCACCCGTTTCGATCTGGGCAGGCTCGATCCCGGCCGCTACGTACTGCGAGCGGATGATCTTCTCCACTCCCGCCACGTCAATTGTGACAGAATCGGCCAAAGGTGTTCGGAATATGGGACTTTTATAAAGTATTTCCTTGTCAGTGATTTCAATCCGGGGCACATGCGTCGTCCCCGCTACGTTCATTAAAGAAAAGCGGCTAATGATTAGTTTGGTCGTGCTCGTGCCGATATCAATTCCTGCGCTGATCATCGTTTCCTTTTTTCGCATGCAGACACCTCCCTCCCCTGTGGAAAGTTCGAATGTTAGTTAGGAATGAAAAAAAGGCGCCCTTACAACCTCAAAGAATTATCTTCGAGTTGTAAAGGCGCCATTGCCTCATGTATGCACATGTACTATTCGCTACTTCCACTATAGCAAGAACTTTCACATGTGTAAAGAAAGTCACACGAACAGCAGACGGTCATCGTCCATTGCTTCCACATACGCTTTCATGGAAGCCACATCATCCATTTTCACCAATTCCTGAATATGTGCGATCCCCACTCCTTGAACGGCGGACGTCAACACGATGGGACCCCCCTGTACAACGACGGAACGAAGGAAATCCAATGATCGCTGAATGTCCGCCTCCGGATGATCGCACTTCGTTATCACGCCGATCGGCAATTTGGCAATCCCGGTACTGAACCCCGGCGGGAAAATCAGCTTCCCGCTCGTCGCATCCTGCAAATAACAAACATGCGTCACTTCCAACGAAGTCGCCATGATATTTTTATAAAACAAAGGATTCTCGGTATATTCGCCAGGCGTATCCACTATCCAGTCATAGTAAATCAATGTTTGTGTTTTGACCGCATCGACTTTTTTCCCTAACAGCGCATTGGTCAACGTGGACTTGCCCGCTCCGATCGCCCCGATCAACATAACCCGGTTTTTCATGTCACACACACATCCTTATGACTTCGTAATGGGGGATGGCGTATACCCTAACATCTCGGACAAAAATCGATTGATTTCGTTCATGGCCATATCCACTTCCGAAACACTGCCGACAATGACGAGACTTCCTGTGAACCGATCCAAGAAACCGATCGACACATTTGCCGATTTTGTAGCCAAGTCCCCCGCAATGATGACAGTCTCGCTTGGTGTACATGTCATAATTCCCAATGCTCCTGCCTGTTGAATGCCCAGTTTCTGGAACATATCGGGATCAGGGTTTGCAATTAAGTGACTTAACGTGATTTGTTTACCCGGTACGAACTCTTGGATGAACCGTTGTTTTTCCTCTCTCACATTGTCTCCTCCTTCCTTCGCAGCAGATGCTTACGAATTCGCCGGGGCTGGCTCTTTTGCTTCCTCTTCAAGTTCCCCCGCCTGCCCTGGCGCGGTTGGTGCATCTTCTAAATACTCGCCCGGCTTGATTGTACCATCCGCACGGTCTTTCTCCTCCAATTTACGTGCCGTCGGAACAGAAATCCAATAGGCGATCGCAATTGCTATGACTCCTGCAGAAAACTTACCGAGCATGACCGGCAAAATGATAGTCGGTTGGAAGTTTGCCGTGAATGAAAGATGGTCTCCCAGCAAGAATGCCGAACAAACACCGAACGCAATATTGATGACCTTATCTTTTGGCGGCATATAGCGGACGAGAGAGAACATCGCTAAAATATTGGCCATCGTGGCTAAGATACCAGCGCTTCCCACCGAGGAAAGACCCAGCTTGCGCCCTCCCGCCTCCAACGGTTTCGCAGCGTATTTCCGGAGCAGGTACACCATCGGAAACGCCCCTGCCAACATGATTCCGATATAGCCGGCCGTTTCCAGCGCGCGGAATTGATCCTTCTCATCTGCCATGATCGGATCGAAGCCCCATGCTCCGAATACCGTGCTGAATACGCCTGTGAAAATTTCAACAATAGAGAAGACCAAGACCAGCTTGATCGCCGCATCCATCACTCGGCCGAACAACATGAATCCTGCAATCATGCCCCGCGGGAAGAATTTCAGCCCCGCGGCAATCAATATGACAAAGACGAAGAGCGGCAACAGATTAATCAGAATCTGTCCATAACTTATGACAAATTCATACGTAGAATCTGATGTCGTACTAATGATATCCCGAACATCGGTATTAAATAAAACAATTAGAACAGATGCAATCAAAGCACCGATCGGAATCGTCAATACGCCCGACATGACACCAAGCGCCATATATTTATGGTCTCGCTTATCCAACATGGCAAGTCCCATCGGTATGGAGAATACAATCGTGGCACCCGCCATGAAACCGACAATCAATGCCATGATCCAACCTTCATACGATGTCTTCAATGCGTCAGCCAGTTGATAGCCCCCCATGTCGGACGCCAGAATAGTCGTCGCTGCAATGGCCGGATCCGCACCGATCTTATCAAAAATAGGACCGATGAATTTACTGATGAACCATGTCAAATACGGAATGGATGCCATAATTCCGGCTGCGGGTACGAAAATATGACCAACAGCGTGTAGACCGGACATGAATTCTTTTCCCAACCCATCTTCCGGGTTCTTGATGGCAGCAAAAGCGCCTACGACAGCACAAGCCATAATTATATACACTATTACTGTACCGATCATTTCCATAGTAGAGTTCCCCCTCTGATTTTCATTTTCAAAAACGCGGCTTGCAAGCTTTGAAAATGTCCCCCTCTCCAAAACAAAAAGACGCCTAAAGAAAAATCCCTTTAAGCGCCTTTGCTTGTTTATATTTACTTGTATGTTGAAATAATCTCATTGGCAAGCGACTCCATTGTCATTTGCCGAGACATGCTAGTATCTCTCATTTTCTTGAAAGCGGCGGATTCCGTCAACTGTTCCGCCTCCATCAAAATCCCTTTAGCCCGTTCGATCAATTTTCGTTTCTCGACTTCCCGCTTTGCCGTGTTGATTTCCTCTTTCAACCGCTTCGTCTTATCGGACTGATGCAAAGCGACTTCAATTGCAGGTATCAAATTCGCTTCCGCGATCGGTTTAACGAGATATCCAACGACATTATCCAATTGAGCTTTTTTTATAATTTCCTTCTGGCTATAAGCCGTGATGACCAAAATGGGCAGATCCAACTGTTTTCCGATAATCTGGCTCGCTTGTAATCCATTGATCTTCGGCATCTTGATATCCATCAGGATTAAATCGGGTTTATGCTGGAACGCGAGCTCAATCGCCCGATCTCCGTCCCCCGCTTCGGCTACCACTTCGTAGCCCGCATCCTCCAGCATCATCCGAATATCCATCCGGATGAGGGATTCATCTTCAGCTATCAATATTCTCTTTCTCATAATAAATAATGACCTCCGGACTTACTGGAAACGTGATGATCGCATGTGTTCCGGTTTCTTCCGGCACATAATCGAGCTTCCCGTTCAAGTCGTTGACGACCAAATTGTTGACAATATCCAACCCGAGGGATGCTGTCCGCCCTCCGATTCCGACGCCGTTGTCGATAATATGGAGTTCCAAGCATTCCCCTTTTGAAAAGAAATTGACAATGATTTCGCCCGGCACATCTTCAGGAAATGCATGCTTCAACGAGTTTTGAACAAGCTCATTTACGATGAGAGCTATTGAAACCGCTTTCCGTGATGATGTTAATATTGTATTGCCATTTGAACGAATAATCAAGTCCACTTTTTTTGGAAGTCCGCTTAATACCATAGCGGAGCAGACTTTTTTCGTCAGCTCGATTATGTTGACATCGTCTTCTTCCGCGTTTTCATTAGCTAGAATCATTTCATATACAGAGGATATGCTGAAAATCCGATTTAATGTATCTTCGAAATAGGGCCGGCTCTCTTCGGGAACCCCTTTCCGCATTTGCAGCCTCAGCAGACTGGCTACCGTCTGTAAATTATTTTTCACGCGATGATGCACTTCTTGGATGGCTACCGATTTCATCTTCAGTTCTTTTTCCTTCATGCGCAGTTCCGTCAAGTCCTGGATGATGAGCAAAGTGCCTTTCGTCTTGTTTTTCTGCCGCAATCTGACCTTTTTGACGATAAGATTTTTTTGATCCAACGTCAGTTCAAAAACGAAAACATCGTCTTTTTGCTCGTAGACCGGTTTTACGAAAGGCATCAGCTGCACAATGTTTTTATTCAGAATCTGCTCTGTCCTGCTCATTTCCATCACGAATTTGACGCCCACCGGATTTGCATAGATCAGCCGGTTTTCATTATCCGTCAGAAGGAAAATTTCCATCAGCAAGTCGGAGACTATCGGCATTTCGCTGCTGCTTTTCCCGCCCATCACGTAGTCGATCGGCTCTTGACCGAGTGAAAGTCTCCGTAAATCGTAATGGGGAGACGCCGGGGAGTCTACCTCCCTCTCTTGAATCAGCACGCCGATCACTTGATGCGAAGCATTCTTAATGGGAACGACGCTTTGCTCGACGGATTTGCCCTCTTGTGTGACAGCACGGCGAATGACCGATTTCTGCCCTTTCCGGTAGCTGTAAAAAACGCCCGGCTCAAAGGAATCAAAGACGATTTTCCCCACTACCGAATTTTCATAGACCGCATCCACCGTCTTCGGAAAAGCCTCTGCCACTACGATCGCATGCTCATTGTCTTTCATCTTGCAATCAATGAACATATAAGACTCGGATAAATCTGCATATAGCTGCAGAGTGGAGGCAATGTTTTTCAGTATATCGATATCGTCAGCCTGTAAATCAGTATATAAATTACATAATTGCTCCAACATTATTGTCACTTTTTCTCCCTTTTTGTCGGAATCGTCAGAAATAAATAGTCTGTTAAATTATACCTGACCCCGTCGGGCAGGTCAATACGTTTTGTCACCCACCGATATAACTCATCCCGATTTTCCTCCGGTTTTTCGCCGTCTGTTCGGTTCGTTCGTCGGAGTATCGGTCGGTCCGGCTGTTCCATACTTCCGTGATGGCCATCAACAACTCCTCATCCGATTGCCCGCTGCGGACCAATTCCCGCAGATCGAACCCTTCCGATGCGAATAAACATGTGTATAACTTGCCGTCGGAAGAGAGCCGGGCGCGGGTGCAAGTGGAGCAGAACGATTCCGATACGGATGTGATGAACCCGACTTCCGCCCCGTTATCCGCATAGCGGTAACGCTTCGCCACTTCACCGTAATAATTCTCATCGACCGGTTCCAGAGCATGCGTTTCATTCAACATTGCAAAGATCTCTTTCTTCGTCACGACTTTCCGGAAACTCCATGCGTTGTCATTTCCGACATCCATGAACTCGATGAAACGCAGCGTAATTCCGCGTTCCTTGAAATAAGCGGCCATCGGAAGGATTTCCGTTTCATTGACCCCTTTTTGGACGACCATATTCACTTTAACATCAAATCCGACCTCTTTCGCATGGTCTATATTTTCAAGAATCAATTCCGGTCCGGTACCCCGGCCGTTTATCTCGCCAAAAATGATGGAATCGAGGGCATCCAGGCTGATATTCAGGCGCCGAAGCCCCGTTTCGTATAGCGGACGGGCATGTTGACGGAGCAGAACCGCGTTCGTCGTCAAACCGATATCCTCAATACCCGGAACGCCCATCAACTTTCCGACCAACTCGGGCAAGCCTCGGCGCAAAAGCGGCTCCCCGCCAGTCAGGCGCAATTTTTTCACTCCGAGCAAGGCAAAGAGACGGGCTAACCGCTCCACTTCTTCGAATGCGAGCAGCTCCCCCTTTGGCAGGAATACATAATCATCGCCGAAAATCTCTTTCGGCATGCAGTAGGAACAGCGGAAATTGCAACGGTCCGTCACCGAAATCCGCAGATCCCGGATCGGCCTTCCGAGCTTGTCTAAGATGGCTTCCATTGTCCTCAATCCCTTTCCAGTAAGCCGGGGTCATTCACATTCCGGAACACCCGCTTATCGTTTTTTGCCAATCCATCGCCGTCCACCCACGTCACATCAGCCGATGACAGAATTTCCATGACGCGCAGCTGTTCTTTTTCAAGGGCGGTTCGCAGTGCCTGGCTCAAGTCCCGATCCCATATGGAAATGAGCGGATGAAACCTATCTCCCGTCCGGACCGCCGTCACGCCGGATCGATGTTGCCCAATCAAACCCACCATGACCGAACGACTAATATAAGGCATATCGCATGGCAATATGACGTAGCGGTCCGCTTCCACAAATTCCATCGCCGACAGAATCCCTGCAAGCGGACCGAGCCCTTGAAACTCTTCCATATCCACGATGACCGTCGCCGTTTCCGGAAATCCCGCGTGCAGCTCGGGCCGCGTCACGATGATCACCTCGCTGCACAACCCGTCCAGCGCATCCATTGCAATCCGGAAAAACGGCCGATCATCCAACCGGGCAAATGCTTTCGGCGACCCGAACCGCCGGGATAGCCCTCCGGCCAGTACGACGCCGATCGTCTTCGTCATCCCCCGCTCACCGGTGGGATGAATGCGCAATTATCTCCCGATTGGATGATATCCTCTTTCAAGGCGTACTCTTCATTCACCGCCACGTGGACAGGAGTCGCCCCGAAGCCGGGGTACGTCTCTTCCGCCCAATCGAGCAATTCTTGAACCGTCATCGTTTCACGGTTGATCGTCTCTTCCCCTTTCCCCGTCAACTCACGGAGTCTTGCAAAATAATTCACTCTGATCAATTCTGCACCCCCTGCTCCGGATATTTTTTCTGTTCGCCGATCCACTCTTCCCCGTCTTCCCAAATCTCCTTCTTCCAGATCGGGACAATTTCCTTGATGCGGTCGATCGCGTATTCATTCGCTTCATACGCCGCTTTCCGATGGGGGGAGGATACTGCAATAAGCACCGCGATATCGGATATATGCAGCTCGCCGATACGATGGACAATCGCCACCTTCACGCCCGGCCACTTCTCTTCCATCTCCGCACCGATTTCCGCCATCTTCTTCTCCGCCATCGGCACATACGCCTCATAAGCCAAGTACAATGTCCGAACGCCATGCGTCCATTCCCGCACATTTCCGGTGAACACTGTCACCGCGCCAGCCGATGGATGAAGGACATAATCCATATATTTTTGAATTTCTATCGGTTTTTCCACGATTTCAAAAGGTTTCATGTGCTTCCTCCTCTACGAGCCATTTGGCAAACCAATCGTCCAATTCGCTGACGCAGTCCCGCGACTGGATATGCGGCATGTCCAACTCCAATTCCGGACAACCGACGACAAGCCGAATATCAGTCAATTCTCCAAGAGGATTCCAGTCTTCTGCGCTCCGAAGAAGGATGATCTTCTCACCCGGTTCACTCTTATACCCTTCAATGAGCAGTACATCCGGATGCCCCATTGTGGACAAGGCCTTCAATTGGTCGAAGGGGGGCTCTTCATTCCAAAGCAGTTGAACGGCTCCACCCCCTGCAACGACTGTCGTGTCCGCCCCGCTATTCCAAAACTGCATCGTGTCCGTCTCGTCATCGGGCATCGAGGGCATTCCGCCGTGCCCATGATGTTTCAGCACGGCGACCGATCGTCCTTCCGCTTTCAACAGGCTGACCCATCTAGCGATCAATGTCGTTTTCCCGCTATTTTTGAAGCCGACGATATGGAGCGTCTTCATAATACCCAATCACGGACGCCCTGTTCGGCGCCGATCAGCAAAATATCGACTTCCATCCCTTTTTCGTATCCACGTGTCCCGCTCGGCAGCACGATTAGACAATTTCCCCGTGCAATCGACGAAACGGCATTCGATTTATTGAAACCGGCAGGCACTGCGATCATCCCTTCCGGCGCCAGCTCCCAAACAGCTCGGATAAAACGCGTGAACGGATTCGGTTTCGTGAAATCTTCACCGAGTTCCGCTTTCATCCGCGGCATATACGGCGCTGTTCCTCCCATCATACCGAGAATGGCCGGCCGTGCAAACAATTCGAACCCGGTGAAGCAAGCGGACGGATTCCCGGACAATCCGAACAAAAATTTCCCCTCCAGCACCGCCACTGTCGTCACACTGCCCGGACGCATCATCACCTTATTGAATAACACTTTCGCACCGAGCCGCTCATAGACGGCCGGCAAATAATCATAGTCGCCGACGGACACGCCTCCGGTCGTCAACAGGACATCCGTTTCCGCAAGGGCCTGTTCGACGATGGCGGTGCAAGCATCCAAATCATCTTCCATGGCGCCGTAGGATCGGCACTCAATCCCCATCCGTTTCAATTGGGCTTCCACCATCGGGCCGTTCGAATTGCGGATCTTCCCTGGCACGAGCTCGTCCGAAACGGAAAGCAATTCAGTTCCCGTTGATAAAATCCCGGCTACCGGCCGTTTCCCCACTTCCACTTCTGCATAGCCGAACGTGGCGAGCAGGGCGATTGTTCCCGGATGGATAAGGGTACCCGCCTCAATGAGCGTTTCTCCCTCTTTTGCATCTTCCCCTTGGAATGAAATATTCTCCCCCGGTGCAAACGTTTTTCGGATTGTAAAGCCGTCCCCCTGTTCAACGGTTTGCTCCAGCATGACGACGGCATCTGCCTGTAA
Source organism: Bacillus sp. OxB-1 (assembly GCF_000829195.1). Lineage (GTDB taxonomy): Bacteria > Bacillota > Bacilli > Bacillales_A > Planococcaceae > Sporosarcina. The sequence continues at coordinate 1,318,300 of NZ_AP013294.1, read as the reverse complement.
CGGTATTTGCGCCCCCGTCATGATCCGGTAGGCTTCATTCGTCCCGGGCGCTTTTTCCCCCACATGGCCCGCACCGATTTTGCCGATTACGGAAAACGATACCCGCTCCTCTCCCGAAGCCCCAGCTGAATCTTCGGCACGAATGGCGAATCCGTCGTATGGCGATCGGTCAAAAGGCGGGACATCATGTTTTGCAATGATTGGCTCCGCCAAGATCCTTCCGTATGTATCTTCCAAAGGCACGTTCTCCGTCCCAAGCGGCTGTACGTTATCCATCACCCGGCGCACAGCTTCCGCTACCGGAATAGGCTTCCTCAATTCAACCATGCAAATCCCCCCACTTCCATCTGTTATACTGTATCTACACAAACTACCATCAGCAGAAAGGACGCGATACGATGTCTGAACTTACTCATTTCAACGAACAAGGACGCGCCAAAATGGTCGATGTCTCGGACAAGGCGGTCACGGCACGTACGGCCATCGCCAAATCCTCCATCATCGTCAATGAAACGATCCACTCCCAAATAACGGAGGGAACGAACAAGAAAGGCGATGTCTTCGCGGTTGCCCAAGTGGCGGCCATCATGGCGGCCAAAAACACGGCGAACATCATCCCGATGTGCCATCCGCTGCCATTGACAGGGATCGATGTCCGGTTTGATTGGAAGATCGATGAAGCTGCCAAGCACTACGAAGTCCTGATCCAAGCCGAGGTGAAAACGAAAGGCTTGACCGGGGTCGAAATGGAAGCCCTCACAGCAGCCTCGGCTGCGGCGCTCACCATCTACGATATGTGTAAAGCCGCAGGCAAAGAAATGATCATCGGCCCGACAATGCTGCTGAAAAAGACTGGCGGCAAAAATGGCGACTTCCAACGGGAAGGATAAGTCCTACTCCGTGAGATGCTTTTTTAATTCATGCACAATATGATGTATTTCTGGCAAAATCAACTTCTCCATCGCCAAAGCGACCGCCTTCGAGGAACCAGGCAGAACGAAGACCGCCTGGTTCTGGACGGTGCCCGCGGTCGCCCGGCTTAATAAAGCCTTCGATCCGACGTCCTCCACATAGCTGACATAACGGAACAGTTCACCGAAGCCGTCCAATGTTTTCGTAAAAAAAGGTGACACCGTTTCGATTGTAACATCGCGATGACTAATTCCCGTTCCGCCCGTTGTAATGATGGCATCAATTTCGGCGTCTTCAAACCATTGGACGAGCGCCGAGGCAATCTCATGGGGTTCATCCCGGCAAATCCGTGTTTCCGCGACCAGATGCCCGGCCTCCTCCAACTTCCGGCGGATGACCATTCCGCTTGCATCCTCTTCCGGCAGCCGGGTATCGCTGATCGTCAAAACACAAACCGACAATTCCTTCTCCCGATCCAACTCCTCCAAATGTGACAATGACCGCTCCCCCTATTCAACCAAATAATTGATGGTACAATTTCCGGCCCGTTCCCATATCCCGCAAGCCGTGAATGAGTAGCCGGCCGTTTCCGAATAACACGCAGCGGTATCCGTCTGCATGGAATTGGATGAAAAACGGCGTCTTTTTATACGTTCCTCCCAGACGGATGGCCACCTGCTCCCCGTCTTCAATCGTCAAAGTACGCCCCTCCTCCGGCACGATCTGGACCGTATCCCGGCCGCATAAGACGGCATAGCCTGTCCCTTCCGTCCGTTCGAGGGCGGGATACGTGGGTGCCTTCCCACAAGATTCGCATTGTTCGTTCCGGATCCGGGAAATCCCCGCTTCCACATATGTATTGTTCCAAATGTCAAAATGCAGCACTTTCTTTCGCATGGCCGATTCGTTTCCCGTCAGCCATTTCAACGCCTCCGCACTTTGATGAGCTGCTGCAATTTGAGCGGCAGGGGCGATGATTCCGGCCGTATCACAAGTTTCATTCACCGCTGGAAGGATGGGTAATAGGCAGCGGAAACAGGCGGAGCGTCCCGGAATGAACGGAAAAACGACGCCTGTACTCCCGACACAAGCTCCATAAATCCAAGGTATCCCCTTTTTCCATGCCATGTCATTCAGCAAGAGCCGGGTCTCGAAATTATCTGTTGCATCCAGCAGAATTTCGACATCGGAGGCCAACCGTTCCAGGAGCGGTCCATCGATATGATCAAGCACCGTCACAATTTCTACGTCATCCCGGATTTGGCGCAACCGCTTTTCGGCGGCCACCACTTTCGGGACGCCGCCTTCCGCATCGTTTTCCGTGAAGAGCTGCTGCCTCTGCAAATTGGTCGATTCGACATAATCACGGTCGGCAATGGTCAATTTCCCGATACCTGCACGCACCAATGTTTCCGCAATCGACGAGCCAAGAGCACCGCAACCGACCAGAAGCGCATGCGCCCCCGCCAACTCCGCCTGCCCGGCATGCCCGATCGGTTTGAATAAAATCTGCCTTGAATAACGATCGTCCACTTCTTCGCCCCCCTTCCAATAGGCTTTACCTAATTATATATGCATTGGACATGACTTTGAAAAAGCAGCGAGGGCGACCGATCATTCCGATCGATTGCCCTCTTCCTGGCGTGGTGTAATGTCGTTGAACGTCCCGACGTATCGGACCGTATCCCCGGAGCCATCTTTCACGGCAGCGATGGTGAGCAATTCCAAATACTCTTTTCCGTCTTTCCGTTTATTCCATAATTGGCCTTGCCATCTGCCCTCTTCTCCAAGCATCTCCCACATATCTTTGTAAAAATCCGGGGATTGCCTGCCCGAGCTGAGCATATTCGGATTCTTGCCGAGCGCCTCTTCTTCCGTGAACCCCGTCAAACGGGTGAAGGCAGGATTGACCGCTTTGATCTGTCCTGTTGTATCCGTCACTAGAATCCCTTGCGCTGTCGAATTGAACACTTCGTTTTGCAACGATAAACGATCCATGTAATACAGCCAGATGACCATGATAAGACTAGCCAAGGCGACTTGCGAAAATGCCATGAAGCCGATTGAATAGGATCCGGTCATGGAATGGATAGTCGCAAGAAGAAGCGGAGGGAAGAAGCCGCCAAGCCCCCCCATCATCGAAACGATCCCGTTCGCCGTCCCCGCCTGTTTGTTGAAATACATCGGCACCAATTTGAAGATGACCCCGTTTCCGAGACCCGCACAGATGGCGATGATCATGCTCCCGACCGTGTAAAGCCCGATGGACGGCGAAAAAGCGAGGATCACGGCCGCAAATGTAAATCCTGCAAACACGCCCATGAGCAAAAACAATGGTTGGAATTTATCCGCAAGCCAGCCGCCGACCGGACGGATGAACGTGGCGACGGCAATGAAACCTGCCGTCCGCATTCCGGCATCCACCTTCTCCAAACCGAAATACGTCACGAGGAAATTCGGCAAGAAGACCGTGAAAGCGACGAAGGAGCCGAAAGTGATGAAATAGAACAACGAGAAAAACCAAAGCTTCTCATTTTTATAGACACCTTTGATCTGCTCGACGAGCGACGTTTTCACTTTCGCTTCTTTCCGGTCCCCGAATAGAAAATTCAATACAGCGAAGACGAGCAGCAAGATCAGATAGAATTTAACCGTCGTCGACCAGCCGAACTTTGTGGCCAAAACAGGAGCTGCGAATGTGGAAACCGCCGTCCCGACATTCCCCATCCCGTAGATCCCATTGACGAGCCCATGCTTCTCTTTCGGGTAATACTTCGGCAAGGAGGTGACCCCGACGGAGAAGACCGCTCCCCCGATTCCGAGGAAGGTTCCTCCTATAATCAGACCGGCAACCGAAGACGTTTCACTTATGTAGTACACCGGAAAAAGCAGCAAAATAAAGCTGACGAGAAAGATGATCCGCGCTCCGAAGATGTTCGCGTAATAACCGAGCGGAATCCGTAAGATCGATCCGAGGACAACCGGAATCGCTGTTACGATGGCCAGCCGTTCAGGCGGAATCGTAATGTCTTCCGTGATGAATGGCAGCAAGGAAGATATGAGCACCCATACCATGAAGCCGACGACTAAGTTTGCTGTTTGTAGAGGCAATTGCATTTTCCTGATCATTCAAATCATTCCCATCCTGAAATTTTGAATGAAGCATTCGATTCATTGCTTCTTTGATTTCCCCTTCCTGAACTGGAAGAAACATGAATCATACGAGAGGGGTATATAATTCCTTGAAGAGCTGTTCCTGCTCCTCCTTGCGCAACACTCTATTCACCATGGGATAAAGGATGGATTCCTCTTTGATAAAATGAATGGTGATCACTTCGAAAGCCTCTCCCGCATCCCGGACCACTTCTTTCATCTCCGCGAGGGATAATTGCGTCAAGTCACCAAGCGTATGATGGAGAAAATGGCCGATATACGCATCGATCTCCCCGTGTTCTTCTTCCGTGGCCGCTACCGGACCTTGCTCGTCTCCCACATAGCGGGCCAACATCGGAAACAGGAATTCCTCTTCCTTATCAGTATGGTTTTTGAACGGCTCGATGAATTCCACAATCTGTTTTCGCAATGTTCCGAGCGCTTCCCTTGCCTCTTCCTCCGTATAGATATCCCGTTCGAATCCGAGGACAATCGAATGCCAGCCGTCCATGAGATACAAGAGGTATCGATGTTCATTCTCCAGAACGCGCAAGGCAGGCAGGTCGAACTTGAATTTTTGATTTGACACCATTGGAAAACCTCCTTCAGAAGTTCAGCAACTTCTTTTTCAAGGCATACTCGACGAGTTCCGGCCTTCCTTTCAACTGCAATTTCTCCATGATTTTCGCCTTATGTGCTTCTACCGTTTTGACGGAGATGAATAACTTTTCCGCAATCTCCTTATTTCCATACCCTCTCGCGACTAGGGGCAGAATTTCAATCTCCCGCTTCGACAAAATCCGATACGGATCGGTTTCGACGCCATCCATGTCCTTTTCAAGAAATTCCCGGACGAGCGGGCTCTCCATCGTCGGTTGGATATAGATTCCACCCGCATGCACCGTACGAATGGCCGCCAACAGTTCCTCATCGGGCGAATTTTTTAGCACATAACCGGAAGCACCGTTCTTCAGGACATGGAATAAGTATTCTTCATCATCGTACATCGTCAAAATGAGGATTTTCGTATCCGGAAACTCTTCCTTGATCCTCCCCGTGGCGATCAGTCCGCTCTGCCCAGGCGGCATGCTCAGATCCATCAATAAGACATCCGGCCGATGCAAGGCGACTTGATCATAAGCTTCCAGTCCATCCGCCGCTGTCGCGACCACCTCCATATCTTCCTGGAAGTTCAAGATGTGCATGAAGCCGCTGCGAACGACGGCGTGATCATCCGCTATGATGATTTTCATTCGTAGTTCCCCCTTTGGCTAACGGGACTTCCAATTGGACGACCGTCCCTTTCCCCGATTCGGAGAGAATCGTCAATTGTCCATTGACGAGCTCGGCCCTTTCTTTCATTCCATACAGCCCGAGCCCGGTCCCTTTGACGTCCGGATGATCCACATGAAAGCCGACCCCTTCATCGATGACATGGAGGATCAAAATCCCTTCTTTTTCAAATAAACGGACGGCCACGTTATCGGTTTCCGCATATTTCAACGCATTGAAGATCGCTTCTTGGCATATCCGGTAGACGACCGTTTCGATTTCCCCTTCGTACCGTTTCGAGTCCAATTCGGCCGTGAAATGCACGACAAGGCCGTAGTTCTTCTCCAGCCATTTGAAGTGGGTGCGGAAGGCCGCCTCCAGACCGAGATCATCCAGCGTGGCAGGTCGAAGCTCCACAGAGAGATGCCGGATATCATCCAGTAACCGCATTAATTCGATTTCCGTTTCCTTGACCTTGGCCAGCGCTTCCCCTTCGATGTTCATATACTTCAACAAGCGGATATCCACCAGCGTGCTGAGCATCTCTTGGGCGACGCTGTCATGAAGCTCCCGGGAGATCCGCTTCCGTTCATCCTCCTGCGCTTCAATGATCCGTTTCACCATGATTTTCTGATTCAACGACTCCTGCGTCTTGAACTGCTTCGTCAAGTCCCGGAGCATCAGTACCCGGAGTCCGTTCTCTTCATCAACCGTCTGGAAACTCGCAGTATAGGGCACAACGCCTTTTCCCCGAGTCTCCAAATACACTTGGAAAGAGCTAATATTCTCTTCCGGATTCGATAGATAACAACCTTCGCAAGTGCGGAGCTCCTGACTGCTCGTATACCCTTTGCACGTCAGGCAAATGGCGTTCCGGTTGCCCATGATCATCTGATGGACAACTTCCGGCTCCACGATTGACCGGGCCGTTTCATTCAACGCAATGACCTGCCCTTCCCGATTAAAAAAGAAGATGGCTTCCGATGCATTGTCGTACATTTTCAACAGCAAATCCGTCAATTGAAAATCTTCCATGCGCATCAAAGCTTCACCATCTCCATATTGTAATAAGGGCCGAAACGTGGGCCGATCGCATCCTTGAATTCCTTGAACTGCTGCGGAGTCAGCCGACGATTTTCCCGATAGGCCACTAACAGGGCTCCTTGCACACGGTTATTTTTATAAAGCGGAATTGCGCCGTAACTACTCAGTTTCTCCGCTACGACAATCGGATAATTGAACAGTTCGTCCGCCGAAAAACCTTGCGCCACATCTTCCACGAGAGTCGGTTTCCCGGTCTTGATGACATTCCCGGCAACCCCTTTTCCCGATTGCAGAACAATCCGCTTATAACGGTCACTCAGATTTCCCGACACATGCGTCCATTTATGCTCAAAACGTTGGTCGGCCGCTTGGATGAGCGCCAACCCGATGAAATCAAATTTGAACCTATCACGCAGCGATTCTATTTCCTGCTGGTAATCAAAATCCTGCTGTCCATTCATCTCAATTTCTCCCATCCGGGCGAGGCAGGCGCCTCTATCCCGACTTAATTTGGACTGTTCTTTCTATAAAGGATATAGCTTCTACCTACATAATTCAAAGGAACACTCCATACGTGGACGAGCCTTGTAAAAGGCCACATGGCGAATATTAAAAAGCCTGTCAAGATATGCAATTTGAAAGCGAGCGGCACGACAGACATATACGCCACCTCCGGGCGGAAGATGAGCAAAGATCGGAACCAGACCGATATCGAATCCCGATAATCAAAGCCCGGATTCAAATTATTGGTCACAAGAGAGCTGTACACCCCGATGAAAACGATGAAAAGAAGCAGCGTGTTGACGATCATGTCGGAAGCGGACGACAATTGCCGTACACTTTTATTCGTGAGTCGCCTCGACGTCAAAATGATCATCCCGACCAATGTCACCACTCCGAAAAATCCACCGCCCCAGACAGCCCCCATATGGTACATATGATCGCTGATGCCGAGTGCCCGGGTCCACGTCTTCGGGATGCCCAAGCCGGCAACATGACCGAGGATGACCGGAATGATTCCAAGATGAAACAGAAGGCTCCCGACCATCAATTGCTTTTTCTCGATAAACTCACTCGATTTGGCCGTCCATCCGAATTGGTCATTTCGGTAACGGAAAATATGGCCGACGATGAATACTGCCATACAGACATAAGGGAAAATGACCCACAGAAATTGTTCACTCATTTGCAGACGCCTCCTGTCGAATACAGGTTTTAAACGTTTCTCTCATTCCTTTGATCAGATAAAAGTACGGACTCTCAAATTTCTCGAGTGCCTTCATCAGATGGAAGGAACCGTCCTCAATGACAGCAAGCAGCAAAGAGAAGCTTTGTGGAGCTCTTGGGTCGCCCCTCCATTCCGCCGCATAGATGAATTCGCACATAAGGGGGAGAAAGTCGGATAATTCGCCATCCGGCATATCCAAACCGAACATTTCATAAAGCACCTTCAGTTTGGCCAGCATCTGCCCCCGCTCTTTCGAATCCCCGTACTTGATGTACGTCATGAATAATGTGGTCTCTTTCTGGAAATCGAATGTGGAGGTATACATCTCCTGTATTTCATCCATGCTATATTCATGCATAAGGCGCCAATAGGTCACAATATCCTCATAGGCCGGGTCGGAAGGGTCAAAGGACCCCTCCAGAACCTTTGGATGAAAGGTGGTTTTCTCGGGATACGTCAACTGGTTGGCGAAGAATCCGGCCGCTTGTTTCACTTCGTACAATCGGTTGAGATCAATCACGCCAAATCCCCCCGTAGAAGTTCTCTTCATAGATTTCCTTCCCTGTCTTCGCCGGGTTGACGGGACCGCAGCCGTCACAGTTGCCATCCGACCCCATAATGGAGTAGCTGAATTGGCTATGATTCTGGGTTCCCATGCTGTAATCGCCCATCCCGTCAAATCCGGCGGAACCTTGGGAGCGGTATGCATTCATATGCCCTTCCTTATGGGAAGTCGGGATGACGAAACGCTCTTCGTACTTGCCGATCGCCAATAAACGATACATCTGTTTCGTCTGATGGGCAGTCAGTCCGACCCGCTCCAATCTCGATTCATCAAACTCTTTGCCCGAGGAAATGGCCCGCATATAGGAGCGCATCATCGCCATCCGCTGTAATCCGCCTTTCACTGTCGCCGCATCTCCTGCCGTCAGCATATTTGCAAGGTATTGGATTGGAATCCGCATTTCTTCGATAGCCGGGAAGATCGCATCCGGATTGTTGATGGAGTCTTTCCCTTCAAAATAGTTCATGATCGGGCTAAGCGGCGGAATGTACCAGACCATCGGGAGTGTCCGGTATTCCGGATGGAGCGGGAATGCCAGGCGATACTCGATGGCCAGCTTGTAGACCGGCGAGTTCTGGGCTGCCTCGATCCATTCTTCCGTAATACCGTCCCTTCTCGCCTGTTCGATCACTTCCGGATCATAAGGATCCAGGAAGAGATCACATTGCGCTTCGTACAAGTCGGTCGGTTCCGGAGTGGACGCCGCTTCCAATACTCGATCCGCGTCATAGAGCAATACGCCGAGGTAACGGATCCGGCCGGTGCATGTTTCGGAGCAGACTGTCGGCAATCCGGATTCGATGCGCGGAAAGCAAAACGTACATTTTTCGGCTTTATTCGTCTTCCAATTAAAATATACTTTTTTATAAGGGCAGCCGGTCGTGCAATAACGCCAGCCCCGGCAAGCTTCTTGGTCGACAAGGACGATGCCGTCTTCGTCGCGCTTATAGATGGCACCCGCCGGGCAGGAAGCGACGCAGCTTGGATTCAAGCAATGTTCACATAGCCTCGGCAAATACATCATGAAGGCTTGTTCGAAATTGAATTTGATTTCCTCTTCAATTTTTTCGATATTCGGATCGGTTGGTCCCGTAATATGCGCTCCGGCCAGCTGATCTTCCCAGTTCGGACCCCATTCCGGATCCATATATTCTCCGGACACGATCGACTTGGCACGGGCGACGGGCGTATGTTCACTGTCGCCGGCCATCGTCAATTTTTCATAATCGTACGTCCACGGTTCATAAAAATCCTTCATCTCCGGCATATCCGGATTATAGAAGATTTTCCCGAGGGCGATTTTGGATAGTTTGGAGCCCGACTTCAACTCCAATTTCCCCTTCTTGTTGATCTGCCAGCCGCCTTTGTACACTTCCTGGTCTTCCCATCGTTTCGGATAGCCGATCCCCGGCTTCGTCTCCACGTTGTTGAACCACATATACTCCGCGCCTTCACGGTTCGTCCATGTCGTTTTGCACGTCACACTACAAGTATGGCATCCGATACATTTGTCCAGATTCATAACCATTGCAACTTGCGCTTTAATTTTCAAGCCAGTTGACCTCCTTCATCTTACGGACCGCCACGTACTCATCACGTTGGTTCCCGATCGGTCCATAATAATTGAATCCGTAGCTCAGTTGTGCGTATCCGCCGACCATTTGTGTCGGTTTCATGTGGATGCGGGTAGGCGCATTATGGCTGCCCCCGCGCTGCTCCGTAATCTCTGATCCAGGTACTTGGATATGTTTATCCTGGGCGTGGTACATGAACATCGTCCCTTTCGGCATCCGGTGGCTGACGACTGCCCGAGCCGTCACGACGCCGTTCCGGTTATACACTTCCAGCCATTGGTTGTCGTCGATGCCATGCTCCTTCGCATCCAGATCCGATATCCAAACAGTCGGCCCTCCCCGGAACAATGTGAGCATATGCTGATTGTCCTGATACGTCGAATGGATATTCCACTTTCCGTGCGGCGTCAAATAACGGAGTACCAAGGAATCCTGCCCGCCTACAATTTGCTTGTCACGCGGTCCGAATACCATCGGCGGCAAAGTCGGTTTATAGACCGGCAGCGCTTCTCCGAAATCCAAGAACAATTCATGATCGATATAAAAATGCTGCCTGCCTGTCAATGTCCGGAATGGCACGAGACGCTCAATATTCGTTGTGAACGGCGAGTAGCGTCGGCCAAGTTTGTTCGATCCACTGAAGACCGGCGTCGGAATGACTTCCCTCGGCTGTGCCGTGATGGCGGCGAATGTGAACCGCTCCGCTGCCCGGTCGGCCGAAATGTCCTTCAATTCGACCCCCGTCATCTCTTCAGCCGCTTCGAACGCTCGTTGGGAAACCCGGCCGTTCGTGGCGGATGAAAGCGTCAAGATCGCCTCTGCCGCTTGCTTCGCGGTATTTAACTTCGGAAGACCGTTTTTGATCGATTCATCAAAATAAACGCCATTGATGCTCTTCAGCATTTCATATTCTTCGGCGACTGGGAAGCTGACGCCATGCGCCCCGACTTTTCCTGTCGACAGCAACGGTCCTAGGGTAATATATTTGTCATACACTTTTGTGTAGTCCCTTTCGACAATCGTCATTCCCGGCATCGTCTTTCCCGGGATTGCTTCGACTTCGCCCTTCTTCCAATCTTTCACTTCCCCGTATGGCTGTGCGATTTCCTGCACGGAATCATGGGCAAGCGGTGTTGTGACCAAATCCTTGTAGACCCCGGGCAAATGCTCTTTCGCCATTTCGGAAAACGTTTGGGCGATCGTCCGATAGATGTCCCAGTCGGATCGCGACTCCCAGAGCGGATCGACCGCTGGATTGAACGGATTGACAAATGGGTGCATATCCGTGGAGGACAGATCCACCTTTTCATACCAGGTGGCGGCCGGTAATACGATATCGGCATACATCGGCGTAGCCGTCATACGGAAATCAAGGGCAACAAGAAGGTCGAGCTTCCCTTCCACATCTTCGCGCCATACCATTTCATCCGGTTTCATATCATCATTCGGCGTAGCGAGCAGCCCGTCCGATGCCCCGAAAAGATGCTTCATGAAATATTCCTGTCCTTTAGCGGAACTCGAGACGAGATTCGAGCGCCAGACGAACATCGTGCGCGGGAAGTTTTCAGGTGCGCCCGGATCTTCGCAGGCAAATTTAACTTCTCCTGATTTCAGCCTTTCAACCGTATGCCGGACAATCTCCTCCGTCGTCGCAGCACCGGATTTCGCCGCTTCCTCCGCAAACAACAGGCTGTTTTTATTGAACTGCGGATAGGAAGGGAGCCAGCCGAGTCTTGCAGCCAGGACATTATAATCAGCCGGATGATCATACTTCGCTTTGCCGCCCGTCGGTGACAGAAGCGGTTGGATTCCTGCTTCTTCGTATTTCCATTGTTCCGTCGCGAAATAGAAGAAAGACGTAGCATTCTGCAGCCGCGGCGGTGCTTGCCAATCCCGTGCGAAGGCGATTGAACTCCAGCCTTCGATCGGACGACATTTCTCCTGCCCGACGTAATGAGCCCATCCTCCGCCGTTCACCCCTTGGGATGCGGTGAGCACGACAAGGTTGAGGATCGACCGGTAAATCGTGTCACTGTTGAACCAGTGATTGATGCCGGCTCCCATGATGATCATCGAGCGTCCACCCGTATCGATTGAGTTTTGTGCGAACTCATATGCAATCTGCGTGACCAATTCCGGTTTGACACCCGTTATTTTCTGTTGCCAAGCCGGCGTGTAGAAAGAGTCCGGGTCGTCATAGCCCTTCGCTTCCAAGTCACTGCCGATCCGTCGGATGCCGTATTGGCTTAGCATCAGATCATAAACGGTCGTCACCCATTTTTCCGTCCCGTCTTTCATGGCGACCTTCTTGGCGGGTATCGGTCTTCTGAACGTGCCATTGGACGTATTATCGAAATATGGGAAGACGATTTCCTTCCATTCCGCCCCATGGTCGACAAGCGATAAGGCAGGTTCGACGCGGGATCCATCCTCGTTCTCCAGAATCAGATTCCATTTCACTTCGTTTTCCCATCGTTGTCCCATCGTGCCATTCGGAACGATGATTTCATTCGCCGCCTCATCGAGGATGACAGGTTTCCATTCTCCGTTTTCCGCTTGGCTGCCGAGGTCGCTCGCGCGCAAGAACCGTCCCGCCTTGAATGCCCCTTTCTCAAAGTCGTCCAACATGAGAAGGAATGGCATATCCGTATACTGCTTTGCATAATTCAGGAACATCGGCTCTTGCCGTTTCTCATAAAATTCATCCAAAATGACATGTGTCATCGCTTGGGCGACGGCCGCATCCGTGCCGGGTTCAGCACCGATCCAGTCGTCGGCATGGACGACACTTTCCGCGTAATCCGGTGCGACAGAAACGACTTTCGTCCCTTTATAGCGCACTTCTGTCATGAAGTGGGCATCCGGTGTCCGAGTCAGCGGAACGTTCGATCCCCACATGATCAAATAGCCCGCATTGAACCAGTCGCTCGATTCCGGAACATCCGTCTGCTCTCCCCAAATCTGCGGGGAAGCCGGCGGCAGGTCTGCGTACCAATCGTAAAAACTGAGCATTTCTCCGCCAAGCAATGAAAGGAACCGGGCTCCGGAAGCGTAACTGACCATGGACATGGCCGGGATCGGCGTGAAGCCTGCAATCCGGTCCGGTCCATACTTCTGGATCGTGTATATGAGCTGCGCGGAAATCAGGACGGTCGCATCCCGCCAATCGACACGGATATGCCCCCCTTTCCCACGCGCTTTCTTGTATTCAGCTGTCTTTTCGGGATCCTCTACGATGCTTGCCCAAGCTTTCACCGGATCTTTATGTTCCGTGACCGCTTCGGTCCACATACGCCAGAGCTTCCCTCGTATGTACGGGTATTTCACACGCAACGGGCTATACTCATACCAAGAAAACGAAGCACCACGTGGACAGCCGCGCGGTTCGAATTCCGGCATGTCGGGACCGCATGAAGGATAGTCAATCTGCTGGTTCTCCCATGTAATGATCCCGTTCTTCACAAAAACCTTCCAACTGCAGGATCCGGTACAGTTCACCCCATGTGTCGTACGGACCACCTTGTCGTGAGACCAACGCTGCCGATACATGTTTTCCCAATCCCGGCTTTTTTCCTCAAGAACGGACCAGTTGCCGGAGTATCGTTCAATGGGTTTAAAATAATTTAAACCGAATTTCGTTTTCATATGATACGACACGCTCCTTTTTTTTCATTATCCCGGATTAACCATGAGAATGAATAAACAAACTCTTCCTTCCCTATACCCTCTATTCTAGAGAATATTCACAAATCTTCCCATTAGGGAAAGCCCTATTTCTATTAGGATATTTTTACCAAAAAAGTAAAAACTCTGCATCGTCATTCGACGATGCAGAGCTGATTTCCACTTAGCGGTTGTTGTTGCGATTCCGCTCATTGTTGCGGTTGTTATTATTGTTGTTACGCTGTGGGATTTCACCTAGGAAATCCTGACCAAATTCCAAGTTGTCCAGTTCCCGATTCCGGTCTTGATTCCGGTCTTGATTATTGTTGTTATTACGGTTTTGACGTTCTTGACGTTGACGATCTTGGTTGTTGTCCCTCATTTGAACACTCTCCATTTTTTTATTGTTAAGCGCATTTATAAATCCGCTTACAACTTCTATAGTGTCCCTTTTTTAAAAAATCACACCCTTTTTTTTGCCAAAGAAAGTCAAAATGAACTGAAGCGGGGAATGCCATGAAACAACTGACAATCGAAAACCTGTCTATTTTTTATAGTGTGTGAAATAATTTTACGGAATGAGCAATTTAGGAGGAGATCATATGAATGTAGGACAGCAAAAATTTCAATCCTTTATTTTGGAAAGAGTGCAAGGAGATAAAGTCGGAGAAGCGGAGCACTTGCTCGAGGAAAGTTTTCAAAAGCAAGCGGACCGCACTTTCGACCAAGCCTACTTAACGAGTTTCATGCCTCGTTTGAAAGCACTTCTGAAGCCGGAGCATGTGGAAGAAGTGGACCGCATTTTGCAGGAGTACGGTTCGAATTTTGTCCGATAATGTAAAAAGTCGGTTTTCAACACAAGGAGCGTGAGAATGTTGAATTCGTTTTGCCCGGAAATTTGGCCCGAAGATAAGACTCCTCCTTCCGAAAAAAATTGTAAGGAATGCGGGCTCTATGAACAAGGAACCCGCATGGTTTGGGGAGAAGGAAATCCCAAAGCTCCTATAATGATCGTCCTCGATAATCCAGGCGCGCGGGAAGATCGCGAAGGGACGCCGATGGTCTGCGGGACGCGACAAACATTGCAGCAGGCCGCTTTTGAGGCAGGCTTATCGAAGGGTTCCCTTTATGTCACGTATGTGCTGAAACGAAAGCCGATTCGCGCCTATGACAAAGAAACGGTGCGGCATATTTGCATCCGCCATTTGGTAAGGCAGTTGGAAGAGCAGCAACCCGAACTCGTCCTTTGTCTAGGGAATGTTGCTGTACAGTCATTTTTCCAAAACCCCGAAGCGGAGGTCAAACAATTACGAGGCAGCTGGCATGATGTCCGGGGCTATCGGACCGCCGTCGCCTATCATCCGCTGGCCGCCAGACGCCGGCCGAATTTGTATCCATTGTTGGCAGAGGATTTGAAGTTCGTGGCGGCTGAGCTGAACCGTAAGAGGAACGAATGAGCAGCAGACAAGAAGGGGCTGTCCGAAAAGTCCAGGCACAGAGTTGGATACTAGCAAAAAGCAAGGGCGCCGGGAGACTCCTGCGGGAAAGCCGGCCGACGAGACCCCGCACGGCTGTAAGCCGGGGGAGGCTCGTCGGCTGGCCCGCGGAAAGCGACCAGAGCCCTTGCTTTTTGCGTGTTTAACCGGAAAATCCACTTTCTGGACAGCCCCTTCCAAATTAATCACAATGCACCCTTCACCGTCTTGCGGTAATACCCGACCGTCAGCAATGCGAAAATCATATAGATGAGCATATACAATCCCATTGCGATGGCAGCCGGAAAGGTGATATCCGACATGAACAGGAAGGATGCCGCCTTGATGGCAAACACCGAGTGCAGCAAGCCGATCAGCAGCGGCAACCCGAAAACAAATGCCTGCTTGCGGATGATTCCGTGCATGATTTCCTGGACGGTAAATCCTAATTGGCGCAACGTTGCGTAGCTTTTCCTCTCTTGCTCCGCCTCCGTCATTTGTTTGAAGTACAAGATGCTGCCTGTCGATATCAAGAACACGAGTCCCAAAAACCCAGCGATGAAAATGAGCAAACCATTCGACTCAATCGCATTTTTATACATTGTGTAGTAATCGACGCCGCGGGACCATGTGCCTTCTTGTCTCTTTTGGTTGCGAATTGCTGATGCTTCCACGAGTTGCTCTTTATCCACAATGTTGAAAACTTGAACCTCGCGCACTTCACTCTCTGTAGGCATTGTTCTTTTGTACGTATCAAAATCCGTTTCATTTACTACGAATTGGTATCCAAAACTGTTGTTCACCACGTTCCCTTCTCCATACTTCTCAACAGTAAATGTACGATCACCTTCAACACTTGTTACATACACTTCGAACGGGAAACGGATATCTTTTGCAATCGGTCTTGTCTCGGCACTATGGAAAAAGATCATCCCTTCTTCCGGCGTTTCTACTGGGAGGCCCGCTTGCTGCAGCTGCTTCGCATTGACAAAGTTGGCATAAATCTTTTCCATCGGACCCCAAAAATCAGGGAATACCCCTTTTTCAAAACGGCCTGCGACACTTAGCAACTCAATTTTCGCAGTCGTATACTCGATCCCTTGTGCTTTCAAGCCAGCTTCAAAATCTTCCACTGAGACATCTTCCGCGTCAGACCACGAGGAGGATCCTCCCTCGAACATGAAATCGAACGGCATAGTATACCGCGTCTCTTTTTCCGTTGAATAAAAGAGGGAGTACGCACCCGCGAGCATGGCCAGCGTCATCGCGGACAGCACCGTAATGATCGTTAATGAGTTTGCGTTTCCTCTCATCCGATGCATGAGTGACGCAACCGACAGACTGTCATACAACCCGAGATGCCCCTGTTTATGCGCCCGGATCTGATGGAACAACCAACCGATCGCAATGCGGAATATAAGGTACGTCCCCAGAATTGTTGTCGCGAGGACGGCCAACATGTTGAAGAACAGCATTTCATTCAACATGCGTCCCGACAGCCAGTAACCGAAAATGACGAGTCCAACCCCGATCAAGGCCAATGCGGCGGAGCGAATTGTCTTCGGCTCTTTCGGATGCTCTCCCTTCTTCTCTGCATTGAATAATCCAAGCAGCGAATTTCGGTATACCGCAGAAAGCATTTGAACGGACGTCAGAACGGTGATCGCCAGGAAGACGACGGCCGTCTGGATGACCGCGGTGACCGAAAACGTCAATTCAATAAAACCGTCGAATCCGACCAACTTCATCAACAACAATAAAAATAGACGTGACACCAAAATACCGGCACCAATCCCGATGGCCAAAGCCCCTGCACTCAGGAGCGTATTTTCGATGATCAAAAGACGTACGACAGAACCTTTGGTAAGACCGATCAATTGGTACAGCCCGATTTCCCGGCTTCTTCTTTTTAAAAAGATAGCATTCGCATAGACGACGAAAATTCCAGCGATGACTAGCAATAAAATGCCGGCCACTTTGAAACTTGTGCCCATTTTGCCGCCGGATTGCGCAACGACCGCCGGATCATGCTGCAGTGTCGCAAACACGAAATATAGCGATACGCTGAAAATCAGCGCAAAAAAGTACAAATAGTAATGCTTGATATTTTTCCGCATGCTGCGGATGACGAGATCAAAGAGCGTCAATGCTGTCACCCCCGAGCACGCCTTGCACCTTCAAGATTTCCTGGAAGAAGGCCTGTCTCGTCTGATCGCCCCGGTATAATTCGGAATAGATCATCCCGTCTTTCAAAAAGACGACCCGGCTGCAATAGCTGGATGCAACGGGGTCATGCGTTACCATCATGATTGTGACGCCGCGTTTTTTATTGACATCTTCCAGTGTACCTAAAAGCGACGATGCCGATTTCGAATCAAGTGCGCCCGTCGGTTCATCCGCAAAGACCATGGACGGCTTATTAATAAGCGCGCGTGCCGCAGATGTCCGTTGCTTCTGGCCGCCTGATATTTCATGCGGGTATTTATTCGCTAACTCGGTAATGCCTAAAATCTCAGCAATCGATTTGAATTCATCTTCCGCCACCCGCTTTTTCATTTTGCCGAGCGACACCGGCAATAGGATATTTTCTTTCACTGTCAGTGTATCGAGCAAATTATAGTCTTGGAAAATGAAACCTAATTTATCGCGGCGGAATGCGGAGAGTTCCCGATCTTTCATCTTCGAAATATCAGAATCTCCGATAAGTATCGATCCTTCCGTTGTGCGGTCAATCGTCGCAAGGACGTTCAATAAGGTGGTCTTCCCAGCCCCGGAAGGTCCCATAATACCAACAAATTCGCCTTCCATCACGCGCAGATCGATCCCTTTTAAAACGGGTTGCACATTCCCCCGCGTCCCGAACGACTTACGGACATTTTGTGCATGTAACACAGTATTGGTTGACTCCATAATTTTTTGCCTCCCTGTTTGCTATGTCTTCATATTACCGTGCCGATCTATTCCGGTCGTTTGATTCGAATGACAAATAGGGTATGCAATGTGACATTGTTGTCACGTTCGTGTAGCATCGAAGTCGTTTTCGTTCGGGAATGTCAGATGCACAGCGGTTCCTCTATTCAGTTCGAATTGCGCGGTCATTGAAATGTTGATTTTTTCCGCCACCTGCCGAGCCAGATACAAACCGAGTCCAGTCGCCGCATTATGAAGTCTTCCCGCGCCGCCTGTAAATCCTTTGTCGAAAATGCGTGGAAGATCACGAGCAGGAATGCCGGGGCCTTCATCTTGCACGGTCAATCTGACATATCCGTCTGATGCTGTTTTCGCTGACAGGAAAATCGTGCCGCCGACAGGACTGTATTTCACCGCATTCGTCAACACTTGCCGGATGATGAACCGGCACCACTTTCTATCGGTGACTACGACAGTGTCCTCCCCGTCAAAATCGACCGCAATATTTTTCTCAATG
This sequence comes from Bacillus sp. OxB-1, assembly GCF_000829195.1. GTDB lineage: Bacteria > Bacillota > Bacilli > Bacillales_A > Planococcaceae > Sporosarcina. Next base: position 1,299,987 of record NZ_AP013294.1, on the reverse strand, counting down.
CACCAGGACCGCAGTTCCCGAACTTCGGGATTGAGCAGCTCCCGGATTTCGACTTTCTCCAACAGATAATCCGCACTCAATGTCGGCATGCGGGCTATATATAGCTGACGATCGATGAGCAGATGCACACGCAGCCACTCCGCTTCGATTTTTCGGATGGCCGGGTCTTGGCGATGGGCATCAATCGCCATTTTCATCGCCGTCAACGGCGCTTTCACTTCATGCACCCAAGCGGCGGTATAATCACTTTCCATAATGGTCGCCGCCTGAATCTCAGCTAGTTTCCGATTGGTCTCCTCCGCTACATCCTGCAGCAATTCATTGATCTTGTCTTCATGAACGAATTGTGGATCCGGCAAAGCCGTTTGCCAATCTGCGAGAGGTCCCTCCAGCAGAGCCCCTAGTTCTCTCGTGAATTTTGTTTCTTTTATATACCGCCATAGAAAGAACACGATAAAGGCGCTGATTAGCAGGATATTCAAATATAAAATGGAACCCAGCTTCACCGCCAGCCCTTTGTCAATCCAAATTAAAATATCAGTAAATGCAAGCGAACCAACGAAAAAGAGAATCCAACTTTTCCGATCATTGAGGTATCCACCGAACATTTCCATCCTTTTCATAAGGTGACCGCCATATAACCCATCCCTTTTTTCGTCACGATGGCATCCCCCAACCCGATATCCGCAAGCTTCTGGCGCAATCGCGTAATGTTCACCGTCAATGTATTGTCATTCACAAATCGCTCATCATCCCACAGCTTGCGAATCAGTTCATCCCGCGAGATGATTTCATCTTTGGATTCCACCAATATGCTCAAAATGAAAAATTCATTTTTCGTTAATTCAATTTCCTTGCCTTCTATCCGGATTATACCTTTTTTCAAATCAATGACCGCGCCGTTCCATTCCAATAAATCCGTCGCCTCTTCCCCGTACGCATACGTCCTTCGAAGAACCGCTTGAATTTTCGCAAGCATGACATCAGTGTGGAATGGTTTCTGGATATAATCATCCGCCCCCATATTCATCGCCATGACCATGTCCATCGGATGATCCCGGGAAGAGAGGAAAATGATCGGCACTTTCGATACGGCCCGTATTTCCCGACACCAATGGAAACCGTCATACGCCGGAAGCTGGATATCCAAAATGACGAGATGCGGTTCATTTTCAACGAAAGCCCCCATGACATCCTGGAAATTAACCGGCCCCGACACTCGGAAAGCCCATTGTTCCAAACGCTCCTTTAAGGATTGAAAAATCGCCGTGTCATCCTCCACAATAAAAATATTCATAGTCATCTCCCGCGCACATCCTTTCCTAATCGATTGTACTGGAAATAGATACCTTCGGACAATGGGAGTGCATTTTTACCACCCCAAAATAGTCAGCCTTTACAGACTTCCCTGAAATTCTGAATTGTTTATGGTATACTCTTGGAGTAAGACATTTTGCAACTGGTACTTCGGTTGCCCCCATGTCTTATTTTTTATTTTCTTCCAGTTATTTTTTCATTTAACATTCGAAGAAAAAAACTTTGTAAAAAACTATAGGAGGTACACATGCTTAAATTTGAAAATGTTAGTAAAACGTTCGAAGACGGATTCCAAGCTGTAAAATCCGTAAGCTTCGACATACCGGAAGGTGAATTTCTAGTCCTGATCGGGCCCAGCGGTTCCGGGAAGTCCACGACGATGAAAATGATCAACCGGATGGAACCTCACAGCAGCGGTATGATTTCCATCAACGGAAAGGATACCAATTCTTATAATGCAGCCGAGCTGCGCCGAAGTATCGGATATGTCATCCAACAGATCGGGTTATTCCCCCACTACACTATTGAAAAGAATATTGCGACCGTGCCCCAATTGAATGGTTGGGACATTCAAAAGATCAAACCTCGGGTGCGCGAACTGCTGGAATTGGTCGGTCTCGATCCAGATCTCTACGCAACCCGCTATCCGAAAGAATTATCGGGGGGGCAGCAGCAACGGGTCGGTATTGCGCGGGCACTGGCAGCAGATCCTGACATCATACTAATGGATGAACCGTTCAGCGCGCTGGATCCATTGACACGGGATCAATTACAAGGCGAACTGATTTCCCTTCACAAAAAATTAAATAAAACCATCGTGTTTGTCACACATGACATGGATGAAGCCTTAAAAATGGGCGATCGCATCGCTATTATGAAAGACGGTACATTACTTCAGTTGGACACTCCAGAGAAATTACTTCATGAACCGGCCCACGGTTTTGTTGAGGAATTCATCGGAAAACACCGGATCATCCAAAATCCGGAATTGATGCCAGTCACGGATATCATGTCGGAATCGGTCATCACATCTCTTCCTCATCGTTCTCCTGAAAAAGCACTTTCTTTAATCCGACAACGCAAAATCACCAACCTGATCGTGGTGGATGAGGGCCATCACTTGCTAGGAATCGTCTCTGCATACGATCTTATCAAGAAATTGGACAGCATAAAGAAAATCGATGAAATCATGTTACCAGCACAACCCGCCCTGCCATCCACCGCAACGGCCAAAGATGCCATCGTACTGATGGAAGAAACGACATTCGGCATGATTCCGGTAGTGGATGAAGCATCTAAATTGGTTGGCCTTGTAACGCGCGGTTCCCTCTTATCCGCCATGTCGAGCCAGTGGACGGAAGCGGAGGTAGCACAATGAATAACCTTTCCATATGGGACCAACTCCTAGAACAATCACAGATGCGATGGAAAGAAGTGCTTGAAGCTACTTCCGTCCATATCCAGCTCGTGTTCTTCTCCATGCTGATTGCCATTGTGCTTGGCGTATCCCTCGGCATCCTAATCACCCGCGTTCCGAAACTGACGACTTTTGTCCTTGGTGGGGCGGGTATTATGCAAACGATTCCAAGCCTGGCGCTATTAGGTTTCATGATTCCCATCTTCGGAATCGGCGTAAAAACCGCCATTGCCGCACTATTCCTTTATTCACTATTGCCAATTATCCGCAATACGTATGCGGGAATCAAAGACGTTGACCGAGCGACGACCGAAGCGGCAAAGGGCATGGGTATGACGAGTCGGCAAATCCTGTTTAAAGTAGAACTGCCACTCGCAATTCCCGTCATCATGGCCGGAATCCGGACAGCCGCTGTCATCAACGTCGGTACGGCAACACTCGCCGCGTTCATTGGGGCTGGCGGACTGGGAGACTTCATCTTCCTTGGCATCACACGCGGGATAGACGGCTTGATCCTCCTCGGTGCAATCCCAGCCGCACTATTAGCGATCCTACTGGAGACGTTCTTCGGTGGAGTGGAACGCTGGACGACGCCGAAAGGGTTGAGATGATGAAGAGGATTATACGGATGGGCATCCTGGTGGTACTCATTACAAGTATCCTGTCGGGTTGCATCCTCATTGAAAAAGACTCCCTGACGCTCGGTTCGCGAAACAATACGGAAAGCATCATCTTGTCCCATGTGATGGGGCAAATAATTGAAGACAAGACAGATATCAAAGTGATCTACAAGGAGAATCTGGGCGGCTCGAACGTCGTCTGGAATGCAATGATCAATGGGCATATCGACGTCATCCCGGATTATACGGGGACAATCGTCGTCAACTATTACCACGCGGATCCCGGTACTGCGGAGGAGACGCTTGAAACGACGAAGCGCCTCGTGGACGGGGACGGCATCATCGCCTTCAACACATTCGGCTTCAACAATACGTACACCCTCGCGCTCGATGAAGCCAAAGCCGAAGAGCTCGATGTCCATACATTCAGTGACTTCGCCGCCTATTCGGAGGATTTCACATTGGGGGCGGTCTTTGAATTCATCGACCGGCCGGATGGCTTGCCCGGTTTTCAGGAAGAGTACGGGCTGAAATTCAAGGATGTCAAAGGAATGGACCACGGCATCATGTACCGCTCCATCGGCGCTAAGGAAGTCGATGTCATCAACTCGTACACGACGGATGGACAGTTACAAGATTATGATTTGCGCGTCCTGGAAGATGATAAGTCATACTTCCCGCCTTATCATGCACTTCCCCTCGTACGGAAGGAAACGTTGAAGGATTACCCTGAAATTGAAGATGTCCTCAGACAGCTCGAAGGGATGATCGACGAAGAAGCGATGCAGAAAATGAATGCTAAAGTCGATAACGAAGGCATGATGGTCGAACGCGTCGCCCAAGAATTTCTCGAGGAATCCGGTCTGATTGGAAAAGCAAGCTAAATGCTTCAAATAAGACATCCCCTTTCGTAACGTGCGGAAGGGGTGTCTTCTATTTAAGACCCATAAAACTTCTCGTTGGCGCTCCTCGTTACCTGCTATAATACAACTACATAGATATGAGGAAATGAGGATCGGTTATGGTTCTACAATTCAAGGAAGCAGAAAAGCGGATTCATGACATGCTAGTTTTCCCGGCTTTCAATTTATCGGTTGAGGAAGGCCAAGTAATCGCGTTACATTCCAGCGTCAATGTGCGCGAGCAACTGATCGCCCTGCTTCTGGGCAACATGAAATTATCCCAAGGGGAAATTCGCATTAATGGCGGAAATCCAGGTAGAAATCAGGATATCGGCTTTTTATTTCTTCAGACAGGACTTTATGAACGGCTTACGATAGAGGAAACCCTTCAATTCACAAAGCGCCTCCACTCCTCAACAGAATCCATTCAAGCCATCTTGCAAGCTGTGCATCTGGAAGAGAAGCGGAAAGTGAAAATCAGACAACTATCCTACTCGGAAACGAAACGGGTCCAATTTGCTTGTCTGCTTGTGCAGAACCCGACCGTCTATCTATTGGAGGAACCCGATCAGAACCTTGATTTGGAATCAAAGAGAATTTATCTTTCCTTGTTGCAACAACTTAGACATTCGGGCAAAGCGGTTTTACTATTGACAGGCAATTTGGAGAGCGCAATTACAGCTGCCGACAAAGTGTTTAAATTGGACGACAGCGGCCTGCTCCCTGTCCAGATGGAAACCAATGGAGACTTAGAGGAATCGAGCGAAGCGGAAAAAGAAATTGAATTATCCCAGCCTGTCCGTTTTGAGAAGATTCCAACAAAGGTGAATGAAAAGATTGTCCTCTTCAACCCTCCGGAAATCGAGTATATCGAAAGTAATGATGGTCAATCTTACCTTCATATAAAAGGTGAGTCCTTCCCGAGTGTCTTTACTTTGGCGGAGTTGGAGGAACGATTATTGCCTTTCGGATTTTTCCGCTGTCATCGCTCCTATATTGTCAACTTGCAGAAAGTCCGGGAAGTGATCACGTGGACACGGAATAGTTATAGCCTTGTGTTGGAAGATGCCCAAAAATCGACAATTCCCCTGTCGAAATCCAAGATGGCCGAACTGAAAGAGATGCTTGGGATCAAATAATGGGGAAAATGCGATTATTTCCCCGGAAATAAATCGATTGATTTCAACAATAAGGACGAATTCCCGTAACATATTGCATCCACTGAACCCTCGATATACTCCACTTACCTTCTGAATGACTCTTTTCATCCAAGAAATAATGCCGACTCTATCTGTAGCTTGTAATCTAAGGATAGACATACAAACAGCAAACATTTCAGGAGGATGAAAAATGGAGCATATTATTGAGGTGAATGGCTTGGCAAAACTGTTTGCCAATCAGCTTGCAATCGAAAGTGTCGACTTCCAAGTGGAAAAAGGAGAAATTTTCGGCTTCCTTGGACCGAGTGGATCGGGCAAGACGACAACGATTAAAATATTGACCGGGCAGTTACATCCAACAAACGGTGAAGCGAAAGTGTTTGGAGTGCCTGTGGGTAATATGAAAAAACCGGAATACCGCAAACGGTTTGGCGTACTGACCGATAATAGCGGCTTGTACGGAAGGTTGTCAATTTATGACAATCTATCACTCTATTGCGATTTATACGGAGTACCTACTGCTCGGATCAGCGAAGTGCTGGACATTGTCAATTTAAATGAAGACAAGAAAAAGCGGGTATCGACCTTATCCAAAGGGATGACGCAACGGGTGACATTGGCACGCGCTTTGCTTCACGAGCCCGAGCTATTGTTTTTGGATGAACCGACGTCCGCCCTCGACCCAACCAACACGCTTCATATTTATGAAGGGCTGCGTGCGTTGAATGCCAGGGGGACGACCATCTTCCTCACGACACATGACATGCAGGAAGCGGAGACGCTTTGTAATCGGGTTGCTTTTTTAAACAAAGGAAAAATCCAATTACTGGATACTCCTGACAAATTGAAGAAACGGTACTCAGACTCCACCATTACCGTGGAATTGACAAATGATCAAAAAATCATACTGCCGGCAGGCACGGATGGTGCACAGCCACTGTTTGATCTGATGAAGACAAATCAGGTGGCAGCAATCCACTCCAACGAGCCGACGTTAGGTGATATTTTTGTAAAAGTGACAGGGAGGAAACTGGCATGACATTTTCTTGGAAACGGGTAAGCGCAATATTCATCAAAGATTATAAGGATTTTTCACGGAATATGGCGGTTTCGATCGTCATCTTCATGCCCTTGCTGCTCGCTGCCTTTTACGGTCGGATGGGCGTCCAATCAATTGATACCTTCTTCATGCTTTTTAACTTGAGTTTCACGATGGTAGCGACTTTCGTCCAATGCTGTTTGATCGCGGAAGAAAAGGAAAAGAACACTCTGCGAGGGCTCATGTTATCCCCTGCCAGTACGTTGGAAATCTTAAGCGGCAAAAGCTTGCTGTCCTTTCTATCTACCGCGTTGGTCATTGTATTCAGTGCATTTCTTGCAGAATATCACCCTGCCAACATCGGAATCATCGGGATTGCACTATTGCTCTCTTCCTTCTTTTATATTGGACTCGGAACTTTACTTGGCCTCTTTGCCAAATCGGTCATGGAAGCCTCCGTATACATTTTACCGGTGATGTTGCTTTTTTCATTCGGCTCCTCCATCACCTCTTTAGCGGACCGCTACCCTGTCTTAGAAGCGGCAAATTATTTGCCGAACATTCAATTGATTGAAATCGCAACAAAAGTGGAAGCCGGAGCTCAGTTCTCCGATGTTCTCCTTCCTTTAGGATGGATTTTACTTTGGGGAATCATCGTGTTTATAGCAACGTTTCTTCTTTATCGGAAACGAATGGTTGACTGAAAAAACGAATCTAAAACACGAAAAACCCGCCAACCGGAATGACGGCCGGATGGCGGGTGCTTTGTGTTTTTATGCTTTTTTCATCATGCCTAGATCAATCGTCTTGCTCAAAAGACAGGATTGCTCCTGAAAAAGCGTCGATTTCAAAATCGTATTCAGTGTCGCCGTTTTCGATTTCAATTTCATAGACGCCGTCGTCCAATTCGCTGTCGGTCACTTTCCCGGCAGCCTTTTGTTTCGCAATGGCGACCGCCTGTTCCATCGTAATCATCGATGATTTCTGGTTGGTCTTGACAGCTGCATTGTTATCCGACTTCTTCGGTTCTGCTACAGTCAACGTATGCTCCACCGGTGCGGCCGTTGTCGTAGGTTTGGCAGCTGCTTTGGCTTTGTACTCACGTTCTTTTTCGAATTTCACGATTTCGCCCGTAACAGCGTCCAGTTCGATATCATATTCAAACTGATCGTCCCGGATTTCCAATTCGTATACGACCCGACCATCATCGTCATCCAATTTAATTTTCTTTAGCGTTCCATCCGCCTTTTCTTTCGCAATGCGGATCGCTTTTTCTTCTGTGAGCAACTTGCCGTCTGCATTCGTGGTTGACTGGTCATCCAGTGTAATCTTACCTGTCTTCGCATTGATGTCCAAGTCATATTCCATGCCCTTGGAGATTAACTCCACATCATACACATAGCCTGCTCTCTTCTTTTCCAACTCAATTTCCGTTACATGCCCGCCGTACTGTTGGATGGCGATCTCTTTCGCCTCCTGCAGCGTCAACATCTTTTGCGAAGAAACCTGCGCCTCGGCGTCTGAGCTGTTCGCCATTGCTACACCACCGATGGCAATTGTACCTGCCAACGCCGGAATGATCATCCATTTATTCATTCTTGTTCCCTCCTTCTACATCTACTATATCCACGGAAGATGAGAGAACCGGAAGACCTTCATTAGAAATTGATGAGAATGGTCGATTAATCCGAAGATAATTTAAAACGCTGGACGATTTCCTGCAATTCGTTTGCAATTTGATTCATCTGGCTTGTCGATTCGGCAACCCGTTCCAATTCCTGTTGCTGGGAAATGGCAGAAGCACTCACTTGTTCAGCGGAAGCTGCCGTTTCCTCCGACACGGCAGAGACACTTTGGATCGCCAGTAACGCTTGATCTTTATGGGCCATCATCTGTGACAATTTGGCGGAAAGGTCTACAATGGTTCGGCTCATCTGTTCCGTCAATTCGAAATTTCGATTGAAAGATGATTCCGTGCTCGAAACCGACTCATTTTGCCCTTCCATCAATTCGACGTTTTTCGCAATGACCGCAACCGTTTGCTGTGTTTCCATCATAATTTCTTGCACCGTATTCTGAATCACTTCCGTTTCGACGCGGGACTGTTCTGCAAGCTTCCGGACTTCCTCTGCAACGACCGCAAAGCCTTTACCATGTTCTCCTGCGCGAGCAGCCTCAATGCTGGCATTCAGCGCCAACAAGTTCGTTTGTGCCGTAATATCTTGTATCGATGAAATAACTTGGTTGATGTTCCAAATTTTATTGGTCAGAGCATCGATTTGCTGCTGCACGTTTTGATTCATTTCATTTACCGACTCGTTGTGATTACGCAGTTTTTCAACTTCGGCCATGCCTTTTTCGGTAGATTCCACCGTTTGCTCGGATAACTCATTCATCTTCGTTGACAGAAGTGCGAGCTGGTCCAACTGATCCGCCAAGTCAACCATCCGATGGCTCGTCTCTTCGGTATCTTCCGATTGTTTGTAGGCACCTTGCGCGATTTCCTCCACTGCAACGGACACTTCCTGACTCGACGCGACGACTTCTTCGAACACTTGATGAACCTGGTTGGATGATTCATTAAGCCGGGAAGAAGAGTCCATCACCGTAGAAATAGCATGATTGGTCTGGTGCAGCATATGGTTATACGCCATAGCAACCGCCCCGATTTCATCACGCCTGACGGTCGATTCGTCGACGTATTGCGTCAAATCCCCTTGTGCAGCCGTTTCAATCGACTGTTGCAGCGCGGCGAGTGGTTTCAGTTGTTTGAAGATAAACCAAAGAGTGACTCCTGCCATTAGAAGAACCATGACAATGGCTGCCACAATGGTCAACCAGAGAATGGCATTAAACGTTTCAAGTATTTTAGAGTTCGGAACGACAGTCTGGACCGTCCACACCTCTTCTATGTTTTCAAGCGTAATGGGGGCGAATGCGTTAAAGGACTTCTCTCCCAGGCTTTGGGAATCAACATAAAGCGTTGAGAATAGACCTTGGTCAATATCCGCTTTGACGCTTTTCCAATCGATGGCATCCTGCATATTCGTCCCGTTCATTTCTTCTTTGATGCTGTTGGCAGTCAGGAATCCTTGGTCTGTGATGATGGAAGCATATCCGCCTTCCGGTTTGATGAACGTGACAAGATCATTCAGGTAGTCGATGGATAGATCCGTCGTCAACACGCCGAAAAACTCGCCGGATTGCGTAAGAAGCGGCACGGAAATGGTCGTCATCAAGACCGTCTGCCCGCCTGCGTCATACTCATACGGCTCCGTCAAAGTCGCCCGTTTTTCATTCTTCGGGATTAAATACCAGTCCCCATCTCCCTGCGTTTCATATCCGCCTACCCCTTCCGTTTGAATGGTCTCCCCATCTTTATAGAGATACGGGATAAAACGTTTTTGGGAGTCAATGAGTTGTCCGTCCACGGTTTCATCTAGTGGAAGTGACCCCTGTTCGAAGATGGCCGCCATTCCGGTGGCATCCTGATTTTTCTCCAAATTGTTTTCAATAATGCGGATCACTTCATCCGCCGTCAGTGTCTGCTCCGCTTGCAGCGTTTCAACTATATGTTTCGTCGTCTGAAGCATCTGCTCAGTCTTCATGAACCGTTCACTCAGCATTGTCGCATTCAACTTTGTATTTTCAATGGCAAATTCTTCTGCATCCGAAATGCTTTTCCCATGTAAAATATTACTTGTCAATGCTGTATAAAAGATAAATAACACTAAAAACAGGCCAATGATCAGCGCCGACAATTTCCAAGCGATACTCTTCTTGGAAGCCAATCCTACCATCTCCATTCTTTCATTCTACTACTTTCATATCGGCACATTCCTAAGGTACTATAAACTTTTTCAAGGGAATTCTAGTAAATTGATCAATTAGGCCTATTTAGGCATACAAGTTGCTCTAATCAATTAATAATGGGATGAGTGGCTACTCATCCCATGTAACAGACATTATCTTTCCTGAGATCGCATGGATTTGATAGGTGACCTCATCCAACTCATCATCGGTATCGATTTCGATTTCAACGAGGTAATAGCCGCCATCCGTCGATTTCACATATTCGACGTCGTCGACTTCCGCTAACACGCCCCGATTCAACTGGCCGAGCGCAATTTGCCCTGCTTGCGTTTCAGAAATGAGCACGGTCTGCTTCTCCGGTTTCGGAACGGGCGCTGATTGCTGTGGAGTTGCAGGGGCAGGGGTTTTGGGTGCCTCAGCTTGACTGCCCCGGGAAGTCCCGGCGGCCGGCTTTTCTTCCGGCTTCTGTGTTGCCGGATCCTGTCCGGAACCCGTCGTTCCCTGGACAGGGTCTTGGTCGGGTGGTGACGCCGCTTCCTTTTCGGTATCGGTCGCAAGCGGCGACGTCTCCTTCGTTTGAATCAGAGCGAGCACTTTCCCGGTTACTGCGTCGATTTCAGCGCGATAGATGCCACCCTCGCGGGAAATTTCCGCTTCATATACCGAGCCGTTTTGCTTCAGCGGTCCGACCTGAGCCCCGTACATCGACTCCAGCTGCGTCCGCACCTCCTGCTCCGGCAACGGCTCATCTTTGGAAAGGATGCGATTTGTATATATATTGCCCACGACGAGAATGACAATGGCCAATAGAATGGGAATAAACCACGGTTTCCTCACAAACTTCATTGATTTCACTCCTTTGTTCCATCATAGAACCTGTACATTAGAATTCAATGAGATTCCCGTCCTTCGGCAAGATCAAACGGATTGTCGTTCCCTCTCCTACCTTGCTTTCGATCAACAATCGGGCGCCAAGACCATCTGCTATTTCTTTCGCGATGGCAAGGCCCAGCCCTGTTCCGCCAGTTTTCCGGCTGCGGTCTTCATCCACGCGATAAAAACGGTCGAAAATATGTGGCAGATGGGATTCGGGGATACCTCTGCCAAAATCTTGGACCATGATTTCAACTCCACTTTTTCTGTTCTCTACAGACGTATTGATTTCCCGATCGCTGTACTTCCGGGCATTATCCAGGAGAATGAAAAGAAGTTGCTTCAACCGATCTTCATCCGTCCGCACCCTAACAGGCCCCTCTCCATGAAGTGAGATTTCACGCCCGAACGATCGGCTCATCGTCTGCACGGTCGCATCCACTATTGAAAACACATCAGTCTCCGCCATTTGGAATGTCAGGGCTCCTTGGTTTTTCGCCAAGTCCAGCATTTGCTCGATCATTCCTTTCATCCGTCCCGCTTCACCGATAATGGCGCCGACCGCTTCCTCGGCAACCGCACGATTCCCAAATCCTTGCCTTGACAAAAGGCGCGCGTAGCTTTCGATGACCGTCAGCGGCGTCTTTAGCTCATGGGAAGCATCTGACACAAACTGCTCCTGTTTCCGATAGTTTTGCTCCAGCTGCTCCATCATGCCATTAAATGTCCGCTCCATTTCGGCCAGCTCATCTTTCCCTTCATTCGTAACCGTGATTTTCTCGTAAGTTCCGGCTTGCCGGCTCGCCGACATGGCAGCAATCAATTTCTCAATCGGCTGCGTCACGATCCTTCCCAAGGTGACGCTGGACACCAAGATCGGAATCATCGCAAGCACCGTCACCGACAGAAGGATGAATTTGAGAAGCCGCAGATTATGGCCAGCCATCTCCATTTTTTCCATCACTGTCAGCTGTCCCACTTCCCCGGTCGCCAAGATGACAGGCACTTGAATGGCCATCACATCCGCGCCGTCGAACTGGCTAATCGTGTAGGGTTCATCGGAGTCGATCTTTCCCTTGAACGACCTCCACTCATCAGTTGATTGGGCCACTACTTCCTTTCCGGCTACTTTCGAAACCCGGACGGCCCCGTTCGGTGGAAGGAACGCCCGCAAAACGGTCGCCACGTCCGTCTCAGGCGTCGTCTGGCTCAGCGCGGCTGTCAACTCCTTCGATCGTGTCAACAATTGACGGTATTCCGTATCCTGCACCATCTTTTCGAAAAGAAAATAGATCCCGATGTTCGTCAATGCCAATATGATCAGCATGAGCATCGTGGAAAACAAATGAATCTTCGTCTTAAGTTTCATGATTCGCTTCCTTCAATACGTACCCGACGCCACGGACCGTCTGGATGAGTGACTGCGGGTCTCCATTGTCGATTTTCTTCCGGACATACCGGATATAGACATCCACGACATTCGTGTCCCCATAATAGTCGTAGCCCCAGACGGCGTCCAGCAATTGCTCTCTCGTCAACACTTGGTTCGGATGCTTTAACAAATGAAGCAGAAGATCATATTCCCGCGGGGTCAATTCAATTGGGACTCCATCCCGAATGACCTCGCGAGTCTGCTCCTGTATGGACAATCCAGCGAATTGGTGAAGATGGGTATCCGCTTGTTCCGCCGGCTTTCTGGCAAAACGGAGATTGGCCCGTATGCGCGCCAGCAATTCCTCGATTTCGAATGGCTTTGTCACATAATCATTGGCCCCCAGATCCAAGCCGGCGACTTTATCCGCGACATCATTTTTGGCGGTCAATAAAATGACGGGTGTTTCCATTTCTGTCGCCCGGATGCGCCGCAGGACATCCAACCCATTCAGCTCGGGCAGCATGAGATCGAGCAAAACGAGGTCCCACTCCTGCTCCCTATACTGGATCAGCCCCTCCGTTCCCGTATGTGCCACGCCGGTAACATAGCCTTCGAACTCCAATTCCAACTGAAGGACTCGTGCAATATTTTCTTCATCTTCAATAATCAGTATTCTTTCGTTCACATTGTCCACCTGCCATTTGGAATTCCTTATTGAATAAGCATTCCATTCATATTCTTAATTTTAGCAGAAGATCTGTTATAGAATATGCAAAAAACTTCCCACCCTTCGTGGGTGAGAAGTTTTGCCTAGCCGAATAATTCAAGTAACACCAGAACAACACCTGTCAGGAACAACGCGACATGGCCAATGCAAATGCGGGGAAACAGCCGTCGGTTCAATTCTTGTTCCATCTCTTCGGGCGTCTGGATACTGCATGATCTGCAAAATAAAGAGGAGGTCGGTTTCCTCATCCTTTCAACGCTTGCTGGATGCCCGCCGGATCGAAACCAAGGATCCACTTGCCGTTCAGTTCGGTTTGCGGTACGCCCATTTGCCCCGTCGTTTCAACGAGTCGCTGTCCCGCCTCTTGGTCCACCTGCACGTTCACTTCTTTAAAAGGGATGTTCTGTTCCCGTAAATAATTGGTCATCATCGTGCAGTACGGACATGTAGAGGTCGTGTATACCGTCGCAACATTTGCCATACTCCCATTCTCCTTCCATTCTTATAATACTTACATAGTATACCCCTGATGGTATTATGGTCAAATCAAATGCTTTTGCCCGAACCAAAATGAACAGCTCCCGCTTCTTTTCATGTACAATATCGTAAAATAAAGAAATCGGAAGGAAGGGTTCGAATGAAAATCACCCCACTTGGCATTTGGGGCGGCTATCCAAAGGCAAACAGTGCGACATCGTCGTTCCTGATTGAGCATGACAGGTTTCATTGTCTCATTGACTGCGGCAGCGGAGTGCTGGCTTCCTTGCAAAATTATTTACCGCTCAATCAGTTAGACGCGGTCGTTCTCAGCCATTATCATGCAGACCATATTGCAGATATCGGCAGTCTGCAATATAGCCGGCTTATCCAGTTTTATCTCGGCGCACAAAATTCTATCTTGCCAATCTATGGCCACGTCTATGACGAAGATGAATTTGCGAAGCTGACGTACAAAGAACAGACGATGGGCGTCGGAATTACGGAAGCAGACGTCCTTTCCATCGGGCCCTTCACGGTGTCGTTTTGCCGGACGGTCCATCCCGTCTATTGCCTCGCGATGAAGTTCGAATCGGGCGGCCGCAGCATCGTCCTGACCGCGGACACGGAATGGTGCGATGATCTTGTACCATTTGCGCAAGGCGCCGATCTATTGATCAGTGAAGCGAATTTATATGAAGAACATGTCGGCAAAGCACCGGGACATATGGGTGGCAGCGAAGCGGGACAACTTGCGGAACAGGCGCAGGTGAAACAATTGCTACTGACGCATTTGCCGCATCACGGGGAAATACAGGAGATTTTATCAGCGGCAAGTTCGACTTACTCGGGGCCGGTGGAGATTGCGGAAGTGGGGAAAGTGTACTCCTAATCCGGGATGACAGGTACAGCCACAATTCACAAAGTCCACGGATGATGTCTAGACGCTGGCACCTTAGAGACCGAAAAAGACTGCATCGGCATTTCTGCCATTGCAGTCTTTTCATTTTTACATAAACACGATAACGGCCAACACCGCAGCCAAAACAAGCCGATAGATCGCAAACGGTACGAGTTTGACGCGGGAGATCAATTTCAGGAAGAATCGAATGGAAATCAATGCGAAAATGAACGCACTGACGAACCCGACAATATAGAAAGACAAGTCATCCATCGAAAGCTCTTCCCAGTTCTTCATGACGGAAACGAGACTCGCGCCCGCCATGATCGGCACAGCCATGATGAACGTGAAATCAGCTGCGGTTTTGTGGTTCATTCCAAATAATACACCGCCCGAAATCGTCGCTCCGGAGCGGGAGAACCCAGGCCATAGGGATAGACATTGCACAAGCCCGACCGTGAAAGCCTGCTTATATGTAATCTGATCCAGCGTGTTCACTTTCGGCTTCTTCGGACCGAATTTATCGGCGGCCAGCATGAGGAAGGATCCGGCAACCAACGCGAAAATGACCGTTTCCACGCCCGATAACTGTTCATCAATATAATCCTTCAAGGCAAACCCGACAATTACCGCTGGCAGCATGCCCACGACGACATGAGCCAGATTGAATCGGGAATTCATCTTCTGCCCATCAATTTTGTACAGGCCGACCAAGCTGAATAACCGTTTCCAAAAGACGACGATGACGGCTAAAATAGAACCTAATTGAATGACGATCTTAAAAGTGAATGCTGAACGATCTCCAAGAAATTCTGTCGTCTTCAACCACATATCGTCTACGATGATCAAGTGCCCTGTCGAAGAAACCGGAGCAAACTCCGTCATCCCTTCTACAAATCCTAAAATCAGCGCTTTGATTAATTCAATAATTTCCATAAGTCTCTTATGCTCGCTTTCTGCGGAATCGGATATACCAGAGGCAAACCGCCAAACCGCTAATTCCTATAATAACGTACACAATGTTTGAATAAATGTCCATATACTCAACGATGGAATGCCAATTCTCTCCTACCGCCGCCCCGATCGAAACGAGCGCGGTGTTCCAAATGAGACTTCCGATTGTCGTCAGAAAAATGAATAACAAAACGTTCATATTCGACATGCCCGCCGGAATGGAAATCAGGCTTCGAACGAGCGGAATCAGCCGGCAAAACAAAACTGTCCACGGTCCATACCGATCGAACCACGCATCCGCCCGATGAATGTCCTTCCTCGTCAAGCGCAGCAAGTGCCCCCAACGATCCACCAACTTTTCCAACCGCGCCACGTCCAGAAGCAACCCGATGCAATAAAGCACCATTGCCCCTACCACAGAGCCAATTGTTGCGGCCAGAATGACCCCGGTCTTCGTCATCCCGGAATATGTCGTCATGAACCCGCCAAAAGTCAAAATGATTTCGGATGGAATCGGTGGAAAAATATTTTCCAGCAATATTAATGCAAGTACGCCAAAATAACCGAATTGGCTCATAAATTCCGTAATCCAATTTTCCACTAGCATCCTCCACTCGCTTCACTCAATCATGCCTCGGCGTAATTGGGTTCAGATTACTGGGGCTTGTTTGAAAGCTCCTCCGCCGTGACTTAGCTGAAATTGCAAATTCTCAGCATCCACCGTCCCTTATAGTAGGACTCCTACTAATTTCAGGCATTGACACCTCCAACATATGACGCGATTGTACTTGGAAAGTTCCGACTTTCCTCTTTTATTATACGTGTTTTTCGCAAGGGGTATGTTCATTTTTTCACTATAAAACTTTGTGGATATCTTTATAACCCATCAAGTTATTCACAAAGCCATGTGGATAACCTGAGAATAATGTTTATAATTTCAGAATTTTAAATCGAGTCATAGAAAGTTGTGGATAAAGATGGCCTATATCATGTTTTATATAACGACCTATCCCGGTTGCGGAAGACGGACTGAAACAAATCGAAGTCGCTTCCCACAGAGTGATCGCCTTTCTCAACTCACTGATTCGCCAAACCGGGGCCGACAGAACTTCCTGACAAATTGAAAGGCTGCCCGGAAGCCTGAGTTATATGAGCAAGGACCTGGGGGTATGGGCGCAGAACGGAAGTTGAGCGCAGGCACGGGGTATGAGCGCAGAACGGAAGTTATGAGCGCGGGGAACGGGGATATGGGCGTAGAACGAAAGTTATGAGCGTGGAGCACGGGAGTATGAGCGCAGAACGAAAGTTATGAGCGCGGAGCACGGGGGGATGGGCGCAGAACAAAAGTTATGAGCGCGGAGCACCGGGGTATGAGCGCAGAACAAAAGTTATGAGCGCGGAGCACGGGGGGATGGGCGCAAATCGGAAGTTATGAGCGTGGAGCACGGGAGTATGAGCGCAGAACGAAAGTTATGAGCGCGGAGTACGCGAATATGAGCGCAAATCGGAAATTATGAGCGCGATGCCTTAGGTATGAGCGCAGAGCTCCCTGTTAGCGTGCCGCCGAAGTTCTGGGGACGCGGTCTCAAGAGATTTTATTCTCCTATCTCACTTCAAAAACATACTAACATTAGTAGTACAAACCAAGGCCATGGTTTGTGCTACTATTTTTTTATAGTAGAAGTGGAGGAAAGCCGAACAGCCTCGTGGATCAACAAAGAATCCGTATTAAAAACCGGCCCACTTCACACCCTTATTTGAATCAGATTAGTATGTTGGGTCCTTCGAGATCGTGTATAAGAAAATAGAATCGATAAGGCACTGTGAAGACTTCTATGATTGGCTATAAAGGAGAACAGTTTATGATTAAACATGTCGTGGCATTTGATGTCAGTATGGGAAAAAGTACGATGGTTATTTACAATCGTCATCGTCAATGTGAATTTGAGGGAGAGATCCTACATAATCGTCCATCTTTTGAAAAGCTCCACAATACCTTACAAGAACTGAAAGCACAGGATGGGCAAACACCTGAAATTGTCTTCGAAGCAACAGGCGTCTATTCAAAAGGGTTAGAAAGATTTCTTCAAGATTATCAGTACGCCTACTGCTGTCTAAATCCCATTCAAGCAAATGAAGAAACCAAGACAATGAGACGACAAAAAACAGATAAAGCGGATGCCCATGGATTAGCCCGGACACATTTCCGTAACGAACGTGTTCATACCTACGTGGAAGATGATTATTATGGACAAATGCGAGCATGGTCACGTTATTATGCCGAGCTGGATGCAGAACTAAACCATTTACATAATCGAATGCATGCGATATTACAACTAAGTTTTCCTGAACTGGGAACCCTGTTCTCCACACGTTCTGCGCTCTTTTTAAATATTGTCCAGTTATATCCGCATCCCGAAGAAGTACTTGACCATTCGAGAACGGTCATTCGTAATCGTTTGAAGCAAAATACTAAAAAGAACCTGTCACTACAGCGAGCGGAAGCAAAAGGACAATGTCTATTGGAGGCAGCTAGGCTTTCCTATCCAGCCATCTCAAGAAACGATATTCGATGTGAGCAGGTACGCGACTATGCCCGTAGAATTAGTGATTTAAAGGAAAAGAAAGAGCAGCTCATCAAACAAATGGTCACCCAAAGTGGAATATCAAGTACTAATGTCCTTTCCAGGAATAGGCGAAACAACAGCTGTTCGAATTATCGGGGAGTTAGGGGACATCCGCCGTTTTAAAACCCACAAGCAATTAAATGCGTATGTCGGTATTGATTTGCGTGTCTATCAATCCGGGAAACATCAAATGAAAGATATTATCAATCGACGAGGAAATCGTCATTTACGAAAAATCTTGTTTTTTATGGTGAAGACCATGATTACGTTACGGAAAAAAATCAAGAACCATCTTGTGGAGTATTATGACAAATTAAAAACGCAACCTCAGGGAAAGCCCCATAAAGTTGCGTGTATCGCGTGTATGAATAAGTTCTTGAAGTTAGCCTTTCACCTGATCACACACGGAAAAACCTATGATTACGAAGTAGCGACCAACTACTCATAATCCATTAAATTCACTATATCATAAATGACCTTGCGAAAAAATGAAAAATCGTTAGGTCTTTTTGGCATGCTTATTCTCTGTTCGGGAGGGGGTGCACCCCCTCCCGAACAGAGAATGTATCCCACCAAACAAATTATTTCTTAAAAAGCTATTGACTGGAGGTAAGAAAGGGGCTGTCCAGAAAGTGGATTTTCCGGTTAAACACGCAAAAAGCAAGGGCTCTGGTCGCTTTCCGCGGGCCAGCCGACGAGCCTCCTCCGGCTTACAGCCGTGCGGGGTCTCGTCGGCCGGCTTTCCCGCAGGAGTCTCCCGGCGCCCTTGCTTTTTGCTAGTATCCAACTCTGTGCCTGGACTTTTCGGACAGCCCCCCACTTTTTCACATCATTAGAATCAAACCCCTTGGAAATGGCCGCTCATTTGCTCCCGGAGCGCGGCTTTCAGGAATTTCCCGACCGAAGTCTTTGGAATTTCATCCAAGAAGACGACATCATCCGGAACCCACCATTTGGCAAACTGGCCTTCCAAATACGTCAGCAATTCCTTTTTCATCTCCTCATCCGCTGCCTTCCCATCCTTCAATACGACGCAAGCGACTGGGCGCTCCACCCATTTTTCATGCGGCACGGCGATGACGGCTGCTTCGAATACGGCCTCGTGTGTCATGATGGCATTTTCCAAGTCGACGGAAGAGATCCACTCCCCGCCGCTCTTGATGAGGTCTTTCGTCCGATCCATCAACTTAATATACCCGTCTTCCGTCATGACGGCGATATCGCCAGTATAGAGCCAGCCGTCTTTGAATGCTTCCGCGGTCCGTTCATCCTTGTAATACTCGCTTGCAATCCACGGTCCTTTCACATTCAATTCGCCCATCGTCTTCCCGTCCCACGGCACTTCACCGTTTTCATTGACTACCCGGACTTCCAACCCCGGCATGACCAGCCCTTGCAAGGCGCGGACCTCGACCCGTTCATCCATTGTGAGATTTTCCATTTTTGAGGTCAGAATGGACAAACTGACTAGTGGCGATGTCTCCGTCATGCCGTAGCCTACGATGAACGGGATGCCGAACTTCTCCTCAAAGGCGCGGATCAACCCTTTCGGTGAGGCGGAGCCGCCGCAGACGATGGCCCGCAAGGAAGACAAGTCACGCGGATTCTGCTCCAACTCTTTCAAAGCTGCCAGCCAGATTGTCGGCACTCCGGCTGTAAGCGTCACTTTTTCCTGTTCAATCAAATCCAGCAGCAATGCCGGATTGAAGCCCGGCCCCGGCAACACTTGGGTCGTTCCGAAGAAGACGCCCGCGAACGGGATTCCCCACGCATTTGCATGGAACATCGGCACGACGGACATGGCAATATCCCGCTCCCCCAATCCCATCGCATCGGCCAAGCCAAGCGCAAAGCTATGCAGAACGAGTCCGCGATGCGTATAGACGACCCCTTTCGGATTACCTGTCGTCGCGGATGTGTAACACATGCCCGCTGGTGTATTTTCATCGAGGTCTTCCGGGAATTCGTATTCCTCCGCCGCCTCCAGCAATGCTTCGTACGAGTGGACATTTGGAAGCGATGTCTTCGGAACTTCCTTGCTATCCCCCATAATGACGTAATGTTTGACCGTCTTTAACAGAGGAGCCAGCTTCTCAAAATGCGGAAACAGATTATCATCGACTAGCAAAATTTCATCTTCCGCATGATTGATGACGTAGGCAATATGCTCCGGAGACAGGCGGATATTGATCATGTGCAGGATGGCTCCCGTGCATGGCACACCGAAGTATGCTTCCAAATGACGATGGTGGTTCCAAGCGAATGTCCCCACTTTCGTCCCCTTTTTCATACCGAGCGCCGTCAAAGCGGAGGCCAGCTTCCTCGTCCGCTTCGCCCATTCTCCATAAGGAATCCGATGGATCATGTTTTCACCTGTACGTGAAATGATGAGTTTATTCGGAAAAAATTGTTCCGCCCTTTTGACGAATGAAGATAAATTGAGTGGTGTTTGCATCATAATAATCGCTCCCTTTGAATGAGTTATGAATGGTAAAACACGATCTTCATTGCTGCATGTCCCAGAAAAGGCGACAAACTCCTTCCATCAATCATGCCTCGGCAAGTT
This sequence comes from Bacillus sp. OxB-1, assembly GCF_000829195.1. Lineage (GTDB taxonomy): Bacteria > Bacillota > Bacilli > Bacillales_A > Planococcaceae > Sporosarcina. Next base: position 1,279,219 of record NZ_AP013294.1, on the reverse strand, counting down.
ACATCCGCCGGAGGCATCCTGCTAAAGTACAGTCCAGCTGATTAAGCATGGTTCACGAACAATCCTATGACTGAAATGGTGCCGATATGCCTAGTTCACAACCCCATATTCTTCGCGATGATGACTTTCATGATTTCATTCGTCCCGGCGTAAATCGACGTGACCGGAATATCGCGATACCGCCTTGCAATCTTATATTCTTCCATATAACCGTAGCCTCCGTGCAGCTGCATGCATTCAACGGAAATCTCCCGGGCCGTTTCGGTCAGCCAATATTTCCCCATGGAGACTTTCGTGACGATGTCCTTGCCTGCAAGATGATCTTCAAGGAGCGATTCGACGAACGCTTTTCCGATTTCCACTTTCGTCGCAATTTCCGCCAGCTTGAACTGCGTATTTTGGAATGAAGAGACCGGTTTCCCGAACGCTTCGCGAGACTTGACGTATTCTAGCGTCATTTCGAGCATGTCTTCCGAAGCGGTCTGGGCCGCCAAGGCAACGACGAGCCGCTCCTGTTGCAATTTCTCCATCAAATAGCGGAAGCCTTGCCCTTCTTCCCCCAGCAGATTGGCCGCCGGAACCCTGCAATCCTCGAAGAACAATTCCGCCGTATCTTGCGAATGGAGGCCGACCTTATCGAGTTTCCGTCCTTTCGTAAAACCCGGCGTCCCTTCCTCGACTACCAGCAAGCTGACGCCGCGATGCTTCGGCTCCGCCCCGGGATCCGTTTTGACCGCTACGAGAACAAGATTGCCGTTGATGCCATTCGTAATGAATGTCTTCTGACCGTTGACGATATAATGATCTCCGTCCCGGATGGCGGTCGTCTTGATATTCGCCAAATCCGAGCCCGTTCCCGGTTCCGTCATGGCGACCGCAGTAATATAATCCCCAGTGACGCAGCCCGGCAGCCAGCGCGCTTTCTGCTCCTCTGTCGCATACGATTCGATATAGGGCACGACGATGTCATTATGCAGGCCGACACCGGTCAGCCCCGCACCGACGCGTTCCATCTCCTCGCCGATGATGACGCCGAAGCTGAAATCGAGACCCAGGCCGCCATATTTTTCATCGACCTGTGGACAGAGGTATCCCATCTCCCCAAGCTTCTTCCAGAAAGCGACCGGGACGAGCCGCTCATTCTCCCATCTCTCATAATTCGGAACCGCTTCTTTTTCAAGGAATTTGCGCAACGACTCGCGGAATAGTACATGCTCATCCGTCTCGAAACGATATCTTCTCATCTGCGTCTCCCCTCACTCCTTATTTTGGCTGCATCCGGATGGCGCCGTCCAAACGGATCACTTCTCCGTTCAGCATGACATTGGTGAAAATGCTCTCTACCAGTTGTGCATACTCTTCCGGACGTCCGAGCCTTGGTGGGAACGGCACCATCGCAGCGAGCGATTCACGGGCCGCCTCCGGAAGGCCTGCGAAAAGCGGTGTTTCCACCAACCCCGGAGCGATGGTCATGACACGGATGCCGCTCGATGCCAGTTCGCGTGCAATCGGCAGCGTCAATCCGACGACGCCTCCTTTCGAAGCGCTATACGCCGCTTGTCCGATCTGCCCTTCGTACGCTGCAACCGATGCGGTGTTGACGATGATGCCGCGCTCCCCCTCTGCATTCGGTTCGTTATCCTGCATCGCTTCGGCTGCGAGACGGATCACATTGAACGTGCCGGTCAAATTGACACGGATCACTTGCTCAAATTGACTCAAGTCGAGCGGGCCGCGCTTTGACAGCACTTTCCCCGGTGTCGCGATTCCCGCACAGTTGACCACGGCGTTGATTTTTCCGAACACCTCTTTGACGTTTGCCACGTTCGCTTCCACTTTTCCGGCATCCGCCACATCCGTTTTCAGGAAGATGACCCGGTCATTCCCGAGCTCCTCGGCAAGCGCCTGGCCCCGCTCTTCATTCATGTCGAAAATGGCCGCTCTCCCGCCTGCAGCAACAATCCTCTTGATTGTCGCCTCCCCAAGGCCTGAAGCCCCTCCGGTTACAATCGCTGTGATTTCTTTCATTTCCATATGAAATCCCCCCTCTTGTTCGCTTGCACTCCAGATCATTTCCCTTGCGTTCGCGGCTGATTTGCTTGCGCCCGTGCATCGGTTGCTTGCATTCAACGACTATTTAATTGCACTCAACTGATGTTTTCTTGCAATTCAAACCTTTATTCCTACTCCAAACGCTCGATGATTGTGGCGTTCGCCATGCCCATCCCCTCACAAATAGCAATCAACCCGTATCTTCCGTTCGTCCGCTTCAACTCATTGAGCATGGAAACGAATATCCGCGTTCCGGTCGCTCCGAGCGGATGCCCGAGTGCGATGGCACCGCCATTCGGATTCAATTTCGCCGGATCCGCGCCCGTTTCTTTCAGCCAAGCAAGCGGTACAGGTGCGAAAGCTTCATTCACCTCATACGTATCCATATCCGCAATCGTCAAGCCGGCTTTCAACAATACTTTCTTTGTCGCCTCAATCGGACCTGTCAACATCAGAGTCGGATCGGATCCGACGACCGAACGGGCCACGATGCGCGCAAGCGGTTTGAGACCAAGCTCTTCCGCCTTTTCGCGGGACATGAGCAGGACGGCCGAAGCCCCGTCACTCATCTGGCTCGCATTTCCTGCAGTGATGACACCTTCTTCATCAAACACGGTCGGCAATCCGCCGAGCACTTCCATCGTCGAGCCTTCGCGCGGCCCCTCATCAACTTGCATCATCCGAATTGTTCCGTCCTCCTGTGGGACTTCAACAGGCACGATTTCATCTTGAAAACGGCCTTCCGCGATTGCTTCCAGCGCCCGTCTATGGCTTTCCATCGAAAAGCGGTCCAGATCTTCGCGTGAAAATCCCCATTTCTCCGCAATCCGCTCGGCGGAATGGCCTTGATTGATGATTTCATGTTTTTCCGTCAGCTTCGGGCTTGGTTCGGCTTCTGCCATATTGGAAAACATCGGGGAACGCGTCATATTCTCGACACCTCCCGCGATGACGATATCCATATCTCCGGACGCAATGGCCTGGGATGCAAAATGGACCGCCTGCTGGCTGGAGCCGCATTGGCGATCGATCGTCACGCCCGGCACGTGGATTGGAAATCCGGCAATCAAAGCGGCAGTGCGTGCAATGTTCATCGCTTGTTCATTGTATTGCGTGACACAGCCTAAAATGACGTCTTCCACGTCCCCCTTCTCCACGCCGGCCCGTCTGACGACTTCCTCCAAGACAATCGCGGCCAATTCATCAGCCCGATAACCTGCAAAGCTTCCCCTCCTTCTTCCCACCGCAGTTCGGACTCCTTCGACAATGACAACTTCTCTCATTTCTCCATCGACCTCCTGAAATGAATGATTATTCACTCATAATATTAAAATATTTTTATACATCGGCTTTGCAGATGCTTCTTCCCTCTTCCTTCTTCGGCATCTCCCCCTGTTTTTCCTCTGAAAAACAAGTAAATTATCGTAATTTATAGATATCTGGCGGTTTTACTTAGAGTACGCTCAGCCTTAAGACGTAGCGGAAAATCCGTTTTCCGCCCGTTCATGGATTTCCGGGAACCCGGTATTATCGAAGTATAAACAAAAGGAGGTACTACACATGAAAAAATTCGGTCTCATCGTCCTCGGCATCATTGCGGGGATTGTCGTCCTAACGAACCTTGGATCGATGCTCGGCCTCGCCTTTTCCGTGCTGATCGCCTACGCCGGATTCCACCATCTGCAAAAAAGCGAATCCACCTTATCCAAACTGTTTTGGGGAGGCGTCCTGCTGATCGGCCTGTTGACAGCCATCACAAACGTCCCAGCATTCTTTGGAATCATCGCCCTCATCGGCGTCCTCTACGTTTTGCGCAAATGGAAAGGTTCCGAGAACAGCAACGTGATTGCCGAAACGAGTGATCCGTTCGATAACTTCGAAAGACAATGGAAGGAAATTATCAAATAAGAGGAGGATACATCAGATGAACTCACTTTGGAACAGATTCAAATATTCCGTACAAGCGGATCTTCATACTTTATTCGACAAGAAGGAAAACAAAAACCCCATTGCCATGCTCAACCAATACCTTCGTGAAGCGGAAAAACAGACGGAATCCATCGGCAAATTGCTCGAACGGCAAAGCAAGTTGAAAACGGCGCTTCAGAAGGAGTTGGAAGAAGCCGAAAACATGACAGAAAAACGCCGAAGCCAGCTGGAGCTCGCAAAAGCGGCTGGCGAAGCGGACTTGGTCGATTTTGCGGAAGATGAAGTGCTCGCCTACGAAACAAGGGCGGCGGAGCTTTCCGAAAGCATCTCCGAAACGACCTATGAATTATTGTCATTGGAACGGAAATTCGAGGAAATGAAACATAAAGTGAAAGATATGAAAGTACGCCAACTCCAACTGATGGGGAAAGAGAATGTGACGCGTGCCCACCGGCGGATGGACCAATTCATCTCACCTGGCACGCAAGAGAGCGGAATGGGCTCGACTGCCGAGATGAAGAAATATATCGAGGATCTCGGTGGGAAAATCGACCGGGAATTTGAAATCTCGTCAATGGAACGCCGCCTGGAGTCACTGGAAAAAAGTACGACAAAAGAAGCGGAAATTGTGTAATACTAGAAGAGAATGGTAGAGGAAGGCGACCGCCTTCCTCTTACTAAGTCCGACATCAAGAAGGGGGAAACGCAAAATGAATTCCATCGACACAAGTAAAATCACATTTTGGGGATTTCTCTTCCTCCTATTCGTCTTTGTCGAAGCGGCATTTTTCCACAATGGAAATATCATGTTCGTCCTTCTTGGAGCCGGACTTCTCTATTACGGGATGCGCAAACGTTCCAAATGGACGGTTATCCTTGGTCTGTTTTTCATCGCCATGGCACTCTTCACCCTCTGGAGCTTACGCTTGCTCATATTCGTCGGCCTCGTTTATGTGCTGCGGAAGCTATGGATGGGCGTGCCTTCCGAAGAAATCATCCGCCCCCTAAAGGAATTTCACAGGGAAACACCGAATGGCATCTGGAAGAATAAATTATTTTCCGTCCAATCGTCCCCGTTCTCCACGTATGAATGGGAAGATATCCATATCCAAGGTGTTTTCGGGGATATCCACGTCGATGTGACGGATACAGTACTGCCAAAAAGGACCTCCTTCATTTCAGTCCGACAAGGCATCGGGAAAATCAAGATCGATCTCCCTTATGAAATCCCGGTCCGCATCCACTACACGACCCTGTTCGGGGATGCGCGGATTTTTGATTTATATAAGAAGCGTTTAATCAATGAAAGTCTTCGCATGCAAGATAGTTATGAAGGGAAACGGGATGACGACGCGGAACTGATCATCACGTTGTCGACCTGGATCGGGGATATCGAGGTGAATCGAAAATGAAGGCAATCATCGGCCGCGGCTTGTTCCTGTCTGTTTTATTGACCGGAATCACAGCCGTCTATATCTATTTCCTTCTCGACTTGCCATTGCATGATAGCTGGTCCGCTTTTTATGAAATGCAGTTCGCGGACGTTCCCCTCGGTTGGTGGATTTTGATGACCACGCTCCTCCTCGGCTTCGGCATCGCCCTCTGGACAGGAGTGTTGGGACGTTCGAAAGAAAAAGCGATGGAGGAACGGCTAACCCGACTGCTCGAAAATGAGCAAGGCGAGCAACAGAACGAAACGTTTACGCCACGGATTGACCGAGCCATCGATTCGGTGTCCACCGTTCTCCAATCACAGCGGAAAAGCTTGCAGCGGATTACCGACGAACGGGCGGAGGCGCAAGATAAACTGATTCAGGAGCGGATTGTACAGGAACGGCAACGACTCGCCCGGGAACTGCATGATTCCGTGTCCCAACAGCTTTTCGCCGCATCGATGCTGCTATCCGCTCTCACGGAACAGGAGGAAGACACCGAATCTCAAAAGCCACTTCGCCAAGTGGAGCGAATCGTCCAACAGGCTCAACTCGAAATGCGGGCATTGCTGCTTCATCTCCGTCCGGCCGCGCTCAACGACAAATCGCTTGCGGCAGGCTTGGAAGAACTATTGGTCGAATTAAAAGAGAAAGTGAATTTCAATATCCGCTACCGTCTGGAGGAAGTCACCTTGTCGAAAGGAGCGGAAGATCATTTATTCCGCATTGCGCAGGAAACGCTATCCAATACGCTCCGTCATGCTCGAGCAACCGAAGTCGATGTGCTGTTCATCGAACGGGATCATCTGGCCATTTTCCGGGTGCAGGATAACGGCGTCGGCTTCAAGGAAAATGACGGCAAAGGCGGATCCTACGGTTTGCAAAACGTCAAAGAGCGGGCCATTGAAATCGGGGGTACGTGCAAAATCGTCTCCGTCCCTTCTCAAGGAACGATTGTGGAAGTGAAAATACCTGCAAGGAAAGGGGAAGAAGAGGCATATGATTCGGATCCTGTTAGTGGATGACCATGAAATGGTGCGTATCGGAGTATCCGCCTATTTGCAGATCCAGCCGGATATGGAAGTCATCGGAGAAGCGGTCAATGGGCGGGAAGCCGTGGAAAAAGCGCTCGCCTTGCGCCCCGACATCATTTTAATGGATATGGTGATGCCCGAGATGAACGGAGCGGAAGCGACTGCTGCCATCATCCGAGAATGGCCGGAAGCGAAAATCGTCATCGTCACGAGTTTCCTGGATGACGATAAAGTGTACCCCGCCCTCGAAGCCGGGGCTATCAGCTACATATTGAAGACATCGAATGCCAAGCGGATTGCAGAAGCCATCCGGGAAACCTTGAAAGGGCAAACCGTACTGGAACCCGAAGTGACCACGAAGATGATGCAGAAAATGCGATCAGGGAACGAACACGCCCTTCATGACGACCTGACGGAACGGGAGATGGAGATCCTGCTCCTGCTGGCGAAAGGGAAAACAAACCAGGAAATCGCAGATGAATTATTCATCGCCCTGAAGACGGTGAAGACCCACGTCAGCAATCTGTTGTCGAAGTTGGAAGTGCAAGACCGCACACAAGCGGTCATTTACGCTTTTCAGCAAGGGTTGGTGAACTAGGGCCAAGTAAGGTGCCAGGCACCCGAACACTCGGGTATCGGGCACTTTTTTTTGTCCTCCAGGCTTCGTTGGACAACCCGCCCCGGTCGTTGGACATCTCCTCGAATTGGTTGGAAACCAACGGCACTTTGTTGGACAACTCATCTGGTTCGTTGGAAAACCCAGGCTTCGTGGGACAACCCGTCCCGGTCGTTGGACACCTCCTCGAATTGGTTGGAAACCAACGGCACTTTGTTGGACAACTCATCTGGTTCGTTGGAAAACCCAGGCTTCGTGGGACAACCCGTCCCGGTCGTTGGACACCTCCTCGAATTGGTTGGAAACCAACGGCACTTTGTTGGACAACTCATCTGGTTCGTTGGAAAACCCAGGCTTCGTGGGACAACCCGTCCCGGTCGTTGGACACCTCCTCGAATTGGTTGGAAACCAACGGCACTTTGTTGGACAACTCATCTGGTTCGTTGGAAAACCCAGGCTTCGTGGGACAACCCGTCCCGGTCGTTGGACACCTCCTCGAATTGGTTGGAAACCAACGGCACTTTGTTGGAACCTGCGCACGGGTGCCCAGCACTTACTAGATGAAATATTCGAAACCAATCTATAAATAGGTCAATTCTCATACTTTTACGTTGCATAGAATTAATTAAATTCCAATAAGAGGTAAAATTGTATCCACTTAGATTCTAATAATCCATTGAACTTTAAGCAGTTAGGATTTTTTGGTGTACCCTTCATAAAACCAATGCTACTTTTTCCACCTTTCAGATAATTCGATTTATGGTAGATTAAAAATACCTGCTAGTTAGGTGATTGTCTATCATAGTATTGGAGGGAATTAGATGAAGAAATCTTCGAGGTTGCTTTTGTCTCTACTTATGGCTGTGGCATTCGTATTTTTGCCGGCTACGGCCAATGCGGCTCCACCGAATCAACAAGCATCACAGGCCATGGACAACAAAATCGTTAAAAAGATTGATAAAGAAAAAATTTATGAACATGTGCATGAGCTATCTGTAAACATCGGTCCTCGTGTCGCTGGCACAGAAGGAGAAAGACAAGCTGTTGACTATATCGTATCCCAGTATGAATCATACGGCTTGGATGTTGAAATCCAGCCTTTCGAATTTCAAAGACGGATCGACGGGGAGCTCGTGACATTTACGTCTCATAATGTCATTGCGACTAAAGCGCCGCATAAAAATCATGCAACAGGGGAAATTCTTTATCTTGGATCCCACCACGACTCCGTTCCTGGAGTACCTGGCGCAAGTGATAATGCGTCCGGTGTTGGAGTAAACCTTGAAATTGCCCGAGTCATCAGTAACATGCCAACAACTACAGAGATTCGCTTCTTGACGTTCGGCGCAGAGGAGTTTGGATTATTAGGATCCAGGCATTATGTATCTACCTTAACTGAAGATGAAAAGTCGCGCTCGGTAGGGATGTTCAACTTTGACATGGTTGGCAGTAAAAATGCAGGTGAAATGATTATGTTCACTGTGGATGGCCAAAGAAATATTATTACAAACACAGGGGCATCCGCAAGTTTACGAGTGTACGAGCCACTTACTTACGGTAAGGTTGGTCGAAGCGATCATCAACCGTTCCATGATGCCGGCATTCCGTCAGCAGTGTTTACTTATGCACCGCTTGAGCCCGAATATCACCAGCCAACCGATACAATCGACAAAATCAGCAAAGAAAAAATGGACAACGTAGCGAAAACTGTCGCTGCCGCCCTTTATCAACTTGCAAGAAAACAGACGCCAGCCCTAGACAATTCCAATGTAGGGCCGAAACCAGTAGAACCACCATTTGAAAACCGACCGTTGTAATCAACCTTGGCACCGTAAATAATGAATTTATTCACGCCCAAACCTTGAGAGGTGTCCAAAAAGTCGTATCCTCGATTTTCTGGACACCTCTGTTCTTTCTGCAATCACTTTTCTGCGAGGAATGTTCAAGAATAGTACCCGGCGGCACCTATTTCGATACAGCCTTCAACTTCTCTTCCGTCTTCTTGATTCCAACCGGTGCCTCATTATGCCGGTCGAAACCTAAGCCATTGAACGTATGGCTCACCTTTTCAAGCAACCGTTCCCCCTTGCCGATCGCCGCTGCCAAAGGCCCCGCCTCTTCCGGCGTCAGTTTCTGATACCAGGTCCCTTCCGGATAAACGATGACAGTCGGTGCGTCTTTGCAACGTCCTTGGCATTTTGTCCGCGCCGTATGCACGCGGTCGTCCAATCCTTGCTCCGTCAAAGCTTCGCGGATGGCTACTGTCATTTCTTCCCCCTGCTTCTTCAAACAGCTCGAACCATTGCAAATTAACACATGTGCACAAGTTGACGATAAATCCCATGTCGCCATTTTAATTTCCCCTTCCCGGTGTCCAATATATTAATGCGCTGTGGAATGGATACGAATATATATATTTGCCGTTCTCGTAGACTACATATCGATCCAGCGCCTCTCCGAGCACCCGCGGATCGATTGAATCGTCGGGAAATCTGCTCCGGTTCGCCGTCAGCAATTGATCGTACGTCTCATATGTGTTCGTCCTCGTCAATGGTATGATGCGGCAATTCGCGTATATGCCGAGTTCGTATAGAACATTGATCAGATGAATATAATCCCGCCTTGGCATCTTCAACGCATAGCCCGATTGTTGCAGATCTGTATAGTGCGGCGCGAGCGGGCCCGATGTCATGCCGACGATCGCCAATCGTTTCGCCGCCCGATCGATCGTCCGCATCGATTCCGCAATGTCGAACATGCGGTAAAAGCAGTTCATTCCAAAGACGACGTCATAGGCTTTTTCCGCCTGAAAATCCTCCCATTTGGAATGGACATAATCCAAGTTGGTCAGCCCTTTTCCTCCGCTTTCCTCTTTCAAATAGGCAAGGACACTGGCGGAGCTGTCCACGCATGTGATGTGCCGGGCATGTTGCGCCAATGAAAACGTATAATTGCCCCAGCCCGGTCCGATTTCCAGCACCTTATCCTTTTGCCCGACAAGCGTAAGCAATTCTTCGCTGATCGAGAGGCTGTACGCGTCCACGCCTGATTTCCGCTCCATCATCTGCTCCCAAAACGACTCTTCCAAGTCGTCATTGACCATCCGCTCCGGCAAATTGCCGTCCCAGTCTTTAATGCCTTCCCGCCACATTTCTGCGAAATCGACTTTACCTGTCACATCAATTTTCATACCGGGAGAACCCCCTCACTGATCGGCTGGATCGCCGTAATTTTATGTCCATACTCGTCCTTCTCAATTTTGGATTCAACGCCATAGACCGATGCCAAATTGTCGACAGTCAATACATCTTCCGGCTTGCCGACTGTGTGAATTTCCCCTTCTTTCAATAAAACAAGGACATCCGAATAACGGGAGGCCAATTCCAGGTCATGGAGCACCAGGATGATCAAATGGTGCTGGTCCTCTGCAAACTGCTTGACCAATTCCAGCACTTCCAATTGATGCTTCATATCCAATGCCGAAGTCGGCTCATCCAGCATCAGGATTGTCGGCTCTTGCGCCAATGCTCTGGCCAACAGTACTTTTTGCCGTTGCCCTCCGCTTAATTCATCCAAAAATCGGGCACTCATCGAGTCGATATGCAGCGTTTTCATCACTGCTTCGACTGCCTCCAAATCGCGAGGTTGGACGCCCCATTTAATGTAAGGCTTCCTCCCGAGCATGACCGTTTCCATGACGGTCAAGGGAAAATGGCTTGTCGAATGCTGGGGGACGAAGCCGATTAAAGTGGCTAGTTCTCTGGATGGGATAGTCGTGATGTCCCGGCCATTGATCGTAATGGCCCCTTTTGCCGTTTTATAAATGGTGGCGAGGCATTTGAGCAAAGTGGATTTGCCAGCGCCGTTTGGGCCGATGATACTGACAATCTCCCCTTGATTAAATTGGGCGCTAATATTTTTCAACACTTGCCGCTTCCCAAGGAACATCGATAAATTATTGATTTTTAAAGTCACAAAGCTTCCCCCCTTACGCCCAATAATCCTTTCTTTTTTGAACAAGCAGCCAAATGAAAAACGGCGCCCCGATCGCAGATGTGATAATGCCGACCGGGATTTCAATCGGGGACAGGACTGTACGCGCAAATGTATCGGATAACAGCAGGATGATGGCCCCCATTAAGCAGGCGCACGGCAGCAAATACCGGTTGTCCACCCCGATAATCATCCTGCCGATATGCGGTGCCACCAGGCCGATGAATCCGATGATGCCGGTGAAAGCGATCGTGGCAGAAGCAACGAGCGTGACGAGGAACAACGCGGCAATTCGAAGTCTCTTCACATTGACCCCCAACGTCTTCGCCACTTCCTCTCCCGAACTGAGCGCATTCAAATCCCAAGAGAACTTCAAAAGAATGAGGAATGACACGAAAACCAATGGCACCAAAAATTGAATCACTTGCCAATTGGATCCCCAAAAGCCGCCCATCAACCACACAACGAGATCCTTCAGTGCCTCGTTATTCGAGAAATACTTCAATGCAGAAACCCCGGCCGAAAACAATTGACCGATCGCCACTCCCGCCAACAATAATACCGTCGTCGAACCGCTTTTCATCCGGGATATTCCGTATACGAGAAAGACGGACAAACAGCCGAAGACAAACGCATTGAGCGCAATCATCCATTGATTTCCTGCCGTCAAATTTATTCCGAAAACGCTTGTGCCGAGCACGATGGCAAGCGCCGCTCCGAACGAAGCTCCGCTCGATACGCCAAGCGTAAACGGACTCGCCAAAGGATTCCGCAATAAAACCTGCATGATCACTCCCGCACTTGCCAAGGCCATCCCTGTAATAATTGCCATGACAATGCGGGGCAGGCGGATTTCATAGACGATATACGCATTCATCGATCCCTCGCCGCTCTGTGTAACGATCCCGATCAATTCCTTCAGCGGAATGGAAACAGTTCCGACGCTTACAGAGTAGAGGACGGAGCAAAGCAATATAGCCGTCAGTAAAACTAGTATTAAAACCTTTCTTTTTACAGAATGCTGATAGTGAGCAACGACTGTTCCTTCCTTCATTTTTTAATCCTTTTCAGTTGGTGTGTAGTACCAGATCCCTTGATTCTCAACACCGAGCCATTTTTCAAAGTACTCTTTCAAGTAAGCATCGGGATCGATATCTTCAAAGCGCTCGGGATATAAGTATTTTGCCAGTTGAAGAGTTCCGATATATCGTTTATCCGATCCGATGATATTTGTATGGAAAATGTACACATCCTCCGTCTTCCCCGCTGACAGTTTTGGAATCGACGTTGTGTTCAGCAAATGCTGATAGACTTCTTCATACTCTGTGAAATCAGTCGTTTCATAACCGCCCAGCCATGTTCCATGGAGAGTCAGCACTTCCGGATTCCGTTCCAATACATATTCTTCATCGACACGGATGGTTGTCGATGCTTCACTCGGATCCCATTGTAAGTCTGCGGCATCGATACCGCCCGCCAGTAACGTGGCAACGCCTTCCCCGACACCCGGTTTCCCGTCCAATGACTGACTCGGAAACACTTGATAAGCCCCTTGAGAATTGAGAGCCCCTACCGAAAGCGCCATGACTGTTTTCTTTTCATCATCTGGAATGTCCGCGACCCGTTTTTCCAGCAACTCTTCAATTCCATGTTTCCAGGTTAAAAATTCCGCGGCCTTTTCCTCCTTGCCGAATAACTTTCCGAGCAATTGCAGTTCTTCATCCATCGATTCCGGAAGGTAATTATTAATCCGGACAACTTGAATTCCCGCAGGCTCCAGTTTCTCTTCCAACGTGGAATCCGGCCGGTTCGTAAAGGTAAAAACGACTTGTGGATTCAAACTAAGAATCGTCTCAAAATTGATTTCACTTGTTTTCCCGACATCCGGGCGATCTTCGAAACCAAGATACGGATTATTCTCAAGCGTCGTATCTCCTGTCGCGATAATCTCTTTGTCCACTCCTAAGACTTTCAACGCCTCGGCCGTATTGCGATTGATGACCACGACCCGTTCCAGCGGAAGTTCGAGAGTGAACTCCTTCCCTGTCGAATCTTCGAATGTAATCGTCTCCGGCACTTCCGGTTTCTCTTCCGCAACAGCAGCCGGCTGCGTCGTCGCGGCGTTGGAACAAGCCGTCCCGATGCCAAGCAGCAATACGCAAGCGAACAATAGTTTTATATAATTCTTCATATCGAATCAAATCCTCCTATTAAATTTATAGTTCGACAAGGATCGCCAATCCGGCAATCCTACGTGGAATCTGACATATCCACATAGCGAACTCACACACCCACGGGCAAAACCCGTACACCTTGAATTAAAACCGAAACATCTTCGCCTTTCGCGCGGAATTTGGCATAGCACCACTCCCGCCCCTAGTCAAAAAGACACCAATTGCAAGCAAACAGTAGTCCAGCGCAAGCAAGTCGCGACAACTTGCAAGAAAACAACCTCCGAATGCAAGCAAACAGCAAGCGAATGCAAGCAAACCACCTGTGAATGCAAGCAATCCTTTACCGAACGCCACTGCCTGTCCATCAACCCAGCCACGCAGCACCAAATCCAAAAATAAAAGCCCTTCTCCACTCACGGAAAAGGGCTGGCTTAACGACACAAAATGGTTCCATTTGAACGCGTCCTTACGAGGCGCAATCGGTCAGTATGTATCGTCCCACTCTCACCCCCCGGAGATTTGAAACTTCGAGATGCAGGTAGGTCTCCTGACTTGTGCTTCCTCCTACTTTGAGCCCTTCCCATGCACAGCGGCACAGTGGATGTTCCTCATTTCGTCGACACTTACAGTTGCGGGGACAGTTCCGGATTTGAACCGGATTCCCTATTAAGCTATGGATTAGCGCCTGACATCTCATCGTTATTCAATTTTCAATCGGATCCAATGAATTGGGTTTATTATAGCCGGACCGTTCAGAGAAAGGCAAGCTTCATATTTTTAGGGATTGACATTTCTCGTGCATTTCTGAATACTGTTGATAGATTGCCAAACCGAATAGACGATATGGGAAAAGGTACACGATCATCGTGTTTAAAAGGGAAGCCCGGTGCAAAACCGGCACGGTCCCGCCACTGTGAACTGGCCGTTTTTTGCAAACATCCACTATCTGCCAAGATGGGAAGGAGCGAAAAGCTATGGTCATAAGTCAGGAGACCTGCCTTTTCCAGCGACACTGCTTGACCTACGGGAAATGGGGAAGTGTTAGAAGACGGCTCATCCATTTTTTCACATGGAATACAATAGCGTTTCTAACCCTGTTTCGGTTAGATGCGCTTTTTATTTTTTATCAGTTCTCGCCTATCGATCTCGTCCTTTGGCATAACTACGCAAGGCGAAGGAGAATTGGAATTATGATAAAACAAAAATTAAGTGCATTGGGATTACTGCTTTTGCTGCTGGTCGGTGGGTGTGCAGACAAGGGTGTAGAGAACGGTGCGGATAAGGAGACTTCAACTGCTGAACAAGAGATGCTCACCATCGAAAATAACGGAGTGGAGCTGCCGATTGCCGACGTCCCGCAGCGTGCCGTCACACTGAACCAGCATGTCACGGAAGTGATGTTGGCGCTCGGTCTGGAAGATCATATGGTGGGCACCGCGTACCTCGATGATGAAATCCTGCCCGAATACCGAGAGGCCTATGAGAAGATTGACGTCCTTGCAGATGCCTACCCGTCCAAAGAAATATTTCTTGGCAAGGATCCGGACTTTGCCTACGCCGGTTGGGCCAGTGCATTCAAAGAAGACAGCCTGGGGACGCAAGAGGAGCTGCTGGCACAGGGGATCATCCCATATTTACATCAGTCCTCGACAATCGTCGGACCCAAGCTTGATGACATTTTCACGGATATCGACAACATCGGGAAAATTTTCGGAGTCGAGGATCGCTCGGCCAAACTGATTTCCGACATGAAGTCGCAGATCGAGGAAATCAAACAGACCATCCCGGTCTCCGATGAAAAGAAACGGGTCTTTGTCTTCGATAGCGGCGATACATCCGCCCTCACCGTCGGACAAAATTTCTTGAATGAACTCATCACGATTGCAGGCGGTGACAATATTTTCAGCGACCTTGAGAAGAATTGGGGACAAGTCAATTGGGAGGAGGTCGTGGAGCGAAATCCAGAAATCATCGTCATCATCGACTATGGCGATACGACCGTTGACCAGAAAATCGATTTTCTGAATAGCGTATCCATGTTGGCCGATACGACCGCTATCCAAGAGCAACACTTCGTCGTAGTCCCTCTTTCTGCAGCCGCGGAAGGTGTACGGATTCCTATGGCTCTGGAAACGATCGTCGAAGGCTTTTATAACCCATCCAACTAATTGCGAATAAGACCGGAAAGGGACGGATCCTATGTCACTAGTGCAACAAAGAGCCAAATCAGCCAGTTCCAAGACCGTCGCCATTGTGCCGGTCTTTATCGCTCTATTCATCCTCCTGTTGGTCTCCATCACGTTGGCCGTCATCATCGGGCCCGTTTCCATCCACCCTCTGACCGTCTGGAAAATTGTATTGAATCAACTGCCGCTTTCCTCCCCGTTATTTGACATCGACTGGGGTCGGCCTGAAGAACGGATCATCTGGGACATCCGCCTTCCCCGCGTGCTGCTCGGCGGGGTCGTCGGGGCGGGGCTGGCGGTCGTCGGGGTCGGAATACAGGCACTCGTCCGAAATTCCTTGGCGGATCCTTATATTTTGGGCGTCTCTTCCGGTGCTTCGGTCGGGGCTACCGTCGTCATCCTGTTCGGGGCGTTCAGCATGTTCGGCCAATATGCGCTTTCGGTTGCCGCTTTCGGAGGTGCTTTGCTCTCGATCATTTTCGTCTATTTCATTGCCCACGTGGGGGGCCGGCTGACAACGACTCGACTTTTATTGGCTGGAGTCGTCGTATCGATGATTTTATCAGCGGTCACCAGTTATATCGTCATCTCCGCGCCGAATGAACAAGGGATCCGCAATGCCATGTTTTGGATGATGGGAAGCTTGGCGGGAGCGAAATGGAGTTATCTCGTCATCCCCGCGCCAATAGTGCTTGCCGGCCTACTGTACCTGCTGGCGAGGTTCCGGGCCCTCAACTTATTGCTGCTCGGCGAAGAAACGGCGGGCACTCTTGGAATCAGCGTGCATCGGTTCCGGAAAGAACTGATTATAGTCACGGCCTTATTGACGGGAGTCATCGTTGCGGTCAGCGGGGCGATCGGGTTTGTCGGATTGATGATTCCCCATCTCGTCCGTCTGGCAATCGGAGCGGATCATCGGAAAGTGTTGCCGGTCAGCGCATTGGTCGGTGCCATCTTCATTATTTGGGCGGATGTTTTCGCCCGGATTGCCGTGGCACCCGAAGAACTGCCCATCGGTATCATCACCGCATTATGCGGCGGACCGTTCTTCATCTGGCTATTGAGAAAAAGTGATTATTCTTTTGGAGGCGATGGATCTTGAGTGTTCTTGTAGATGATTTGACAACGTGCATTAATCAAATCCCGATTGCCCGTCATATTTCGATCGACGCCCGGGAAGGTGAATTCATCGGTATCATCGGACCGAATGGCAGTGGGAAATCCACGATCTTGAAATCGATTTATCGCGCCCTCCCCCATCAAAGCGGAACGATCAGCATCGCTGATCGGGATATTTCCACCCTCTCGGCAAAAAGTTTGGCAAAGCAGATGGCGGTAGTCAGTCAAGAAGGAGCTTTGTCATTCGACTTTACCGTCGAAGAAATGGTGCTGATGGGAAGGGCTCCCCATAAAAAATGGTTCGACTTGGACAGCCAGTCGGACAGAGACATCGTCGATCATGCACTGATGCAAGTCGGGCTTATTGATAAAAGGGAACGAGGATTCGCCACACTGTCGGGTGGAGAGAAACAGCGCGCCCTTATTGCCAGAGCCATTTCCCAGCAGGCCAAAATATTAATCTTGGACGAGCCGACCAATCACCTTGACATTCATCACCAGCTTCAGGTGATGGATTTGGCAAAAAGTCTTCAACTGACGGTTATTTCCGCTCTGCATGACCTGAATATCGCGGCCACGTATTGCAATCGGATTTATGTGGTGCAAGATGGGCAAATCGTCCGTTCCGGGACGCCCGAAGAAGTGTTGACCGCAGAAATGTTGGCTACCGTTTTCCAAGTGAATGCAGAGATTGAACAACACCCGAAGACCGGCCATATTCACATTACGTACCTTTCCGCATTTCCGGCCCATTAAATTATTTATCCCGCAAGCGGAGCGGCGGACAAAGAGGCCCCTCCCCTCGCCTTCGTCTTGAATAAAGTCTTCGGAGACTAGAGGCGGCTATTTAGGGAACTCTCAAATAGTCCAAATTACTCCGCGGCAAATTGCGCCAAGGCATCATTGATTTTTCAAAGCGGGTTGACAATTGCAGTAAAGTTATGAATACTGAGTATAGATTACAAGGTTACTAAATTTCATATGAACGGGAAAAGGTGCGCCTTGGTTGCGCTTAAAAGGGAAGTCCGGTGTAAATCCGGCACGGTCCCGCCACTGTAATTTGGTAGTTTTCCGCAGAATCCACTGTCTCAGACGGGAAGGAGCGGAAAACGATGACCATAAGTCAGGAGACCTGCCTTTTCTAACAGCACTGCTTGACCTACGGGAAATGGGGAAGTGTTAGGACTGTACGGTTTTCACACTTTCCATTCGTTGAAAACAAAAGCATTTCTAACCATCCCTGGTTGGAGATGCTTTTTTTATTTTCATTTTCGATACATTAAAGGAGGATGCAGGATGAAGAAAGGTAAATTGATTGCAATCGGTTTTGGTCCTGGAAGTGAGCAGCATATGACGCAGCGGGCCCGGGATGCTTTTGCGGAATGCGACGTTATCATCGGCTACAAAACATATGTCGAGTTGATTCGCCATCTGCTGACACCGGAGCAGCAAATCGTCAGCACCGGCATGACGGAAGAAGTGGGTCGTGCACAGGAAGCGGTGAAACTGGCGGAAGCCGGACATACCGTCGCGGTCATCTCAAGCGGCGATGCCGGAGTTTACGGCATGGCGGGCCTGATTTACGAAGTGCTTGTCGAAAAAGGATGGAATGAAGAGACGGGCGTCGGGTTGGAAGTCGTTCCAGGCGTCTCCGCTATCCAAGCATGCGCTTCCCTTCTTGGCGCTCCGGTCATGCATGATTCATGCACGATTAGCTTGAGCGACCATTTGACCCCATGGGAATGGATTAAAAAGCGGGTGGAAGCGGCGGCTATGGCCGACTTTGTCATCGCGCTCTACAACCCGAAAAGCGGCAGACGGACACGTCAAATCGAGGAAACGCAAAGGATCCTGCTCCAATACCGTTCGCCTCAAACTCCGGTCGGCCTTGTCAAAAGCGCCTATCGGGACCGGCAGCACATCGTCATCACCGACCTCGAGCATATGTTGGATCATGACATCGGCATGCTGACGACAGTAATTATCGGAAATAGCACGACATTTCTGTACGATGGCAAAATCATCACACCTCGCGGCTACCAGCGTAAATATACGCTCGGCGAAGAGAAACAGCCGTTAAAACCGCATCAACGGCTGAAAGAAGAGAACGAGCCATGGGCGTTGCACGGCGGCGAAAAAGAGGAAGAGCCTGTATTAGCGGAAAAAAAAACTGAATTAATACAAACCGAACCTCAAAACAATAGCGTTTTAGAGCTGGCCGAACCTCAAAACAATAGCGTTTTAGAGCTGGCCGAACAAGCACTCGCTCAATTGGATGGCACGGCACCGGATGCGGTCAGCCCGCTATTCCAAGAGCACCGACTATTTGAATTCACTGTCTCCCCTGGCGTGGCCAATAAAAAGATGTCTCCAAGCCAACTGGCGGCTTTAGCGGAAATCGTCGGCAACAACGGCGAAATCGAATACACACCGGATCATGAATTTAAAATTTCATTGCAAACCGAAGATCCAGAAGCAATCACATCCCGTTTGGAGCAAGAAGGATGGCTGCTCGCCCCTGCCGGCAATGTCGTCAAAGTGAAAGCTTGCGATTTTTGTGATGGAGACAAGCAAGATCCGATTCCTTATGCGGAGGAGTTAATGAAAAAACTCGGCGGCCTCAGTGTGCCGAAAGAGCTGAAAATCGGCTTCAACGGTTGCGGCATGGCCTGCTATGGAGCAGTTGCAGAAGATATCGGCATCGTCTATCGCCGCAAGAAATTCGACGTCTTCCTCGGAGCGAAAGCGATGGGACGCAATGCACATGTCGGCGTTCCAGTTGTGGAAGGGTTGGAGCCTGAAAAGCTTGTCCCTCTCATTGTAGCCATCGTGGAGCAGTTCCGGAACGAAGGACTGCCGAACGAACGATTCTACAAATTCTTCAAGCGCGTACAAAACATCCAAGGATTCCCGTACCAGGAAGTGCCGACATTAGTCGTCCTGGAACCAGATCTTTGCTAAGGTGACAGTCACCTACACAACTTGGAAACTATTCGGAATTGTTCCCGAATTGACTTGGTGACTGTCACCAACAAAAACCAACAAAATTGAAACGGAGGAATACAAATGCAAGCAATTCTTTTTGTCGGTCATGGCAGTAAAGATCCGAACGGAAACAAGGAGATTCTTCAGTTCGTCGACCAGATCACGCCGAGATTCTCGGAACCTATCATCGAAACCTGTTATCTCGAATTCGCCCAGCCCGATATTTCACAAGGCATTGACCGCTGCATCGAGCGCGGAGCGACGTCTGTCAGTCTCATTCCGATGATGTTCCTGGCTGCGGGCCACTCCAAACTGCATATCCCTGCTGCCATCGACGAAGCGAAAGTCAAATACCCAGCCGTCACGTTCAATTACGGACGCCCGGTCGGCATCCACAATCGGATCATTGATATGCTGGAGAACTGCTTACGGGAACAAGGGCTGACGAACGAAGCGGAAGACGCCGTCATCCTACTCATCGGCCGCGGTTCCAGCGACCCTGATGCCAATAGCGATCTATACAAAATCGGGCGCCTGTTATCCGAACGTTTTGACCATCTCCCTGTTGAATCAGCCTTTATCGGTGTAACGAAACCGACTGTGGAAGACGGGGTGGCCCGTGCCGTCACCCTCGGAGCGAAGCAGGTTTTTCTCGTCCCTTATCTTTTCTTCACAGGTGTCCTGATGAACCGCATGCATGATAAACTCGCTGCGCTAAAAGAGCAATATCCTGTGAATCAATTGCAGATGACCGACTACTTCGGTTTCCGGGATGAAGTGAAGGATGTGTTCCAAGACCGTGTGGAAGAAGCGTTGCTTGGCGCGGCCAAATTGAACTGCGATGTCTGCGAATTCCGCCTGCATGCTCTGGAACATATGGACGTCCATCATCACCACCATCATGATCACGACCATGACCATGTCCATGACCACCATCATCATCATGCACACGAGGAGGTCGCACCGTGATTCTGTTTTTAGCGGGAACGAGCGATGCCCGGGAATTGGCGATCGAATTAAAAGAAAAAGGCTTTGATCCACTCACGACGGTAGTGACGGAAAATGCAAGCTATGCCCTCTTGGAAGCGGGCCTCCGTGTCCATATCGGAAGACTGACTGCCGAAGAGATGGCTGCAATCATCCAGGAAGAAAATATGAAAGCCATCGTTGACGCAAGCCACCCGTTCGCAGAAGAAGCATCCAAAAACGCGATTGAAGCGGCGACAAACGCAGGAGTCCCCTATTTCCGTTATGAACGCGAGCAGATCGATCAGTACGACGATCGAGTCGTCTCCGTTGCCACTTACGAAGAGGCGGCCGACGTCGCACTGGAACGGAAGGGCAATATCATGCTTACGACCGGCAGTAAAACATTGGAGACGTTCGCCAAAAAGCTTATCGGTGTAGAAGGTGTCCGCCTCATCGCCCGGATGCTCCCCCGCCTGGACAATATGGAGAAATGCGCGGCACTCGGTGTTGAACAGAAAAACATCGTCGCGATTCAAGGCCCCTTTTCGTATGAGCTGAACCGGGCACTCTATCAACAATTTGACGTAACCCTAATGGTGACGAAAGAGAGCGGGAAAGTCGGATCGGTGGATGAAAAAGTAGAGGCCGCGCTGGAACTGGGGATTCCCGTCGTCATGATCCGTCGTCCGAAAATCGATTACGGCGAGGTCTATTCTTCATTCGCCCCGCTTATTGAACAACTACAAACGACATTGGAGGAGAGTGTGAAATGAATTTCCAGACAGAGTTTAAACCGGCGACAATCCAGCCGCAGGAAATCGAGGATTTGAGCTTTAAAATCATCACAGACGAACTGGGGGACCATCCCTTTACAGCAGAACAGTATCCGGTCGTCCAGCGGGTCATTCATGCTTCGGCCGATTTCGACCTAGGCAGAAGCCTGGTCTTCCATCCAGACGCCATCCGTGCCGGCATCGAAGCGATCCGCAGCGGAAAGCCGCTTGTTGCGGATGTCCAGATGGTGCAAGTCGGCGTAAGTAAGCCGCGGATTGAAAAATACGGCGGAGATGTCCGTGTCTATATTTCCGACCCGGATGTCATGGCTGAAGCGAAAAAGCAGAACTTGACCCGTGCGATTATCTCCATGCAGAAAGCTGTAAAGGAAGCGGAAGGCGGCATTTTTGCGATCGGTAATGCCCCGACTGCCCTGCTGGAATTGATTCGTCTTGTGAAAAATGGGGAAGCACGTCCCGGACTTGTTATCGGAATGCCGGTCGGCTTTGTATCTGCCGAAGAATCCAAAGCCGAATTGGCGAAGCTGGATATTCCATTCATTACGAACATCGGGCGAAAAGGCGGCAGCCCTGTCACTGTTGCGGCGGTCAATGCCATCTCGCTCATGGCGACTCAACTCGATTGATATGAAGAAACAAACGGAAGAGAAGAAAGAACTTCGGCATGGCTATACGACCGGCACCAATTCCACGGCAGCAACGAAAGCGGCTCTTCTTTCCCTTATTCTTCAAGAACAAATTGTAAAGGTGACTGTCACCTTGCCAATTGGCGACACGGTCCCGTTTACGATGGATAAACTCTCGCTCGGTCCGAAGTCGGTTTCAGCGGAAATCATCAAAGACGCCGGAGACGACCCGGACGCGACGCATCTCGCCCGGATCATTTCAACCGTTTCCTGGAATGACGCGCCCGGCATCGAACTGGACGGGGGAACCGGCGTCGGTCGTGTAACAAAACCCGGCCTCCCCGTCCCCGTCGGCGAAGCTGCCATCAACCCAGTCCCTAGGAGGATGATCCTTCGGGCCGCGCAAGAAATCTTGGACGAGTATGGTATCGGGCGCGGCATTAAAATCGTCATCTCCGTCCCGGATGGAGAAGAGATTGCCAAAAAGACATTGAATAGCCGGCTCGGCATCATCGGCGGCATATCGATTCTTGGGACGCGAGGCACCGTCGTCCCCTTTTCAACCGCCGCTTTCCGCGCCAGCATCGCCCAGGCGATCAATGTTGCGAAGGAGAACGGCTGTACAGAAGTCGTTGCCTGCACCGGCGGCAGAAGCGAAGACTTCGCCATCGAATTTCATCCCCATATTCAAGAAGACGCGTTTATTGAAATGGGCGATTTCATCGGGTTCACGATGAAGCAATGCAAAGCCCGGAAGATGAAAAAAGTGACGCTCGTCGGGATGATGGGGAAATTCTCCAAGGTCGCGCAAGGCGTCATGATGGTTCATTCCAAAAGTGCGCCTGTCGACTTCAACTTTTTAGCCGATCTTGTGGAACAAGCGGGCTTGCCGCCGGAACTTGTCGAGGAAGCACGCCATGCGAACACCGCTTCCCAAGTCGGAGATATGGTGATGGCAGCAGGCAATACGAAGTTCTTCACTTTATTGCTCCAGCGCATCGCTAAAAATTGTTATGACGAAGTGGGCGGCGGTTTGGAAGTGGAAGTGATCGTCATTTCGATGAAAAAAGAAATTTTAGGGAGGGAGACGTATCGTGGCGAAGAAAGCGATTAAAGTGATCGGTATTGGCGAAGCAGGACAAGACTCCCTCTTGCCAATATATAAAACATGGATCGAACAGAGTGAACGGCTCGTTGGCGGAGACCGTCAACTCGCCTTCTTCCCCGACTATGCGGGAGAGAAGTTATCCGTCACCGGCGGGCTTTCTGCGGTTGTGGCCAATTTGCAGAAGGACGACAAAGAAACTGTCGTCTTGGCATCCGGCGATCCGTTATTCTATGGGATCGGCGGTTATTTGGCGAATAAACTCGAGCACATCGAGATTTACCCGGCACTGAGTTCCATTCAGGAAGCGTTCAGCCGCATGGGAGAATCTTGGCAAGACAGTGTTTTTCTCAGCGTCCACGGTCGTCCGATGACAGGACTGGCCCAAAAAATTGATGGCCAGTCGAAAGTGTGCCTGTTGACGGACCACAACAACAGTCCACAGGAGATTGCCCGTTATCTCCTGTCGTTCGGGATGTATGAGTACCGTGCATTCGTTGCGGAAGCGGTTGGTGGACCAGACGAGAAAGTCAGCTGGTTTGATTTACATGAACTTCTCGACTACGAAGCGAACCCATTGAATGTCGTCATTCTCAAGCGCGTGAAGGAGGCCCCTGTCTGGCCGCTCGGCATCCCCGATGCGGAATTTTCACAACGAAAGCCCGATAAAGGATTGATTACAAAAAAAGAGATCCGGGTGCTGAGCATCGGGGAATTGCAATTAACCCGGACGAGCACCGTTTGGGATATCGGCGCCTGCACCGGTTCCGTTTCCATTGAGGCGGCGAAAATTTGCCGGGATGGCGCTGTCTTCGCCATTGAGAAAAATGAAGCCGACTTGGACAATTGCCGGGAAAACTTCTCAAAATTCCGCACCGATGTGACGCTCGTCCACGGAAAAGCACCGGAGCGTCTCGAAGAATTCCCTGATCCGGATGCCGTCTTCATCGGCGGTTCGGGAGGCGAGATGAATGAACTGCTGCACATCTGTTGCAGCCGGCTGAAAGCGAACGGCACAATTGTCCTGAATGCAGTGACGATTGAAAACCTGCACAACGCAGTGAAAGCATTCGAAACGGAAGGATTTGCCGTCAATATCACACTTGCACAAATTTCACGCAGCAAACCGATTTTACATATGACACGCTTTGAAGGATTGAACCCTGTCTATATCATTCAAGCAAAGCGGAAGGAGACAGCAGAATGCTAGGAAAAGTAATTGGCGTCGGTGTAGGACCCGGCGACCCGGAGCTCATCACCGTCAAAGCCTACCGGGTGATGAAAGAGGCCGATGTGGTCGCATTCCCGAAACCACGCCGGGGCAGCAAAAGCTATGCCCAGCAAATCATCGACCATTACGTCAACCCGGCCGAAAAGGAAATGCTTCCCCTCGTCTTTCCGATGACCCGCGAACAGGATATTTTGGAGACGGAATGGACGAATGTGGCAAACCAAGTCTATGAAAAGGTCAAAGAAGGAAAAGAAGTGGCTTTCGTGACGGAAGGCGACACGATGCTGTACAGCACATTCATGCACCTCATGCGCAGAATGGCGCAGTTGTATCCGGATGTTGAATGTATCTCCGTCCCCGGCATTTCCTCCGTCAACGCCGCCGCATCCCGTTTCAAGATGCCGTTGGCGGACGGCGATGAATGGTTCGCCATCATCCCGGCGACCGACGACCGCGAGCAGATGCGGAAAGCTCTGGAGGACCATGATGCAGTCGCCTTTTTGAAAGTGGCGAAAGTGCTTCCCGAAATGATTGATTTATTGGAGGAAATGGACTTGGTCGATAAAGCCGTCGTCACGACGAAAGTAACGTCCAGCGAAGAAAATGTCTGGCACGATGTACGGGAATTAAAAACGGCGGAGCTGAACTACCTGTCGCTTATGCTCGTCCGGAAATAAGGAGGGAATTCATTTGAACATCGAAGCAAAAGTCTATTTTATCGGCGCTGGCCCCGGAGACCCCGAATTGATTACGGTGAAGGGCTTGAAACTGTTGCAAACCGCGGATGTCGTCCTGTTCACCGACTCGCTCGTCAATGAAAAGCTCATGGACGAGACGAAAGAGGGTGCACTTGTACTAAAAAGTGCCGGCATGGCATTGGAAGAGCAGATTGACATCATGGCGGGCGCCGTCGAGGAAGGTAAGAGCGTGGCCCGCATCCATACGGGAGACCCCGCCATTTATGGGGCAATCCTGGAGCAGATGAGCCGGCTGTATCACCGCGGCATCTCCTATGAAGTGATTCCGGGAGTCAGTTCCGTCTTTGCATCGGCAGCACGGGCGGGTGTCGAACTCACTGTGCCGGAATTGACGCAAACGGTCATCTTGACCCGTGCAGAGGGGCGGACGCCAGTTCCCGAAAAGGAACAGCTTGTGGACTTGGCCCGGCATCATTGCACCGTCTCTTTATTCCTCAGTGCGACGCTCATCAAGAAAGTCGTCAAATCATTCTACGAAGCCGGCTGGGCGGAGGATGCTCCGGTGCTCGTCGTCTACAAAGCGACTTGGCCGGATGAATTAATTCTCCGGACGACACTCGACAAAGTCGGCGAAGACATGCGCGCCAACCGGATCACCAAACAGGCGATGGTCATCATCAGTCCGGCGGTAGATCCGAAACTCGTTGAACAAGGCGGCTATGAATCGAAGCTGTATGATAAAACCTTCACGCACGGATTCCGCAAAGGAGTGACGGCCGATGGATAATGTCGTCCTCGTCGCCATCACGAAACACGGTGTCCAGCTGATCCGGGAACTGAAGGAGAAAATGCCGACTGCGGATGTCTATTATATGCGTAAATTCGCCTACGGAGATGAAGATGAACGGGGTTTCACGTTATTTGACGGCTCAATCCGCCTATTACTTCCAGACATGTTCGCCAAATATGACGGCATAGTGTCGGTCATTTCCTTGGGCGCGATGGTGCGGATGATCGGGCCTATTATGAAAAACAAGAAAGTCGATCCGGCTGTTGTCTGCGTCGATGACAGGGGCCAATTTGCAATCAGCGTCCTGTCGGGGCATGTCGGCGGGGCGAATGACCTGACCAATATCGTGGCGGAAAAACTGGGGGCCCTTCCTGTCATCACGACCGCCTCTGACGTCCAAAAGACGATCCCCGTCGATATTTTCGGACGAGATTTCGGTTGGACGATCGAAGATGAAACCCATATCGTCACCGCCAGCGCTTCCGTTGTGAATGAAGAGCCGCTCGTCGTCGTCCAAGAGGCCGGGGAACGGAATTGGTGGAAACATGAACGCGCGATCCCTTCCCACATCCAAGTGGTCGACTCTTGTGAAGAGGCACTGAAGAAAGAATTCAAAGCGGCCCTGGTCATTACAGACCGGATCATCCCTGAACATTTGACAACAGGTCCCCTCTCGGATAACTGGGTCCTCTATCGACCGAAAACCCTCCATCTGGGAATCGGCTGCAACCGCGGCACTTCTGCGGAAGAGATAGAAGAAGTGATCGTATCCACTTTGGCGGAACTGCAACTGTCCCTTCAATCCGTCAAAGGCATTTCGACGATTGAGCTGAAAAAAGATGAAGATGGTCTGTTGGAAGTGTGTAAGAAATATGGGTGGGAGTTCACCTGGTATGCACCGGACCAATTGAACGCCGTGCCGATTGAAAACCCGTCAGAGACCGTATTCAAATTCACAGGGGCTTATGGCGTCAGCGAGCCAGCAGCGAAACTATCCGCAGATGCGGATACGTTGCTCTTGGAAAAGAAGAAAAGCGGCAATGTCACGATATCGATTGCACGGAAAACATTTGATGGGAGGGAACCGAAATGGCAACAGGACAAGTCTATCTCGTCGGTGCAGGACCCGGCCATGTCAAACTGATCACAGTCCGCGGATTGGAATGTATTCAAGAGGCGGATGTCATCGTTTACGACCGATTGGCGAACTCGGAGTTATTGGAACATGCGAAGCCCGAGGCAGAGCTCATTTATTGCGGAAAATTGCCGAAACACCATACCTTGCGTCAAGAGGAAATCAATGACTTGCTCGTAGAAAAGGCGTCCCTAGGGCTGACCGTCACCCGTTTGAAAGGCGGCGATCCGGCAGTGTTCGGACGAGTCGCCGAAGAGGCGGCGGTCTTGAAGCATGCTGGCATTTCATACGAAATCGTCCCCGGAGTCACTGCAGGCATTGCGGCTCCGATGTTTGCGGGCATTCCCGTAACACACCGGGACCACAGTTCTTCCTTTGCCATGATCACAGGTCATTTGCACCAAGGCAACTTTGTCGAAGAGAAATGGAAAGCCTACGCAACGGGAATTGACACGCTCGTCTTCTATATGGGTGTCCAAAACCTATCCTATATTTGCGGCCAGCTGGTCGAGCACGGGAAAGACGGAACAACCCCGGTCGCCCTCATCGAATGGGGCACGTTGGAAAAGCAGCGCACCGTGACTGGGACATTGGAAACAATTGAAGGCATCGCCGCTGAGGCAGCCATCACCCACCCCGCCATCATCGTCGTCGGCAGCGTCGTCAGCTTGCGCGACACGATCCAATGGTTCGAAAAGGAATCAGTCGCACCACGTTGAAAAGCCGTCCGTTGAGGGCGGTTTTTTTTGTTTGTCGTGCATGGATAATCGTCACTTCACCCAACTGCAAAGCTTTTTGCAGGCTATCGAACGTTGAACGTAAGAAAACTATGTCTGAGCGTAAGCAAACTACGTCCGAACATAAGCAAATCAACTCCGAACGCTAACAATCCCCTTTCGAATGCAATCAAAATACCATCCCCGGTCACAAATAAAAAAGACCATCTCGAATTCCTTCAAGACAGTCTTCCACGCTAAGCTTACTTGGATACGACGCGATTCAACCCGGAGATTACGCCGGCATGTACACCTTCATGCCATACTGTAAATTGGACGAGGGCGTCGACCGTTTCCATCTTATGATCCCGGATCTGCACCGGCTCCGGCAACGGATCGTTCAACTTGCCTTCCAACGCCGAAGTCACCCGTTGCTCCTGCTCTTTCAACGCATCCCATAATTCCTTGTTGGACGGGGCTTCCGTTTCCCACTTGGATGGGCTGGAACCCGGAACAAAAAGCGGCATCCATTCGGCATTCACCACTTCATAACCAGGCAACGCCTTTGAAATGAAGTTCTCCATAACAACATAAATATGTCCGATATTCCAACGGATCGTGTTGCTGAATCCCTCCGGCTGGACATCCCATTCTGCTTCCGGCGATTGCTTGACTTGTCCAAGCGTGTACATTCTGGCAAAGCTCAACTGTTGTAATGTAGACATTTGAATCTTCCCCCTTTTCTATTTACAACTGTATCTTAAGTCTACGAATAAGAAAAGTAAATGGCTTTAGTTTGGCGTGGTGACAGTCACCCAGGCAATTCCTACACTACTCCGAATCGTTTCCAGATTGCATAGGTGACTGTCACCAATAGTCCTCAAAAAAACGACCCCTTCTCGAGGAGTCGTTTTTCACTCTTTATTCCCTAACCGGGTTTTCTTTCGGATTCAAATCGTTCCATTTTTTATGGACGTCTTTATTGAATGTGTATGACGGCTGCTCCATCCCGAATTCCACGGACAGGTTGGGCAGTACCGTTTCCTTGGCCGATTCTTTTTTATTCTCATTGAATGCGGAAGGCTTGTTGGCACCTGTTTTCGTCAACTCATTTTTGCGGAATACGTCCGAAACGTTCGAGTCAGAAGGATCCGAAAGCGGAAGTTCTCCGGAACGCACAACACCTCTTGGTTCATAGTCCTCTTTGTTCGGATACTTATCTTTGTTCGTAATCATCCAACATTCCTCCTTTTCGAACGGCGATTCAACTAAATTTCATCGATTTCGCCTCTCACATACTTTACCTAGTGTTTACTATTCCCCATCTTCTTCATTCCTAAACCTTTTTTCCGGAAAAAACAGTATTTGAAACAAAAACACTCCCTAATCGTCCTTTAACATAACTTGGGAGGTGCATCGAATGAAA
This sequence comes from Bacillus sp. OxB-1, assembly GCF_000829195.1. Classification (GTDB taxonomy): domain Bacteria; phylum Bacillota; class Bacilli; order Bacillales_A; family Planococcaceae; genus Sporosarcina. The sequence continues at coordinate 1,250,208 of NZ_AP013294.1, read as the reverse complement.
AAAATAGCCGCTTTTGGATTGCCTTTTGTCAATATAGCCATCCTATTGTGGATTGAGCAGGGGCTCCAGATTTCCTACGGTTGGAAAACGGCCGCCAAAATTATTCTTTTCCTGCTCATCCCATTTTTCCTATTCCGGCCGACGCGCCTTCCCTTTTTACAGTTCAGGAAAATTGACCGAAAAAGCATCCTGATCTCCAGCGGGGCGGGAATCGGGATGCTTGCCATCATCGTTGGGACATTCAGCCTACTACAACCTTACATCGATCTCGAATCCTTGCGACTCGATTTAGAAGACTCTGGTGTGAATAGTTTGATATTTCCCATTATAGCATTTTATATCTTGTTAGGGAACTCCTTTATTGAAGAATTTTTCTTCCGGGGGATTTTACCGGATCTGTTACGGCAATCGCGGTACCGTCTGTTTTTACCTTCCCTCTTTTTTGCCGTTTATCATATTGCCATCTTCCTCCCGTGGTTCACCCCACCGCTTTTGGCGCTTGCCGTCGGTGGACTCTGGGCGGGCGGTATCATTTTTCAATTGCTGAATGAAAAAAGCGGCGTCATCCTTCCCTCCTGGATTGTCCATATGTGGGCGGATGCCGGCATTCTGCTTATCGGAGCGTACCTTTTTTATTTTAAGTGAAAACGCGTTTGCCCATCCAAGCGACAAACGCGTACCATATAAACTTACATCGGCAGCGCGGGAACCGTTACTGTTACTTTGAACAAATCCCCGTCGACTTCAATTTTCATCATGCCCCCATGCAGATCGACAATCGATTGTGCAATGGCAAGGCCGAGGCCCGAACCATCCGTATGGCGGGAAGTGTCCGCTCGTTTGAAACGCTCGAATAATTCGTCCACATTTTCACCCAACTCGTATTTCGTCACATTTTTCACAACAAATTCGGCTTGGCTTCCCACTTGCCGGAGTGAAATATACACCCGGGTACCTGGCAGCGTGTACTTGATCGCATTGACAATCAAGTTATCCAGTACGCGCCACCATCGTTGCCCATCGACATAGGCAATCAATGGCAACTCGGGCATGGTCGTACGGAAATCCAGACCCGATTCTTCAATTTCGGCTGCATGCTCCGCCAGTGCCTGTTGTAATAACTGCGTCAAATCCACCCGCTGTTTCGTCAACTCCATATTGCCGCTCGCCATCTTGGACACATCGAACAGATCCTCGATAAGCGTCTTCAAGCGCTGTGACTTCTTATCAAGAATATCAACATATTTCAAACGATCCTCGATGGATAATCCCTCATTCTTCAACAGATCGGTATACGTGATAATGGAAGTGAGCGGTGTCCGCAAGTCATGACTGACATTCGTGATCAGCTCCGTTTTCAACCGCTCGCTCTTCGCCTGCTCGCTCATGGATATCCGGACGCCTTCCCGGACGTTGTTCAAATTGGCTGCATGCTTCGCTAGCGGAGATTTGCCTTCCACCCCGATTTCCTTCTGAAGCCGCCCTTCCGCCATCGCTTCCGTAGCAATCATAATCCGGTTCAGATAAGCAGTTCTCCGGACAAAGATATAGATGAAAGGCATTCCGATAAACAATGCGAGCGGTGCGTAAACCACTATTAAAGACGGTTGGAGCAGTACACCAGCAAATCCAATCCCCGCCAGGAAAAACCCGATCAGCAGAAACAACATCTGCGTCCCGATTTTCCGGTTCAGGAACATATCTTGCAATGCCTTCAAAAACTTCACCGCATAACTGCTTTTCAGTTCCCGTTCAAAAGCCCCCTCCACTTTCAGCCGCTCCCAAATGGCGACGATTTGAAAAGCGGTGGCAGAGGTGAATAGGATATAAAAAACGAAGAGGATTCCCAGGCTTACGATATTGTCTACACTTATTCGATAGAAGAACCAAGAATACCGGCCCGGAATCGTCTCCAACGCAATGAATGTCCAAAATGCACTGAACAGCAACAGCGCGACCCTAAAATCGATTTTCAACCGGTTATACTGCTCAAACAGCCGACTTTCGGTCACCCATTCCTTTTTGAATCGGAAAACCGTCACCATGGCAATCAAAGCGAGCAACCCGATTCCCCAAAGGATGTACATTCCCGTTTTCGTCCAATTAAAGTTCCGCACATCTCGGCCCAGTTCTCCTTTGGACAACATGCTTTTCGGAACGATCACTGTCCCTTCAAATGAACGGATAGGCGCTGCGATTTCCGACTGGGGCACCGTCGCGGCATCCGACGCGGACGTTGCAGTTTCTTCTTTGAATGGACTTTCTGTTTCTACTTGAACACGGGGAGCATGTTCACCATACATATCGTCAAAACCGTGATAACCCAAGTCACTGTCCCGAATGCTCTCCGCCTTGAAATATCCGTTTTCCACATTGAAGTTCTGTTCATAGACGGCAGGTGCATTGATATCTCCGGAAGAGAAGACTTCCCCTGTGTCAACATCCTTCAATTCATAAGCAGCCGGCAACGTCGACTGACTCTTCAGGTTGTTTATATAATCCCTTAAATACGATTCCAACTGTGCTTCTTTCTCGGCCCGAACCTTCGCCTCTACATGCGCGTCGTCCTCAAAATTCTGCCGGATATCCTCGATTTTCGAATCTCGTTCCTTGACCAAGGCGTCCTTCAGCCTTTCGCTGTTTCCGGCTTCCGCATCAGCAATCCGTTCTTCATACTGCATTTCAATATTCTCAATTTGCTCGCTCAACGTACCATACCGATTGCGATGTTCCTCGATCTCCGCTTTCGATACACTGATTCGCTTCTTCTCCGCCTCAATATTAATCGGATTGAGAACCGTCGAACCCAAAGTCTGATAAAAATCATCCAGTCCCCTTTGAAATTCATCCAGATCGATATAACTTTTACCGATATATCGGGAGCCGTCCTGAATGAAGGTCAATAGAGCCAGCAAGAAAATTGCGGCGAATGCCGACCAGAGCGTCAAGGCAAATCCATGACTTTTTTTCATCATAATATACTCCCTTTTACGAGACGTGTGAAATAGGCGATGGTCCGACTCGTCCGCTCGACACCATGACTGACCAACTCAAAAATATGAGAAAAACAATAGCCGATACTTAGCAAGGCGATGAATATCGCAACAAGCGACCAGAACAACGCCCAATCATTTTTCGATTTTGTAACCAATACCCCACACCACCTTCACGTATCTCGGATTTTTCGGATCCGCTTCGATTTTTTCCCGGATTTTCCGTATATGGACTGCCACGATATTTTCCGCATTGTATGCTTCTTCATTCCACACCCGCTCGTAAATTTCATTGATGGAGAAGACCCGACCTGCGTGTTTCATGAGCAATTCGGTGATTTTATATTCGATCGGCGTCAGCTTCACCGGTTTCCCATCTACGGTGATTTCCTTCGACTCTTCATCCAACACAAGCCCGTCGATTTCAATCTTCCGCTGCCCATCGTATGTACCGAGCTGGACATAGCGCCGCAATTGCGACTTGACCCGCGCCATCAGCTCCATCGGATGGAACGGCTTCGTCACATAATCATCCGCCCCCACCGACAAGCCGTGAATCTTATCGGAATCCTCCGCCTTGGCACTCAGCATGATGATCGGGATATTGCGCGCCTCGCGAATCTTGAATGTCGCCGTTATTCCGTCCATATTCGGCATCATAATATCGAGGATGAGCAGATGGACCTCATGGGACGCCAGCAAATCCAACGCCTCTTTCCCATCCGCCGCCTTTAATACTTGATAGCCTTCATTTTTTAAGTAGATCTCGATGCCGTCGCGGATGTCCTGGTCGTCATCCGCCACGAGCACTGTGAATGTTGCCATCCTTGCGCACCTCGCTTTTCTCTTATGATACCAATTGTAGTCGCCAAATCTTAACTTTCCCCCATCGCAATTATGAAGAAATTCTTAAGAAGGACATTTGCACATCTTCAGACATATTTTGAGAATAATACACAGAATGCTATACTGGAAGGAATTGAGATAATTCGGGGGAATGAAAGGAGAATACCAAATGCGGTCTTCGTTTTTTTGGATTGCCCTTGGTCTCATCGGCTTAAGTTGGATCGCTAATTCTCTTTACGCCCAATCCCAGAAGCTGGATGAACCAATATTTCTGAAACAATACACGAAAGTCGATATGACGGAAGAATCACCTGTCCTGACCTTTTATTATCTGACCAACAAGGACGATAGAAGCTCGGCATCCGCTATGCGTATCGAAGGCATTGAGACGTTTGTAAACGGAACACACTCTTCCTACGAACGGGACCGGTCCGATTTGAATGTGCAAACGTTTACGCATCATGTACTGCGTAAAATGGAAGTGGAACTTCGCCCTCATGTGCTGGAGCCTTTGATGAAGGAGGGAACAGTTTCATTTACGACGATGAAGATATGGTTTTCCACCGGCGGGGAGATGGAGGTGCCGATCGGGGCGATTATTTTGCAAGAGCCCCAGGATACACCGGATCCGCTGCGTCATATGTCATCGGGCAGTCATTCGGAATGGATGGAGGAAGAGTTCCAAGCGACGGAACCGCTTGTCATCGAGAAATTCGAAGTCCTCCCCGACGCCGGAGAAGAAACCATTGTCAAGGTCGTACAAGACGCACCTTCCCTTGGATCTATAACCGAGTGGGATTCATTGCCGGGAACGGATTATCGCCAATTGGAATTGCCGATGTCGATGGAGGCGGATGACAAACTATATGTGTTCAGAAAAAGGTTGTCGGACGCTATGGAACCGCTGCTGTCCATTTCCGGAACGACCCATTCCGGAGAAGAATTCCACGGCGGCATGTACAGCAGTTTTGCACCTTCTTACCATCTCACACAGGAACAAGTCAAGGAAATCGTCAAGGAGAAGAAGAAAAAGGAGGCACCTGCTTCATGACCAACCAAGCGATGCGAACCTTATTCTGGGGTTATCTCTTCATCTTCTTTCGCGTGCAGATCGGCATTGACTGGCTGGCAGACCCATTTGGCTACATCATGATTGCGACCGCTTGTACAAAGCTATCCGACGCTTATCCATCCGCAAAAAAAGCGGGGATTTGGGCTGCGATCGGGATTTTCATTTCCCTGCCGGGGGTATTCGTCAACTTGACGGAGCAGCTATTCGGATGGTGGGGATTGTATGCGTACGTGCTGCTTTTCTTGAAAACAATTGTCGCTTATTATTTATTTACCGTGCTGCTTCAAGTTGCTGGGAATTTGGATAATAAATCCTTGGTCGGCAGGACGCAAACCGTTTTCAGGCTCCATATCGGCGTCCATCTTGCCGTGCTGGCGGTCAATTCCTTCTCTATGAATGCTAGCGGGGATGCTTGGATGACGGTAAGCTTCTTGCTTGGCATCTTCTTGATCGTCATGGATATCGCGTTCCTCTTGCTTATCGGGGCCATCCGGCGTGCTGCACCTCTTCGGCCCGCCTTTTTAAAAGAAACTTGAAAACGCGCTGATCAGGAAGTTTCCCGGTCAGCGCGTCCTTTCAAGGTCAAAACAAGAATCCCCCCGAGCAACATCGAAACGCCCAACCACGAAAGCAGATCAAGCCGTTCGCCAACGATCAACACACTTAATACGGCGGCAGTAAGCGGTTCTGCAAGTGAGAGCGTGACAGCCGAGGAAGATGGGATGTTTTGAAGTCCCTTCGAAAAAAGAATATAAGCAATTGTTGTCGCTGCGATACCTAAGTAAATCGTTGTCGCCACCCCGCGTCCTGTCAGCAGCCCCTCCGTTTCGAAAATGAACAGAAAAGGGAGAAGCATGGCGGCACTGACGGAGAAGATGACTGCGACGGAAGCGACCGCTTCTTCCTGTTCCAGTACATCTTTATTGAAAAACGTATAAAGCGCAAACAGAAGGCCTGCGCATAAGGAAAGCATGACACCTACCGGCTGGACGACCATCCCTTCTTTATTGGAAAACAATAAGGCACACCCGACGATCGCGAGGCATGTCGCTGCGACCCATACTTTGGTCGGGCGGCGTTTCAGAAACAGCCATTCAATAAAGCCGGAAAACATCGGTGCGCTGCCAATCGCCACGACCGTTCCGATGGCCACGCCGGTCAGCCGGATGGAAGTGAAGAAGCAAAGCTGGAAAATAGCCATCGCCAACGCCGATAGGATGGTCGCTTTCCAGGGCCATTCACGGAGTTGAATTTTGCGCATCAACAAGAGCACAAGCAATAACGTGAACCCACCGACCGCAAGCCGGGACGCCCCGACCGCCAACGGGTGCACAGTTTGCGGCATGAACGTCTGCGCCGTCCCTGTCGTTCCCCATAGCATCGCTCCGAGCAGCACCGCCACAAAAGAAATCCGTTGAGACACCGCCCCTCCCCCTCTCACAATCTTTATCTAAAACATAACACAGATGGAGCTTGCCTGAGTAGGGGGGGTTCCTTGTGGATATTTACTTGAGACACGCACCAAGCATAAGTCTAAAAGCCTTGTTTCGCAAGCAAACCTTCGGTGAGTGCAAGCAACTTCTCCATTCTTGCAAGCAAACGTCGGACGGGTGCAAGAGAACCTAGAGAACATGTAAAAAAACAGATCTCATCGAACATCTCGGTCCGGTTTGATCTGTTTTCCTTCCTTATGCTCCTGCCCTGTTCTTCCTATAAAACTCGACAAAGTTCTGTACAACCTTATCAAGAAAATCAATGGTCGCCTGATCCGTGATATCGCCCTCTGCATCCAACTTATTTTGCACAGTACCGATGAATACGTCGTTGCCCGGTAAGATGACCGGGGCAAGCATCGGGTTGGTTAGAATTTCTTTCAAGTGAAGCTGCGCACGGACGGTCCCTAATGCTCCAATGGAAGCTCCAATTAAAAAGGTCGGTTTCCCTTGCAGTACCAAATCTCCCCGCGAACACCAATCAATCGCGTTTTTCAGGGCGCCCGGGATGGAGTAATTGTATTCAGGAACCGCAATTAACACAGCATCCGAGACTTTTACATCCTCCTTGAACCGCTGCACTGAAGGAGGTGCCTCATTTTCAATATCGATGGAAAACGTTTCGAGATCGTTGATGAAGACCGGTGTGATCTGTAATTGTTCCGAATACCGTTTTCTCATAAACTCGACCACTTTCAAGTTATGGGACGTGGAACTCGTACTTCCGATAATGGCTTTTACGTTAATAGTCATCATGCATACTCCTTTGGTTCATAGTGCATTCCAACGATGCCGCCCTTATCATATACAAAACTGAACAGAATAGCGCATAAAAAGCTCAACTTTCTAACAAAAGCAACTTTTCTTTCATTTCCAAGCCGCCACGAAAACCGGCGAGCTTCCCATTTTTCGCGATGACCCGGTGGCATGGCACGGCGATCATGACTGGATTGGCTCCGATTGCCGAAGCCACCGCCCGGACGGCGCTCGGTTTTTGGAGTCGTTCCGCCATTTGGGAATACGTGACGGTTTCGCCAAACGGAATCCCCAACAACGCCTCCCAAACCGTTTGTTGGAAAGCAGTCCCGTGCAAATCAACCGCCATCGAAAAGTCTTGGCGCCGCCCCTCCAAATACTCCGTCAATTCCCTTGCATACGGTTCCAGCAGCTTTTCATCTTCCACCACTTCATGATCGGGAAGCCGTTTGCTGATCCATTTCGCCAGCTCCTCAAATGGTGCCCCGGGGGACCCGACATAGCAAAGCCCTTTTGGTGTAGCTGCGATATGAAGCTTCCATTGTTTGAGATGAAGTTCCGTCCAAGCGACTGTCTTAGCCTTTTCCATTCAAATTCCCCTCCATTGCGCAAAGCCAACCCTTCTATGAATGGCCAAGCTTGCTTTATTACGAATTAGTTTACCGTTACTATATACTGTTTGTAGAAGATTAGAAAGAGGGGAACGGCTTTGAATTTTCTAGTGCAACAGATATTTACAGGCAAACCGAAAACGGTTGGAGACAAAAAGGCGGTATCGCCAATGGAACGGGAATGGAAAAGCGGGATTTTCAAAGAAGCGGTTTCAGGTGAAATCTGGGTCGGCCGAACAAACTTGGAGGGAGATGGCCAAGCAGATTTGAAGAATCATGGAGGACCCGAGAAAGCGGTATTTGCCTATCCCGTTGAACACTATTCCTTTTTTCATCAGGAATATGGCTTGACGGCAATGCAGGCGGGCGGGATGGGTGAAAATCTATCCTTGTTAAACATGCTGGAACGGGATGTTTGCATAGGGGACACATATGAAATCGGGGGCGCATTGATTCAAGTCTCACAACCGAGGCAGCCTTGCTGGAAACCTGCGCGGCGGTTTAAACGAAAGGACCTTTCCTTGCTAATCCAAAACTCCGGCAGAACCGGCTGGTATTTCCGCGTGCTTCAAGAAGGATTTATCCACTCCGGGCAAACCTTGACATTGGTAAACCGCCCCGCTCCGGAATGGACAATCGCCAATTGCAATCACGTCATGCACGTCAATAAAGAAGACATAGAACAGGCTGTCGCGCTAGCCGCATGCGAATGGCTCCCGATTAACTGGAAAAACACACTGAACAAGCGTGTCCAACTTGGCAATTCAGGCAATCCGGCCAAACGATTGTATGGGCCCAATGAGGAATAATATATAATCCTCTAAAAACGTGTACGTAAACGCAAAACTGTGCTACATTAAAAGGCAGGCTTTTTTGCCCGTGGTTCGAAACCATCCCACGTAAAAAAACTAGGAGGAACAGAATAATGAAAGTCAAAACCTTGGCAACGAGCGGAATTATCGCTGCGTTGTATGTCGCTGTCACGTTTTTGGTAGCGCCGTTTGGATTTACGAATGTCCAATTCCGGGTTTCCGAGATATTCAACCACCTCGTCGTGTTTAACAAGAAGTACATCTACGGAGTGGTGCTCGGCGTCTTTGTCGCGAATATGCTGTTTTCCGACTTGGGGCCGATCGACTTGGTGTTCGGCGTCGGCCATTCCATCCTCTCGTTGGGCATCACCATTCTGGCGGGCCGTTTCATAGCCAGCCCGTTCAAGCGGATGATCGTCAACACATTGGTCTTCACCTTCACGATGTGCATCATCGCATTCGAATTGAATTTGGTACTAGGCTTCCCTTTCCTTCTCACGTGGCTGTTCGTCGCGGTTGGGGAATTCGCCGTCATGGCAGTGGGCATCCCCCTCATGCTGGCGCTCAACAAACGGTTAAAGCTGGAAAAGTTAATCTAAAATCCACTCTATCGAGGAGTCGATTTCTATGTATAGAACTGTCGAGGAAACTGCCGAATACTTGGGCATGCCCGTCGAACAAGTGGAAAAGTATATTTTGGACGGCCGGATCCGTGCAGTGCACGACGGCGATCAGTTCCTAGTCAATCAAGCCCAATTCAGCCTCTATTTCGAGCAGTTGGAAACGGCGAAACAGCTGATTGAGGACTATTGGAGCGAGCCGCTTCCGCCCGATCCCGATATAAAAGATGAAGATTGAAAAAGGCTATCTGCCGTAGTCGCGGATAGCCCTTTTTTCGTCTATTGCCCGCTCGCCTCATGATAGAGCAGCTTGAGGCAGGACCCGTTCGATTTCCTCCTCGATATCCAACGCGGAATCGGTCGGCTCGAACCGTTTGATGACTTTTCCATTCGCATCCACTAGGAATTTCGTAAAGTTCCAACGAATGTTCCTGCCGATTAAATAATCAGGGTATTCTTCTTGCAAGCGCATCTTCAGCATTTTTTCCGTCATCACCGATTCGTCCAGTTCCCGAAATGGCACTTCATGTTTCAAATAGGAGAAGAGCGGATCCATCCCCTCCCCGTTCACCTGTACAAGATCGAAGACCGGAAAGTTGACCCCATAGTTCAATTGGCAAAATTGAACGGATTCTTCCCCGTTTTCCGGATTCTGCTGGCCGAATTGATCACAAGGAAATCCCAATACGATAAAATTTTGCTCTTTGTACTGATTGTACATTTTCTGAAGCTCTTCAAACTGATACGTAAATCGGCACTGACTGGCCGTGTTGACTATCAAGATCGCTTTTCCACGGTACGTCTCCATTGAGAGGATTTCCCCATTTGGCTTCTTTACCAAGTAGTTGTAAATGCTCAATAATTTCATCTCCCTATACTATCTATATACCTATTTTATAGGGTGAATTGGAAGAATCCTAATTTACTGCTTACACTTTCCCCTGATCGCTTAACAAACTGGCCGTGGCCGATACTTGTTCCAGCATCGAATGGAATTCTTGGATGCTTGCTGAATATTCCTCCGTTTGCGCCGCTACATCTTGGACGGAGTTATTGATCTTCAGGATATCTTGTTCCGTCAACTCCAGTTGCTTTTGGATGTCTTCCGCGGCGGTATTGCTATTGGCCGCCATCTTCCGGATTTCATCAGCCACGACAGCGAATCCTTTCCCGCTTTCTCCAGATCGGGCGGCTTCAATAGCTGCATTTAACCCAAGAATATTCGATTTTTGAGCAATCCCTTTTACATGCCCGATGATCCGTTCGATGTTCTTCATATTATCTTTCATCGTTTCAGATTGCTGGGACAGCTCTTGTAACCGAGAAGCGGAAGTGTCAGTCGCTTTCGTTATTTCTTCTGAGAATGCTGTCATTTGTTCGATCACTTTGCTCAGTTCATCTGCGCTTTTTCGCAAGTTCTCGATTTTTTCGTTTGAGGTGACTGCCGCCAAGGCGCCGATCATTTGTCCGTTTTCATACAATGGGATGCATGATGAAATATACGGAATCCCCAGGAAATTGGCGGGCACTTCCTCCCGAAGCTGTTTTCCGCTCTGCAACACTTTATAAGTGGCAGCTCCCTTATACTTTTCCATCTTTTCACCGACTTTTAATTTCAAGTCGACCCTCTCTCCAGGCAAGTATCCGATGATCGTGTCCTTATCACATAAGATCATGCATGTATCTTCTGGATAGGTTTGTTGAAAATAAGGCAGATTGTTTTTAATCTCTTCTAATTTCTGCAACATGTCTCTTCCCCCCTTCAGTACTTTGGCTGAATCTATATAAGTTGAAATAAATAACTTCTTCTAACTGTTGATTTCCGTTCCGAGCGGACGCTTTCCGCGGGCACGGCTTCAATCTCCTCGTCGCTGCGCTCCTGCGGGGCTTTCAGCTCGTGCTGTTCCCGCTGGAGTCGCCACTCTGCACTCCAATCAACTAAATTAATAGGTAAAATAATAAATTCAACCTATATAGTTGGCCCCATCATCCTATATACTCTTGATTCCATCAAGGGAACGGCTCAGTGTATCTTGGGCATCGCGGATCATTCCGTCCAGCAGTTCTTTGACGGTCGGGATATCCGAAATGAGCCCGGACACTTGTCCGCCATTGATGAAGCCTTGTTTCATATCACCGTCGATGGCCCCTTGGATATGTTGCTTCTCTGTCGTCAGCTCATTGAATTGTTCCAATGTCAAACCTTCCCGTTCCCGTTTGAACAGCTCTTCCGCGTAATCGTTTTTCAATACGCGGCGGACCCGCCCGACGTTACGGCCGATGATCATCGTCTCCGTGTCCGAAGCATCGATCAGCCGTTGCTTATAGACATCATGGACCGGCATTTCCTGAGTTGCGATGAAACGAGTGCCCATTTGCACTCCGGATGCACCTAAAGCAAGCGCAGCGGCCAATCCTTTTCCATCTCCGATTCCTCCTGCTGCCGCGACTGGAATATTCACGCTCGCCGCAATTTGTGGAATCAACGTAAATGTGGTCAACTCCAAGTTTGAATTGATACCCGCCGCTTCAAATCCTTCCGCCACCAACACATCCGCTCCCGCCTGCTCCGCTTTTTGCGCATGTTTAACTGCTGCTACGATGGCAATGACTTTGATTCCGTTTTCATGAAGACGCGGTATGTAGGGTGCTGGGTTACCGGCCGACAGCGATACGACAGGCACTTTATGTGTAATGACCAAGTCGATCAGTTCGTCGGTATGTGGTGTTACACCGATGGCGATATTGACCGCAAAACTTTTGGATGTGCCCTTTTTGATTTCAATGATCTTTTCTTCGACTTCCTCGACTTCCGATGTTCCGCAACCGATCGTCCCGAGTCCTCCAGCTTCCGAAACAGCGATTGCCAGCTTCGTACTACTAATATTCCCCATTCCCCCTTGAAGGATTGGGTATCGGATTGATAATACTGTACAGAGTTCATTCATACGGCAAGCTCTCCCCTCTATAGATTAAGTAATTTGTGTTAAAATAGAATGATAGAATGCTTTTCCAGCAAACGGAGGTAATAGTGATGATTATTCCATACAACGGCAAAAAAGCGGATGTACATCCATCGGTATTCGTCGCCCCGGGTGCCTATCTGATCGGGGACGTGACCATCGACGAAGAGTCCACCATCTGGTTCAATGCGGTATTACGTGGAGATGAAGGCTCCATTACGATTGGGAAACGATGCAGCATCCAGGACAACTCCACCATCCATTTATATGAAGGAGCTCCTGTCTTAGTCGAAGACGAAGTGACGGTCGGCCACAACGTCATCCTGCATGGGTGCACAATTAGAAAGCGCTCTATTATTGGGATGGGAACCACCATTCTCGACAATGCGGAAATTGGCGAGGAATGTATTATCGGAGCGAATACCCTCATCCCTTCCGGAAAGGTCATCCCTCCCCGCTCATTGGTTGTCGGTTCGCCGGGGAAGGTCGTCCGTGAACTGACGCAGGAAGACTTGGACCTGATCCAGCTTTCCATCGACACATACGTCCAAAAAGGACATGATTTTAACGAAATCCTGAAAGACGAAGCCGAACAAGCTTAACAAAAAAACCGGTAGCTGCACAAAGCTCCCGGTTTTTTCATCTCCCACTTTTTAGACGCGGCAACCGCAAAAGCGCAGGAGGTTACTCCAGCCGGGCGTCGTATCGCCGGCCACCCTATCGGATTATCATCGGATGATCGATTGCATCGTAGGATTCATCTTTATGGCTCAAATCATTATCTTTTCGAAAAACCTCTTCGAAGAAACGGCTTGCGGGTTGGGCAAGCAGTTTGTAATATTGAGCAAATAAAAGTGCCGCGTGGTTCCCATTCCACATTTCGGGAAGAAGTTCTTTCGGAAGGCCCGGGTCCGTAAATAGAAATTTCCGATATTCGTGGACGAGATTCGTCCTTTCCACGAAACATTGAGCATCTGTCATCTGACCGCTCTCCATTTGGCTGTTGGAGATGATATATTTCTTACTGTACGTGGAGATGAACTCCTCGTACTTTTCCTCAATCTCCTCTAACGGCCAGCTCCGCTCCACAAGGGATCGATCTGTTTGCGGCCCTCGATGTTCTGAAATAAAGAAATCAACATACTCACTGATCTCATACTTCTCGATTAGGAGATTCACTTCTTTTTCCAAGTTATTCGGAGAAATCCAGCATCCATTGGAAAAGCTGCCGAATCCACTCCATAGCAATTCCTTCCGGAGTTCATCCCGGATTTGCCGCTTCTCTTCCGGAATCGTGTACATAAGCATCCGCCATTTCCCGTCCCACGCATGTGGATCCAGTTTAAAGATACGCGACGCCGCTTCATCCATCCGGGATACACCCCGAGGCGTCAGATAATAGTAGCTCTTTTTCCCTTGCCTTTCGGTATTGAACCATCCCAATTTCATCATACGTGAAACAGCGACCCGCACAGATTGCTCATTGTGGCCGAATTCCTTCATCAGCCTGATTAAACTGCCAATCCATATTTTGTTTCCATAATGACGAATGTAATCACCAAATATCGTAAAAATCATTGATTGTGTATTTGAAATGGAACTAACCACGCTTTCATCTGTTATTCTCCGTATTCTCCTTTCCATTATAGCAATGAGGGAGAGTGACAGACAAGATTATTTGCCTGAGAATACGGGCTTTCTCTTTTCACTGAAGGCGTGAAGAGCTTCCATCCGATCTTCTGTCGGAATGGTCAATTCGTATGCTTTCGACTCGATTGCGAGACCCGTCCTCAAGTCGGTATTCAGTCCTTCATTGATTGCATATTTTGCTTGTTTGATGGCAACCGGACCGTTTTTCAAAATATTTTCCGCTAATTGCTCACAGCTGGAAATCAGGTTTTCCTTCTCCACCACTTGCAGGAGGAGGCCAATGTCATATGCTTCCTCTGCCGTCAACCGTTTCGCCGTAAAGATCAATTCCTTTGCTTTCATCTCACCTATCAGGCGTGGCAAACGTTGTGTACCGCCCGCGCCTGGAATAATCGCCCAGCTCGTTTCCGTCAACCCGAGTGTTGCTTCTTTCACCGCAATCGGGAAGTCGCATGCCACCATCAGTTCGAACCCGCCGCCAAGTGCATAGCCATTAACCGCCGCAATCGTTGGCTGTGGTAGTTCGGCAATGCCGTTGAAGGCATCGCGGATCGCTTTTACATTCCGTCTCACTTCGGTATCATTCAAAGTTTTCCGCTCTTTCAAGTCGGCTCCCGCACTGAAAGCCTTCTCCCCGGCGCCCGTGAAGATGACGACACGGACTTCCGGATCCAAAGCGATTGAATTAGTCACTTCCTGTAATTTTTGAAGCGCTTCATAGTTGAAGCAGTTTAACGCTTCTTCACGATTGATTGTCACATAAGCGATATTGTTTTTCTTTTCATATAAAATAGGCTCCACGTTGTTCCCACTCCTTGTTGAAAGAAAGGGCTATCTTAAAAAGCCAACCTTACCGTTGAACAATCAAAAAGCAAGGGCTCTGGTCGCTTTCCGCGGGCCAGCCGCGAAGCCTCCTCCGGCTTGCAGAGCCGTGCGGGGTCTTGCCGGCCGGCTTTCCCGCAGGAGTCTCCCGCCGCCCTTGCTTTTTGCGGTAATATACTTGGGCAAGCGACTTATGAGGCAGTCCCTTTCCATTCACTCATTTTTATGCTTTTTCTACAATCGTAGCAATACCTTGGCCGACGCCGATGCACATTGTTGCCAAACCGTATTGGGTATCACGCTTATTCATTTCATAGATGAGGGTAGTCAAAATACGAGCTCCGCTTGCGCCAAGTGGGTGTCCGAATGCGATTGCTCCGCCGTTGACATTGACTTTTTCCGTATCCAATTCCAATTGGCGAATACACTCCAATGATTGGGAAGCAAAAGCTTCGTTCAGCTCGACTAAGCCGATATCGTCTACTGTCAATCCAGCGCGCTGCATCGCTTTCCGGGAAGCGTAGATTGGACCCAAGCCCATGACCGCAGGCTCCAGTCCGGCCGTTGCGCCCACTACGTATTTCGCTAACGGTTTCAAACCTAGCTCTTTTGCTTTGTCCGCACTCATGACGAGTAGGGCCGCAGCGCCGTCGTTCACTCCTGATGCGTTTCCGGCTGTTACCGTGCCGCCTTCGAAGATCGGACGCAGTTTGCCCAAAGCTTCCGCTGTCGTTTCCGGGCGTGGATGTTCATCGGTGTCGACAACGATTTCATTCCCTTTCCGGTCCTTGTAGACGACAGGGACGATTTCATCTTTGAATGCATTCTCTTCCATCGCTTTTTTCGCACGTCGCTGGCTTTCCAATGCGAACGCATCTTGCTCTTCGCGTGTAATATTGAAACGTTCCGCCACATTTTCAGCTGTTTTCGGCATCGTATCGGAGCCGTACATGGCTTCCAGTTTTTTGTTTGTAAAGCGCCAGCCGATCGTCGTGTCGAACATTTTCATATCGCCACGCGGGTAATCCACTTCCGGTTTCCCCATGACGAATGGAGCGCGCGTCATGCTTTCTGTTCCACCCGCGATGTAGATGTCCCCTTCATTTGCCATGATTGCCCTTGCAGCGTACATGACTGCATCGAGGCCTGAACCGCATAGACGGTTCACTGTCGTGCCTCCAACTTCGATTGGAAGCCCTGCAAGCAACGCAGACATCCTCGCGACGTTCCGGTTATCTTCTCCTGCCTGATTTGCGTTTCCGAAGACAACTTCTTCAATTTGCTCAGGCGGGAGTTTCGGATTCCGTTCCAATAAAGCCTTGATGACAACCGCACCTAAATCATCCGGTCTTACCGACTTCAATGCACCTTTATATCGGCCGAATGGCGTGCGGACGGCATCAACGATTACGACTTCCTTCATTTGTCATCCTTCTCCTTTTGTGTATAGTCATAGACCCCTTTGCCGCTTTTCCGGCCCAGGCGTCCCGCTTTGACATATTGTTCGAGCAACGGCGCCGGACGGTATTTTTCGCCCAGTTTTTCGTGCATGTATCTGAGGTTGTTCAGACGGGCATCGAGGCCGACCAAGTCGACGAGTTCGAAAGGTCCCATCGGATAATTCAAACCTAATTTGATTGCCTTGTCGATTTCTTCTGGAGTTCCGAGTCCTTCCTGCAGCATATAGAATGCTTCGTTTCCAACAAGAGCGCTGATTCGGCTTGTAACGAATCCCGGGAACTCGTTGATGACAACTGTCTCTTTGCCCATATTGATAGCGACTTGGCGGATTACATCAGCAGTTTCATCACTTGTTTCAAGTCCACGGATGATTTCGACCAACGGCATTTTATGTACAGGATTGAAGAAGTGCATCGCGATTGTCATTTCCGGACGTTTTGCATATGATGCGATTTCCGTCGGGCTCATCGTCGATGTGTTTGTCGCGAAGTAGCAATGGGCAGGAGCATGTTCTTCAATCGTTTCAAATACACCTTTTTTAATATCTGCAATTTCAGGAACCGCCTCTATGACAAGATCAGCTGATTTGGCAGCTTCCGCCAAATCCGTTGCATAGTACAGATTTTCGCGCGCCTGCTCAGCTGCTTCATTTGTAATTTTGCCGCGTTCCAGCCCTTTGTCGAAAATCAGGTCGATTTCCTTTTCCGCGTTTTGCAGAGCGTCTTGATTAATATCTACGATGGTGACGGAGTATCCGCCTGTCGCTCCGACGTAGGCGATTCCTCTTCCCATGACGCCGGATCCGACAACTACAATATTTTTGATCATCAGTTTTCCCCCTATGTGTTGAATGAGCAAGGAACAGGTGGCCGACTGGCCCCTGTTCCTCATTGCCCATTTTATAGTCCGAACGGATTCAGTGGACGTGCACCGAAGTAAGACATAATGCTCTTCGTTTCTGAATAAAGGTCCAATGTTTCGATTGCTAGCTCGCGTCCGAAACCGGATTGTTTGTATCCGCCAAATGGTGTTCCAGGGAATGCAGAGAATGGGCAGTTGACCATGACAATTCCCGCTTCAATCTGATTCGCAACACGAGTACATCTCGCTCCGTCTTTCGACCAGATTGCAGATCCGAGGCCGAATTCTGTGTCGTTCGCCAATTTGATCGCTTCCTTCTCATCGGAGAATTTAGAAACGACAACAACTGGTCCGAAGATTTCTTCTTGAACGACTTTCATATCTTGTGTGACGTTGCCGATGACAGTTGGTGCATACCAGAATCCATTTTCGAAGCCTTCTGGATGCAGTTGTTTTCCACCTGCTAAGATTTCAGCGCCTTCATCGATTGCGGATTGAACATAATATTTCACTGTGTCCAATTGACCTTGGTCAATAACCGCGCCAACATGCGTCTCTTGGCTGAATGGATCGCCTAGGACGATTCGGTTCGTTTTCTCGATGAATTTCTCCATGAACTCATCATAAATGCTTTCATGAATGTATAGACGGGATCTTGCTTCACAAGATTGTCCCGTGTTGTTGAAGATACCATAGAGGGAACCGTCTACTGCTGCATCGATGTCCGCATCTTCGAATACGAGGTTCGGAGATTTACCGCCAAGTTCAAGCGTGACGCGTTTTAAAGTGCTGGAAGCGCGTGCCATGATATCTTTCCCGATTGGCGTCGAACCTGTGAATGCCACTTTGTTGACTAGCTCGTGCTCTACTAGGAAGTTTCCGATTTCAGAACCGGAGCCTGGAAGGATGTTGACGACGCCTTCTGGAACACCTGCTTCGTGACAGATTTCCCCAAGGATGATAGCTGTCAATGGAGTCAAAGATGCAGGCTTGATGATAACGGAACAGCCCGCAGCGATTGCCGGCGCAATTTTCCAAGCAGCCATCATCAATGGATAGTTCCAAGGGATGATTTGTGCAGCGACACCAATCGGCTCTTTCTCCGTGTAGTTGTGGAATTGTCCAGGAACGTTATTGACAGAGCCGCGGTGAGCGACAATCGCACCTGCGTAGAATTCGAAATCTTCAACTGCTTGGTTGATTTGTGCTTGTGCTGCACCGATCGATTTACCTGTGTTCAGAACTTCCAATTCAACGAGTTCGTTGAAACGGCTGCGCATGATTGCCGCAATTTTGTTCAAAACGCGGGCACGGCGTCCTGTAGGAGTACGTTTCCATTTCCCGTTGTCGAATGCTGCTCTAGCTGCTTCAACAGCACGTTGAGCATCCTCTTGTGTCGCTTTCGCTACTTCAGCAAAAACTTCCCCTGTGGCAGGGTTGACGACTTTCGTGCGGGCACCGTTGCTCGCATCGACTTGTTCGCCGTTGATGAAAAGCTTGTAGTAGTCGCGCTTCATGGATTGAGTTTCAACTGCTGTTTCTTGTGTTTTAGTCATGAATAGATCCTCCTCTTATTTTCCTTTATATACAGGCTTCCGTTTTTCCAAAAATGCAGTGACGCCTTCGCGGTGATCTTCCGTAAGGCCTGCGATCCGTTGTCCCTCCGCTTCCCTTTCCAGGAAAGTCTCGAAAGGAAGTGCCGCTGCATCTTTCAGTCCGCGTTTGATCAAACCGATTGTCTTCGTTGGCAAAGCCGCAATGCGTGCTGCGAAGGCAGTAACTTCCTCTTCCCACGCCTCTTCCGCAATTTTGCGGTTGGCCAAGCCCCACTCAACCGCTTGGTCAGCTGTCACTTTCTCCCCGAGGATTGAAAGTTCGGCTGCTTTTGCAGGACCGACCAGTTGTGTTAAGTAATACAGATTCCCCGAATCCGGAATCAATCCAACATGGATGAATGCGTTTACCAAGCTGGCACGTTCTGAAATGAGACGGAAATCGGATGCCAGGGCCAGACTGAAGCCAGCCCCCGCCGCCACGCCATTGATGGCTGCGATGATCGGTTTTTCACATTTTTCGATTTGAAGTATCATAGGCCCGTAGTGATCCCGCAATACTTGTCCCAAATCCATGTCTTCCGTCACTTCCGAAAGATCCTGTCCAGAACAAAAGGCACGGCCTTCACCTGTCAGAACAATACAGCGCACCGACTCATCCTGAGAAGCCGATCGAATGGCATCTTTGATCTCACGGTTCATCTGGGCGATAAATGCGTTTAATTTGTCTGGCCGGTTCATCGTAAGCCATGCTACACCGTCTTTTATCTCATACGTAATCGTTTCGAACACGAAGCCGCACCTCCATCATTTCCCTTTGTAATTCGGTTTTCTCTTTTCAATGAAGGCGTTCATACCTTCTTTTTGATCTTCCGAAGAAAATAATAAATAGAAGTTCTTACGTTCGTACTGCATTCCTTCATACAGTGAATAATCGACTGCCTTATTCACCGAGTCTTTGATCAACCGAAGGGAAAGAGGCGGCATCTTGGCGATCCGGTTTGCGAATCGAAGAGCTTCTTCCCGTAGAACTTCCGGTGAAACGATCCGATTGATAGCCCCATATTTCAACAACTCTTCTGCTGGAATCCGTTCTCCCGTCCACAACCATTCGATTGCTTTCGCCCGGCCGACCAGTTTCGTCAACCGTTGTGTCCCGCCTGCACCCGGCATGACGCCAAGGCTCACTTCCGGGAATGAAAACTCCGTTCCTTTTGCCGCCAAGATCACGTCACAGCAAAGAGCCAGTTCGAAGCCCCCGCCGAATACGAAGCCATGGACTGCACCGATGACCGGTTTCTTGATGAGGGCCAAGCGATCCCAATCCTCGAATTGGTTCAATAATTCCAAGCTCATGGAATCGGCTTCCGCCATCTCATCGATATCGGCACCTGCGGAGAAAGCCTTCCCTTTGCCAGCAACCAGGATGACGCGCACTTCGTCATCCTGGTCAAACGTTTGCATGGCATGTAAGATTTCGCTTACCATTTTACGGTTGATTGAATTATATTGACGCGGCCGATTGAGTTCGATGACACCTGTCATATTGTCAACCGACGTCTCAATGAACTCATAACCGCTCATTAGCTGTCCTCGCCGATCATCAATGTTACCAGTTTACCAGCAAAGCCCATCAAGTCCTTGCCGGATGCCTTTCCTTCGTCGGAACGAAGTCCTGCCTGAAGTGATTCCATGTCATCGTAAATCATTTCGCACATTAAATAGTATGGAGCTTCTCCACCCATTGGAGTTCCGTTGAATTTTGTCACTTTCATTTCACGCAATCCCGGAATCTTAGCAGTGATCGGGCCGTGAACATTGAAATAGTGTTCGTCGAATTCTTCCTTGTTTTCTGGATGTTTGTAAAGAGCGATCAGTTTAGCCATTGTTCTCCTCCGTTTTACATTAATGTTGAAACAGGTTTCATCGCCTCGAAAGGGGTTTTGCAGTTTTTGCAATATAAAATGCTTCTGCAAGCAGTCGGGCCAAAAATATTTTCCATCGTCACATACGTCGATTCACAATATGGGCAATCCACATGCCACGAACCGTCTTCTTCGATGTGACGTGGAGGGGCTGCAATACCGAACTCTTTCAGCCCCGCACGTCCTTGTTCCGTCACGCGGTCCGAAGTCCAAGGTGGACTATAGATGAAGTCCACCGTCACTTCCCCCACGTCAGGAAGCGCTGAGACAGCTTTTCTAGTGTTCTCCCGAATGATTTCAAGCGCTGGGCAGCCTAAAAATGTCGGCAATAGAGTCACAGTGACGTTATTGTTTTCCGTCTCGACCTTCTCTACCATTCCAAGATCCACAATGCTTACCGTATCGATTTCCGGGTCTTTGACAGTCCCAAGAACTTGGAGCACTGCCTCAACCTCCGGATTTGTAGATAGTACCATTACGGACACCTCTTTCTATAGATCAATTACGCCTCGGCGTAATTGCGTCCAGATTTTTTCGAGCTTGCTCGAAAAGCTCCCTTAAAAATCTGTGACATCCGCCGGAGGCATTAACTAAATTCAGCAGGATCTGAAACATACTAAATTCGAGCCGTCCATACGTCCACCTTACCACTTGCAGAAGCAGAAGGGTTTTGCTGAATTCAGTTAATCACCAGGCAGTTGTAGTGTCCAATCGATAGACTTCGGAAAGTGTTGCAATAGCATCTTCCAAGTCTTTTGTATGTTCGCCGTTACGGCCATTCATTTCAGGTTTTGCAGGGATTGTCGGAAGATCGAGTCCTAATTTCTCGAAAACAGGGGTAAGTGCAGCAACCCAGTTAGCTTTCAATTCTTCTTCCGATGCAATGAATCCTGCTTTTTCAATGTTTTCTTTTTCATTTCCGTAAGAGAACACGTCGCCGAAATCCGGAACGACCAATTCGATCGCTTGCTTCATCCGGTTCTTCGCGTCATCTGTTGAGCTGAGAAGCTGCTCGAACCAAAGCTTCCAATGCATCAAGTGATAATAGAGTTCCATATTCGCCTTGATAGCTATGTCCGCTAATGGCTCGTAAGCGCTTGTGCGCAAAGAATCGATTTTCACTTTTTTCGCTTGCGTGTAGAAATAACTTCTTACGACTGTATACGCCCAGTCGTATTGCGGCGTCTCCATGTAATAGCCTTCTCCGTTTACACGTTCCACCAATACGCTGTTGCGTCTCTCTCCCGCTGGGCGCAGATGAGCCAAATCATCCGCTTTCCCTGCACCAAGGTCTTCCAATAGTTTATAGTACATTGCCGAATGGCCCATCGTGTCTTGCGTGATGGAAGAAGATGCCACGTCCTCCTCGATGTGTGGAGCCAAGCCAAGCCATTCGGATGCACGATAAGAAAACAGGAAGTCGTCATCAGCCAGTTGGAATAAAAGTGCTTTTAGTGCGTCTTTCTCTTCTGTAGTTAGTACTTTTTCCGTATTGCTCATTTCTTTCTTCCTCCCGCCCATGACAGTATTTCCTTCTCGTCCAGCATGCCTTGTTCGTACTCACGCCATTTTTTACGAAGATATCCGTACCCTTTCGTAGTCCGGTAATCTTTATTATCCAAACGTTGAAGAGACAATCTCTCCTCTTCATCCATTTTCCGTACGTCTTTCTTGTTGACGACCCAGATATCAACTACAGGCTCCCGGCGCATGAAGTTCTCTTGCGCCAAGATGAGAGCCATATCTTCGTTTGGAGCCAATAGGTCAAATTGATGTTGAAATGAGGAAGTCGGTGTTCTCTTGCTGAACACTTCAAATTCCTGATAAAAAGTTTTCTCTGACATAATCTTCTTTCCTCCCTTAACGTCCCGTTAATTTACTACCGCAGCTAACGCTTCACGTACCCATGCGTTATTTTGATATGAAGAGCGTCGCAAATTCAGGCGAGCCTGTGATCTCGGTCCTTGGTTGCCGATGATTTTCTTGAATTCATTCCAGTCAGGCTGCTCATAGACCCATTCGCCTTTCTCTTCGTCGTAGTGAAGTGTCGGATCAGGGATTGTCAGGCCGAGAGACAGGATCCTTGGGATATATTTATCCAGGAAGCTTTGACGCAATTCCTCGTTCGTATTGATTCGGATTTTATATTTGATCGTCGTATCCTGTTTCGAGCTGCCTGTCGTCGATTTGCTCGCTGGGCCAAAGAACATAAGAAGGGATGGCCACCAGCGGTTCAACGCATCTTGAATCATCGCTTTTTGTTCTTCCGTACCTTCTGCCAATGCCATGATGATTGCCTCGCCATGCTGTGCGTGGAAAACTTCCTCTGCACAGATCCGCTGTAATGCTTTTGCATATGGACCGTAAGAAGCACCAAGCATATTCGTTTGGGAAATGATCGCTGCCCCGTCTACGAGCCAACCGATCAATCCAGCGTCCGCCCATGTTTTCGTTTCCATATGGAAGACGTTGTGGAATTTCAGATCTTCGTTGAAAAGATCTTGCATGAGATCGCCGCGTGTCTTGCCGTAAGGTTTCATCAAATCTTCCGCTACGCGAAGTAGAAGCTGGCCATGGCCCATTTCGTCTTGGACTTTTGCCATGATGCCAAGTTTACGATATAGGGAAGGCGCTTTAGGAACCCATTCTTTTTCAGGAAGCGCTCCCATAATTTCACTGATACCGTGCATGGAGATCAATTTGATGAGTGTTTCACGGTAATCGTCCGGCATCCAATCATCCGCTTCAATCTTCTCTCCCGCTTCGATGCGCTCCATGAAGCGCGCCATTTTTTCTTCTTCTGTCATCGTTGTCAATGTAACCATCTTTGTTTTCCTCCTTCATATTGATTGTATTCAATATGCCTTCACTTGGTATAACAACATCCAAACGACATGACTACTTATCGTTATATATAAGTTTAGTATAGTACATTACGCTATACAAAGCAAATGTATTCTGACAAATATAGCTGCCAATTGCCCATTTTTCGGCAAGCGCTTTCAAATGCTTCTACACTAGTATATTCAATTAAACGCCTTATGCTCCGTTCACCCTTGAACGGAGCACAGGGGAACATCAGTGCATAGCAATCCCGCCTCTTTTACAAAAGGCGGGTCGGGCCTATCCTGTATTTCTCAAATCAAGAAAGGTCTCAGCTTTGTGTTATGGTTGCAACTTAGACTTCTTCCAGAACAATCGGATGTTCCGCCACCTTGATCGAATCCGTTGGGCAGCCTTCTAGTGCATCCTCCAAATCATCGTAAAGATCCTCGTCAACTTCCGCAGTTCCTTGATTGTCATCGAGATGGACAAATGCAAAACCTTCATCATTATAATCGAAAATATCCGGCGCGCTCGCTCCGCAAGCACCACAAGCGATACAAGTGGACTGGTCAACAACAGTATATTTAGCCATACGGCATTGTCCTCCTTTTATTGTTATGAAGCCGGATTATTGTCCGACTTTTACTTTTTTGTTTTCTTTTTGCTCCATGAGCGTCGTACTGTGAACCGCTTGAACTCTCGCCGTCGGGTCGATGTAGACTTTCGCATTGCTGACTGCGGTCGGTGCTTCGCCGAAACCGCTGGCAATCAATTTCACTTTTCCTTCATATGTGCAAATGTCACCAGCTGCATAGATTCCTTCGATGTTCGTCTCCATTTTGGAGTTTACTACGATGCTATTTTTTTCAATTTCCAATCCCCAATCAGCAATCGGGCCAAGAGAGGAGACGAAACCGTAGTTGACGATTACATCATCGACTTCCACTTCTTCTGTGACGTCCGCTTTCACTTTCTCCAAGACAACCTTTTCAATTCCTTCTTCGCCGACGAAACCGATAGGAACGTAAGGAGTCTTCACTTCAACTTTCGATTTCATGAGGTTTTCAACACTTGCTTCATGCGCACGGAATTTATCGCGACGATGGATAAGTGTCACTTTTTCTGCAATCGGTTCCAACATGAGGGACCAGTCAACCGCCGAGTCGCCTCCGCCGTATACATGGACATTTTTGCCCGCGAACTGATTCAAATCTTTAATGAAGTAATGAAGGTTTTTGCCTTCATATTTTTCCGAGCCGTCCAACTCAATCTTCCGCGGTTGGAAAGCACCGTTCCCAGCCGTGATGATAATCGCTTTGGAATAGTGGATTTCACGGTTTGTCGTTAACTTGAACACGCCGTTCTCCAATTTCTCAACTTCTTGAACGTCTTGCTCCAAAGTGATCGTCGGATTGAATTGAGACATTTGCTCGACTAGGTTGTCGATTAGCTCCTGTCCGCTGACTTTCGGGAATCCAGCGATATCGTAAATGAATTTTTCTGGATATAATGCAGAAAGCTGACCACCCAATTGTGGTAGGCTTTCAATCAGGTTGACCGACATTTTTCGCATTCCCGCGTAAAAAGCCGTGAATAATCCGACCGGACCGCCTCCTATTACCGTCACGTCGAAGATCTGTTCTTCTTGCATGAAACAATCCCTCTTTTCCAATTTTTTGTGTATGTTCGTGTCCTTTATTTACCCTCGTATAACAGAATTTAAACGGGTATTGCAATTCCTGTGATATAAAGTATTTTAAACTATTCTTTCTTCACTGTCAACACTAGTTTCTGAATACTCTCTAACGTTTCGAAGCTTCTTTTATATCCTTTACTAGATGCTTAAAACCATCTTTTATGTATAAGCTTTTAAGTAATTGACTGAATCTTATTCACATTATGAATCATTTATGGTACTGTTTTAGAGTATAATATATCTGTTTTTTCCGTACCGTTCAATTTTTGTAGTATATTATACCAGCATGTACAAGAGAGAGGTGTTTTTCTTTTTTTAAATGTAATCGCTTTCCATTGAATTTTTATAATAAAAGATAGGAAGTGGATCGAATGACAAAACGTATAGACGAAACAGAAATACACGAACAACATTATGAAGAGATCCGTTCATTTCTTGAGCAGGAACCTTATGCACAATATCTGGGCATGAAATTAGTCGACCTAGGCCTTGGAAGCGCTACTGCCGAATTGGTGCCAACCAAAGACATGGTCAATGCCCACAACACCGTACACGGTGCAGTTCTTTTCTCATTGGCTGACTACGTATTCGCCGTGGCAAGCAACTCATACGGAAAAACGGCGGTTGGTGTAACGACGACGATGAATTTCATGTCGGCAGCCTTCGCCGGAGAGAAACTTACCGCAACGGCCCGCGAAGACAAACGCAACCATCGCCTCGCCTGGTATACGATTGAAATCACTAACGGAAAAGAATTGATCGCCACTATGCAGGCTATGGTTTATCGGAAAAACGAATACTTTGTTCCTGTGGAAAACTGATCGAGGGGCTGTCCGAAAAGTCCAGGCACAGAGTTGGATACTAGCAAAAAGCAAGGGCGCCGTGAGACTCCTGCGGGAAAGCCGACCGACGAGACCCCCGCACGGCTGTAAGCCGGAGGAGGCTCGTCGGCTGGCCCGCGGAAAGCGACCAGAGCCCTTGCTTTTTGTGTGTTTAACCGGAAAATCCACTTTCTGGACAGCCCCTTTCTTTCCGATCAAATCTCTACTATATAATAGGGTTGTCCAGGAGATGAATTGTGATTGTGTCAGTCTCCCACCTTTGACTCCCCCAAACGAAAAACGAGGCGCTTGCGAAAGCACCTCGTTCTGTCACTCTACTGATTTACTCAAGAAACGTCCATTTTCCGTCTTTGACAACTGCCATGACCAAGCTGTCCGGCGTCAAGCCGTTGTGGTCTTCTGCCGTGAAGTTGAATACTCCTGTCGTTCCGACCCAATCATTAATGTTTGTTTCCAAGTAGTCGCGGATTGATTCGCGGTCTGTTGCACCGTTTTTCAACGCTTCGATTACAAGCATGATATTATCATATCCGTATGAACCGAAGTTAGTTGGTTCGCTGCTGTATTTCGCAGTATACTCTTCGTAGAATGTAGAAATAACATCATACTGCGGATCGTCTGCAGGAATTTCACTTGGGAATAGAAGCTTACCAGTTGGAATTACAACACCTTCCGCTGCTGCTTCCGCTAGTGTAATGAAGTTCTGGTTTGCAATCCCATGGCTTCCGATGATCGGAAGGTCGATACCTAGATCACGCGTATTTTTTGCGATAACTGCTGGGCCTGGGTTTGTTCCCCAAACGATGATAGCCTCTGCACCTGCACTATTGATTTTTGTCAATTGCGCACTCATGTCTGGGTCTTGTGTGTTGAAGCTTTCTTTTGCCACGATCTCAATGTCATAATCTTGATCCAAAGCCTCTAGATATTCAAGACCACTTGAACCGAATGCGTTGGAGTCCGTAATCAAACCGACTTTGCCGATTCCTTGTTCATTCAAATACATATATACCCGCTCTACTGCAAGTTTATCAGATTGAGGTGTTTTAAATACCCACTTTGAATCTTCTACAGGTTCAACAACATGAGCACTAGCTGCCGCTGAGACCATCGGCACTTGTTGCTGCATGGCAATTCCTTTCATCGCCAAACTTTCACCACTACCCGAAGAACCTAGAATCGCGATGACTTTTTCGTCATTGATCAGACGGTTTGCTTCTTGTGTCGCTTTTTCTTGGCTGGACTCATCATCTGCAAGGATGATTTTCAAGGGCACACCGTTGATGCCGCCTTCAGCATTGATTTTTTCCTCTATTAATTTTGTTGCGTTCCACTCCGGCTCACCAAGTGGACTGTTCGGGCCTGTTTTGGAATAAATCGCCCCGATTTTGTATTCAGTTACTTCTCCAGCACCCTCGCTGCCGCCTGTCGAACCGCCTTCTTCTTTCTCTGTACCGGCGCCTGAATCACTGCCGCATGCTGCAAGAAGCAATGCCGCCAAGATAGCCATTAGAAATGGCAAAAGTAATTTCTTCATCAAAAATCCCCCATTTTAGTTTACTGTGTGACCAAGATACGCTTCTTTCACTTCAGGATCATGTAACAATTCACTGGACTTCCCGCTTTTCACAATCTCGCCATGTGAAATGACATAGCCCCGATCGGCGATTTTCAAGGATGCCGTAACGTTCTGCTCTATCAATAGAACCGTCGTACCGAATTCCTCCCGCAGATCACGGACCAATTCCAGAACATCTTTTGCGATGATCGGAGCAAGCCCCAATGTCGGTTCATCAAGCAAAAGCAGTTCAGGTTCAGCCATCACACCGCGCGCGATTGCCAACATCTGTTGCTGACCCCCGGACATGGTTCCACCAAGTTGGTCCTTCCGGTCTTTCAAAATTGGGAATAAATCAAAAACCTTTTCGATGTCTTCCTCGATTTTTTTCATTTTTGATTGTTTACGGTGATGATAGGCCCCTAAATAGAGGTTGTCCAACACAGTCATCGTAGAAAAGACTTGACGGTGTTCCGGGACATGCACCAAATGCTTTCCCACCACTTTTTCGGCTTCCATCCCCGTAATATCCGTTCCTTGATACATCACTTTTCCGCCGATCGGCTTCAAGAGTCCTGATATCGTTTGCAATAATGTGGTTTTTCCGGCTCCATTCGCCCCTAACAGAGCAACTATCTCCCCTTTGCTGACGGATAGGGAGACTTTGTCCAAGGCTTGAATGGGTCCGTAGCTGACCGAAAGATCAATGACTTCCAATAATTTTTCCGTGCTCATATCGCCTCCTCCACCTTTTCAGCTTCAGTTTCATCTATATCAGCACCTAAATAGGCAGTGATAACCGCTTCATTCCCCTGTATTTCCTTCGGTGTACCTTCGGCGATTTTCACGCCTTGGTCCAACACGACGAGCTTATCGCAAATGCTCATGACCAAGTCCATATCATGCTCTACAACGAGTATGGTGACTCCCGCATCACGGACTTTTTCAATGAGAGCGCTCATTTCCAATGTCTCTTTATGATTCAGGCCCGCTGCAATCTCATCCAGCAATAACAGCTTCGGTTCCGTTGCATATGCCCGGGCAAATTCCAATAACCTTAACTTTCCTAGCGACAAGCTTGCCGCTTTTTGATCGTAGAGGTCTTCCAGGCCAAAAAACTCCAAATAACTCATCGCTTCGTCGTATGTTTTCCGTTCGCCTTTCGTCAATCCGAGCAGCGTGGATGCCATTCCGAGTAAATTGGTTTTTGTTTTCATATGCTGACCGACCATCACATTTTCAATGACTGTCATATTCTTGAACACCTGCAAGTTTTGGAACGTGCGTGAAATGCCCAATGGCGCAACCTGGAATGAAGGCAGCTTGTCAATCCGCTGTCCCAGGAAAGTAATCGTTCCTTCCGTAGGCGGAAAAACGGACGAGATCATATTGAACATTGTACTTTTCCCAGCCCCGTTCGGACCGATCAATCCGACAATCTGCCCTTCCTGAACCGAAAAAGTCACATCGCTATTCGCCACGACCCCACCGAATCTTTTTGTAATGGATTCAACTTGTAACAATTCATACCGCCTCGCTTTCCATCAAATACACTTCGACATAATGTTCACTGCCGCTTACCAAACCCATTTCAACTACTGCAAGTAATGAAGGTCCAGAAGAGGGAATATCCCAATTGCCCTCCTATTCCGAAAAATGAGGTTACACTTCCCGTTTTGCTGCAGCTACTTCTAGCATTGATTTCTTACTCGACCGCTTCGTCGCCAACGATTCAAACCAGCCCATAACCGAGGGGAATAAGCCGCGTGGCATAAAAATGACAACGAGCATCAGAATCAGCCCATAAATGACATGTTCAAAGTCACTCGTAATGAAAGGAAACTTTTCCCCAAGAGCGTGGACTACGATACCGACTACGCGGATCAGCAAGGTTCCGATCAAAGCGCCCCAGACACTACCGCTTCCTCCAAGGACGACCATTGCCAGAAAGAGAATGGACGCATCCATCGTAAAGGCCGCCGGAGAAATACTGTAACTCATATGTGCGAATAACCATCCAGCCAAACCGGCGAACATGGCACTCAAGATGAAGATCTGCATCTTGTATTTCCCTGTATTGACACCCATTGCACTGGAAGCGATTTCACTGTCGTGAATGGAACGGAGCGCTCTACCAACCCGTGAATGAACAATATTCAAAGAAAGGACTAGCACAACCAAGACAAAGAACCAAACTAGATAGTAATAAGGAACTCCCTGGTTAATGGTCATACCGAACAAGTTCAGTTGAGGAATCCCGAAGAATCCGGATGCCCCTTTCGTCACTCCGCGCCATTCCACTAATAAGGTATGGACGATAATCCCCAATGCGAGAGTTGCCATCGCTAAATAATAACCGCTCAATCTAGACATCGTATAACCCATGAAGAAAGCGACAACCGCTGGTACTAATATAGCGACCGGCAAGCTGATCCATGGACTCCATCCCATCGTCGCCGTCAAAACCGAAGTCGTGTACGCCCCGATTCCGTAAAAGGCGGCCTGCCCCAATGAAATCTGGCCGGCATATCCCATCAATAATCCAAGTCCAATTGCGATAATCGCGTAGATTCCTGCAAATGTTGCCTGAGTCAGATAGAATGATTGCGTGACGATCATAGGAAAGACCAGGATTAATAAAGCGAAAATCAGTACACCCGACCACTTGGTCTGTTGAACACCATGAAGCTTCATTACAATCCTCCTTTTCCGACACTTTTTTCACCAAGAATTCCACTTGGACGAATCAACAAGAT
This sequence comes from Bacillus sp. OxB-1, assembly GCF_000829195.1. Classification (GTDB taxonomy): domain Bacteria; phylum Bacillota; class Bacilli; order Bacillales_A; family Planococcaceae; genus Sporosarcina. Next base: position 1,220,092 of record NZ_AP013294.1, on the reverse strand, counting down.
CAATAGGATCGCTGAGAACGTAATTGCGTCTTTCATACCGGAACTGATATACCCAGCGCCCAATGACTCCAATAAACCGATCAAGAGACCGCCGACTACAGCGCCCGGTGCGCTTCCTAGACCTCCAAGGATAGCTGCTGAGAATCCTTTGATGCCGAGCATCGCACCCATGTCATAAGCAGGGAACATGATCGGGGCAACCGCTAGTCCAGCCAATGCGCCAAGCGCTGCACTCAATGTAAATGAAAGCGATGACATTTTAATCGGGCTGACACCCATTAACCGCGCTGCCAACGGATTCACTGATGAGGCTTGGAAGGCCTTCCCGACCATTGTCTTGTCAATCAGAATATAAAGAAGGAATACAACCAATAGCATGATTAGCACAACCCACATCGCTTGCGGCGTGATGGTAGCCCCCATGATATTGACCGGCGCATTGCCCGTGAATGGGGCGACCCGCAATTGATCTTTCCCCCATACGACACTCGCAATTCCCCGGATGAAAATGGACGCCCCGATCGTTAAGATGATCAAACTGATTGCGTCCGCTCCCTTTGCCCGTCGAATCAAAATGAATTCCATAAGCCAACCGAGAATGAGTACAAAGAAAATGGTAACAAAAAAAGCGACCCAATACGGAAGTCCGGCAGTTGTCAATGAGAACATCGTCAACCCGCCCAGCATGACAAACTCACCTTGCGCTAGATTGATCACTTTCGTAACACTGTATATTGTGACGAAGCCCAGAGCGACAATGGCATAAATACTGCCAATTGTCACTCCAGTCAACGTAAACTGAAGAAGATCCCCCATATGCTACACTCCTTTTCCAGCGGATCCTTAAACACCGATCGGGTTCGTTTCCCGCTTATCGATCAAACGGATCGCTTTTCCTTCCGAACGTGGAATTGTTTTTGGTGCATTGATGACGACATCAACTGAAATGAGGCATGTCGATTTCATTTGATGTTGGATTTTTTTCTTAAGCGCGGCAATCGATCCATGGGTCAGATCTTCTCCCACTTCCGCATACAAAGCTGAGTCGCATTCAACATGAAGCTCGATGCCATCCATGGCGCCTTTGCGGATCCGGTGGATTTGATAGACCGGGAACAATCCTTCGATTTTCAGAAGCTCTCTTTCCATTTCGGAAGGGAAAACGTTTACACCGCGGATAATCAACATATCATCCGTACGGCCTTTTACACGGGACATCCGAGTTGTCGTACGGCCACATTTGCATTTTTCGCGAGTAATGGAAGCGATATCACCTGTACGGTAACGGATGACTGGCAGCGCTTCCTTTTGAAGACTAGTAAAGACAACTTCTCCATCTTCGCCATCCGGTACCGGTTGAAGTGTATCCGGATTGATGATTTCGATTAGGAAATGATCCTCTGCTATATGCAGTCCGTCTTGCGCTTCGTGGCATTCCACAGCAACGCCCGGCCCCATGATTTCACTTAGACCATAAATATCAACTGCTTTAATATCCAATTTCTCTTCAAGCGTCGCACGCATTTCTTCAGACCAAGCTTCCGCACCGAAAATACCGTACTTCAATTCGGTCTCACGTGGATTCATGCCCAAGTCTTCCATCTTTTCAACGATACTTAAAATGTAAGATGGCGTACCACAGATCCCTCTAGGCTTCAAGTCTTTAATAAGTGTAATCTGGCGCTCTGTATTTCCTCCTGAAATCGGAACCGTCGCGACACCCAATTCGTCAGCCCCTTGATGAAGACCCAGTCCGCCTGTAAACAATCCATATCCGTAAGCGTTATGAAAGACATCCGATTTTTGACCACCCGCAGCAACGAGTGCTCTAGCTACGATTACTCCCCAGTTTTTCAAGTCCTTTTCGGTGTACCCGACAATTGTAGGCTTTCCACTTGTCCCGGAAGAACCATGGATACGGGTTACCTCTTCAATTGGAACAGCGAATAGACCATATGGATATTGATCACGGAAATCTTTCTTGATCGTGAAAGGAAGTTTTACAATATCATCTATAGATTGAATATCCTCTGGCTTGATGCCTAGTTCATCAAATTTCTTTTTGTAAAATTCCACATTCTCATAGACACTTTTCACCGTTGACTGCAGACCGCTCAACTGCCACTCTTCCATCTGAGTGCGTGAGGCTGATTCAATTTCTGGATTATACATAATAGCCTTTCCTCCCAATTGCATAGTAGTTTAGTTGCAATTAATATAACAAATTATAAACGAATTCACGTTTATCTGTAATATAAACATTAGATTAATACATATTTTATATAAAGTCAATACTAATTTCTGATAATTCACTACTGAAAGTCAAGGTTTGAAAGCTCTTTCATTATGGTTTCAGGCTATTTTTTTACTTGTTTGCAAATCCAACAGCTTTGAAAATGAATCCAAATAACCCCATCCGAAGATGAATAAAACAATAGTCCTACATGCCTATTTATCTATCAATAAATATATTCATATAACTACTAATGATTTAAATAACCAAAATAAAAGAGCAATTTCGAATGGGAAATCGCTCTTTTGATTGGATATCAAGCTTCTTCAGCTGTCGCTTTTTCGATGGCTTGTTTCAAGTCGGCAATAATATCTTCTGCCGATTCCAATCCGACAGATAAACGGATGAGTTCTTCTGTAACTCCGGATGTAATCAGATCTTCTGCGCTCAATTGTTGATGAGTCGTCGAAGCAGGATGAATAATAAGTGATTTTGCGTCCCCTACATTGGCTACATGTGACCAGATGTTCACGTTGTCGATCACTTTCCGTCCTGCTTCACGGCCGCCCTTGATGCCGAATACAATAATAGAACCCTCACCGTGTTTCAAATACTTTTTCGCTGCCCCATAGGATGGATGATCTTCCAACCCTGTATAGGTCACCCATTCGACGGAAGGATGCTCTTGCAGGAATTCCGCTACTTTCAGCGCGTTTTCATTGTGTCTTGTCACACGTAGATGAAGTGTTTCCAATCCTTGCAGGAAGTTGAATGCACTGTCCGGATCCAGGCAAGGTCCGAAATCGCGCAATAGTTGTACGCGCAGTTTCGTTGCAAATGCGGCACCTGCCGTATCAATGCCATAGCGGAGTCCGTGATAGGTTTCATCCGGCTCTGTGAAGCCAGGGAATTTGCCTTTCGTCCAATCGAACTTTCCTGCATCAACTGCTACGCCGCCGATAGTCGTGCCATGGCCGCCAATCCATTTCGTCGCGGAATGAATGACGACGTCAGCACCGAATTCGATCGGGTTGCAACCGTATGGGGAAGCAAATGTATTGTCGATCAATAACGGAATATCATTTTCATGTGCAATATTCGCCACTGCCTCGATATCCAAGACGTGGAGACTCGGATTTCCAATCGTTTCGGCAAACAACGCTTTTGTTTTATCGGTTATAGCCGCACGGAAGTTTTCAGGGTCAGTTGCATCGACGAATTTCACGTTAATGCCGTAGCGCGGTAATGTGACGGCGAATAGATTGTATGTCCCACCGTAGAGATTTCCTGCCGCTACGATCTCATCTCCCGCACCCGCGATATTCATAACGGAGAACGCGATGGCCGCCATCCCGGAGGATAGTGCAACCGCTGCGGAACCGCCTTCCAAAAGAGCAATCCTCTCTTCAAAGACCGATACAGTCGGGTTTGTAATGCGTGTATAAATATTGCCCGCTTCTTTAAGACCAAACAGATTTTGTGCATGCTCCGTGTCACGGAAAACAAAAGAAGTCGTACGATGGATCGGCAACGCGCGAGATCCCGTTACCGGATCGGGATTCTGACCGCCATGCAATAAAAGTGTTTCAGGATGCAAACTGGACATAATTGATTACCTCCAAAAGTGTAGTGGTTTAGATGGAATTACAGGCGCGGCAGGGGTTGGAAACAATTGATGTAATTGATCCCTAATTCTTCTCGATTTTGCTCGAAAAGCTCCTCTAAAAAGATCTATGACGATATCCGCCGGAGGCTTGCTCTGAATTCAACAGGTAATTGAGCATCTACCAGATTCAGATAAAATAAAACCCCCTTCGCTTAAGAAGAGGGTTATGCTTTCGCTATTCCTCCCCTTATCTTTCAGACCGTTTGCACGAATCTGTAGGAAGTAGCACCTTAACAAGTGGTTGACTTGCCGGTTGCCGGGCATCGCAGGGCCTAGTCCCTCCGCCGCTCTTGATAAGAGTTATGTAGATTTCAGTTTTCCATCTTGTGAAACAGTATAGAGGTTGCTCGGTTTCTTTGTCAAGGTTTTATTGAAAAATTTCTGAAACTTGCGGTTACTTTAAAGATGCTATACTCAAGGTATACCGACTATGGGGGAATTTTTATGGGTATTTGGTTATTCGGAGTCTTGCTATGGGGATACGCAATCGGATGCTTGCACGGTTCGGTCGTCGCTCAAAAACTATCTGGAGTCAATTTGAAAGAGACCGGCGTCAAAAACGCAGGTGCCTCCAATGCTACCATCGTCTTAGGCAAGAAATTCGGTGCGCTTGTCGCTTTGATAGATATCGGAAAAGGTGTGGTGGCCGTCTGGCTGACAGGCTGGGCGATCGAGTTTGCCGGATTATCCGCGGGCAGTAGCACCGCCTTGTTATTCCTTGCAGGTGCAGCCGCGGTCATCGGGCATATCTTCCCGTTCCATATGGGATTCGATGGTGGGAAAGGGACAGCTACACTGATCGGAATTCTGCTCGCCCTTGATTGGAAATTGGGACTTATTGGTCTACTCCTTTTCATCGTCGTCACTTGCATAACGGATTTTATTGTCTTCGGAGTGATGGCGTTATACGTTGTCCTTCTTTTCACTGCTTTCTGGATCGGCGGTGTTTGGGAAGTCGGCTTGGCCGCGCTGTTGTTCTTTTTGGCTATTTGGAAGCATCTTGAAAACTTTAAACGCCTGCGAAATGGACAGGAAAACCGGGTTTCAGCCGTATTTAAAAAGAAAAAAACGGTATAGAAAACATTCCCGCCTTCCGAGACTTGATAAATCAGCATAAGTATGGTAGGTTTGAAAACAGAAATTTTTTATAAGCTCCGTATGTATAACCTCAATAATATGGTTTGAGGGTCTCTACCAGGAACCGTAACATCCTGACTACATAATTCAATTGTAGTCGGGATTTTTTTATGCCTAGAAATTTAATTACAGAGCATCTTTATGTATATTGGAGGTATTTTCTTATGAATTTTAAAGTTTTCATACTGGCAGCAGCCGCTGTCACTGTTGGATTGGTCGAGTTGATTGTCGGCGGGATCTTGCCTATCATCGCGGAGGATTTACAGGTGTCCCTTCATGCTGCTGGACAACTTATTACCGTATTCGCTCTTGTGTATGCCATTTCCGGTCCTGTCCTTTTATCGGTAACCGCAAAAATAGAGCGGAAAAAGTTGTATCTTATCGCGTTGACAGTATTTTTCATCGGAAATCTAATGACGTATTTCAGCCCTACTTTTTCACTCATCATGGCCGCCAGAATCATCACAGCTATGAGTGCATCGTTAGTTATCATACTGTCCCTGACCATTACCTCCCGGATTGTAGAGCCGAGGCATCGGGCCAAATCATTGGGCATCATTTATATGGGAATCAGCTCCTCGCTTGTGTTGGGGGTACCGATCGGGATCATCGTGACCGAGGCATTTGGCTGGCGTACCGTATTTCTAGGGATCGCTGTTCTTTCAATCGGTTCCGCTGTACTGGTTTATACACTTTTGGAGAAAGTCCCTTCGGGGAATATCCTGCCGCTATCGGCACAGATAAAATCCCTCGGAAATTTAAAAATTGTGGGCGCACATTTAGCGATGATGTTCATGTTAGCCGGCCACTATACCGTTTATGCATATTTTACACCTTTTCTAGAAACCACTTTGCATTTCAACCCGTATTGGATCAGCATCAGCTATCTTCTTTTTGGAATTGCAGCGGTAAGCGGCGGCGCTTTAGGGGGAACCTTAGCTGATCAAATCGGATCGCCGAAAAGTATTTTGATTGTCATCGGATCTTTTGCTTTCATCCTTTTCGTGCTTCCCTACTCCACGTTTTCCCATATTGTATTTTTTGGTGTAATGATGGTGTGGGGCGCATTGAGCTGGGCTTTGGCGCCTCCTATGCAAAATTATCTGATCAACACCGATCCCGAGTCTTCCGATATACACCAGAGCCTGAATAACTCTGCCCTTCAAATCGGGATTGCCCTGGGTTCGGGCATTGGCGGAGCGGTGCTAGATTCTACCGGTTCTGTGGTCAGCACGGCCAGTGTCGGAGCCGGTGTGGTGGTAATATCGCTCGTCTGCGCCATTTTTTCTCTGGCTTTGCCTTCTAAAGCTGCCAAAAGTTCTTCTATCCATTGATTAGACAACTACTAGTTCACTTCATGCTTTGAAAAACAGATAAGGGCTGGCATCGAGATTCAGTTTTCACTGATTCTCATGCCAGCCCTTGTTCATTAAAAATCCATCCATATTTTGACAGCCGTTCCCAGGATGAGAACTGCCAAAATCCCTTGCAATATTTTCGTATTCATCTTTTGGCCGACTTTCGCTCCAAGCGGCGCGGCTAGGACGCTGGCAACGACCATGATGGCGGCAGGGCCATATAGTACTTGATCGGTCACTACTTTCCCAACTGTCGAACCGATGGAGGAGAGGAACGTAATCGCCAGCGATGTGGCAATCGTCATGCGGGTCGGGATTTTCAAGACAATCAACATGATCGGTACTAAGATGAACGCACCCGCTGCACCGACGATTCCGGCTCCAATCCCGACGAGAAATGAGAGACTTGCCGCCAGCCATCTATTGAATGTCACTTGTTCGGCTGGAATATTGTCCAACCCTTTTTTCGGAACGAACATCATGATGGCGGCGATGGTCGCCAACAGACCATAGACCAGGTTGACCATATTCTCCGACAGCAGGTCCGAGCCGAATCCACCGATTAAACTTCCGAGCAGAACACTGACTCCCATATAAAGGAGGAGCGCTTTGTTGATCAACCCGCTTTTCCGATACGCCCAGACGCCAGAAATCGTTGCAAAAAACACTTGGATGGCGCTGATCCCCGACACTTCATGGGCGGTGAACGCTGCCACTCCGAGCACCGGCGGGAGATAGAGCAACATCGGGTACTTGATGATCGACCCACCGATTCCCACCATCCCCGAGATGAATGAGCCGATAAATCCGATCAGGAACATCGTCACAATAAAAGCGAAATCCATTTCAACCCCCTCCTTTCGCGGTCGTCAGCCCTTTTGGATCCAAAAGCGAAAGACGCCGGCCTCTTCGGATTGCTCCAACAGTTGATGGCCGCTCGACTTGGACCAGGCAGTCAAATCCGCCACCGAACCTTTATCCGTCGTATGAACTTCCAAGACTTCACCTTCCGCCAATTCTTTGATCACCTTTCTTGTGCGGACGACAGGCATCGGGCAGGCGAGCCCTTTTGCATCTAAAAATTTTGTCGATTCCATATATATCTTCTCCTTTAGTTGAATTATCGTACGGCACAGCGATTCGGGCCGATTTCCATTTCACGTTGCGTCTCTTCATCAGGCGTAATTCGACCCATATTCGTCTTCCGGATTTCCTGATACGCATTCGGTTGAGGCGGCAAATTCTCCGTCACCATTCTCCTGAACTCAGTTTCACTCTCCACATTCAGCCCATGATTCTGTTCAAATAAAACGCCTAGCTTCTCCGCGACACTGCCGTCATCCTTCAATTCATCGATGATCATGAAGTGAGCGGGAAGGACGAGGAGTTCTCCGGACAACTCCTTATACCGTTTATAGAGAGACTCACGCAAATCGCCGACCCAGTCATCTGCTAAACCGGCGAGGTCCGGACGTCCGATGGAATCGATGAACAAAATATCGCCTGACAGTAAATACTTGCTGTCTACCACGAAGGAAGTGGAACCAATCGTATGCCCCGGCGAGTAAAGAGGTTGGATGGCGATCGTCGACTTGCCGATCCGGACGTCCCGCCCTTCTTCGAGCGGTTCATAGGCAAATGTCACTTCGCCTGCATCTTTCGGAGGAAGCCAATACGTACCGCCCACCTGCTCCGCGATTTTACGTCCTCCCGAAATATGATCGGCATGCAAATGCGTGTCGAACACATGAGTGATTTTTGCGTCCAATTCTTCCGCAAAGCTTATGAACACATCCGTCATCCGGGTCGCATCGACGATTGCCGCTTCCCCGTGGGAAACGATCATATAGGAAAGGCATCCTTTGCCGATCCGAACGAATTGATACAATTCACCTCCATCCGCCAAATCACCGACTTTGACCGGTTCCAAATGTTCGCTCCAAGCTTTCATGCCCCCTTCCAAATAGAAAGCGGCCCTGCCTTGTTCTGCGATCATCTCCGCTACCATCACGGAAGAACCTTCTTTGGCACAGACGACTACGATGTCCTGATCGGTCGGAAGCTGGTCCATGATATCCTCCACACCATCCAACAGGTCAAAATAAGGGATATTGAGATGCTGGATGTGCTCCCCTTCGATTTTCCAGTCGGCAAATGCGTCATCATTTCGTACATCGAGAATGAAAACCGGTTCTTTCTTTACAATCTTTTTCGTCATTTCACTTGCTGTCATCGGTTTAAGTGACATTTTTCATACCCCCTGTTGTATTTCTTCTCTAAATAGATTTTTCACTCGGCCCGTTCCATGCACTCATTCCGGGAACGACATTTTTGACATCCGTGAAACCGGCTTCCGTCAACTGTTGCGCAGCCAAGTCGCTGCGGTTTCCAGTTCGGCATACGATATAGATTGGTGCCCCCTTCGGAAGAGCCGCCATTTGGTCCTCAAGTTCCCCCAATGGGATGGAAAGAGCACCCGGGATATGGCTGAACGCATATTCCGCCGATTCGCGCACATCCAGCACGATATCGCCAGCATGGTCCTCCAAGATAGCTTGGAGTTCTTCATTGGAGACGATATGCGGATGACGTGTTTCTGCGATTTCTTCTCCTGCCGATTTTCGGACATAATGCTTCAGATGGCCATCCTTTTCGATGGTGCCCAAATAGTGATGCCCCGAACTGTCCGCCCAAGCTTTCAAATCTGCTGTCGAACCTTTATCCGTAGCCTGAACTTCAATCACTTCACCAGGTTCCATTTCTTTTACCGCTTTCCTCGTCTTGACGATCGGCATCGGACACGCCAATCCTTTTGCATCAAGTATTACATGAGATTGGATCATTGCATGTTCTCCTTTACTTATGCCCCTATGGGTATTTATTTTTGCGAAAAAATTATTCGGTCGGACCGTCCCACGCCATCATGCCGCCCGTCATATTGACCACTCTATATCCATGGCTCTCCAGCAATTGTGCAGCTCTTCCGCTGCGCCCTCCCGAACGGCAAACCATCGTGTATTCCTTTGATTTATCTAATTCATGTAGACGGAATTCCAATAGGCCAAGCGGGATATTGACCGCCCCCGGAATTTTCCCTTCTGCGACTTCATCCGTTTCGCGGACGTCGATTAGATGGATCGGTTCCTTCTTCTCCATCGCTTCTAGTAGATCCGTAGCCGTGATTTCTTTCATTGTTTCTCTCTCCTTTTAAATGAATAAGTTCACCTGGCCGTCTTGTGCATCTGCCAGATAGGCGCCAACCCCGGCGTATTCTACGTCATCCATCAATTCTTTTTGATCCAGCCCAAGAAGATCCATCGTCATCGTACAGGCGACCAATTTGATATCTTGTTCCTGCGCCATATCGATCAATTGCGGCAATGTCATGGCGTTATGCTTTTTAATGACATGTTTGATCATTTTCGGTCCCATGCCCGCAAAATTCATTTTGGAGATGCCCATTTTATCGGCTCCGCGAGGCATCATTTTTCCGAACATCTTTTCCAGGACGCCTTTTTTCACAGGTACTGTTGCGTCTTTTCGCAGTGCATTCAATCCCCAGAACGTGTGAAAAATGGTCACCTCATGGTCATAGGCCGCCGCCCCGTTTGCAATGATATACGCGGCCATCGCCTTGTCATAATCTCCACTGAACAAGACGATCGTCGTCTTTTTCGTTTCTTCCAATACAATCTCTCCTTTTTAATAATTACCCCATGGGGTATATTTTATTCCGAAAAAGAAAGAGTCATTAGCGACTCTTTACGAGAAGATCAACTGCTTCTTTTACAATATCCTCTTGCACCCTTGCATCGTTCTCTTCCATATTTTGAATGCAGGAAATCAGATTCGTACTGACGATCACGCCAATCGCGCGATCGATTGCCGAACGGGAAGCCGATAATTGTGTAATGACGTCTTTACAATCTTTGTCTTCTTCCATCATACGTAAGATGCCTTTAATTTGGCCCTCGATCCGCTTCAACCGATTTTTCACCTGATCGCTGTACTCCATGTTATCAGCTCCTTTCTCCGTGTTCATTGTCTTTATAATATACCCCTCGAGGTATAATGTCAACCCTGTAATCCGGCGACGGACAGTTCGCACGACAGATTGAAAGAATCCACCTTTAATACTGAAAAACCTATTGGAATTTCCATATTATTTAAAACTATGATACAATAATAGGAAGACAACTTCCAACGAGGTATATAGTTGTCGCCATCTCCCACGCTTAGGTACTGCCTAAGTTTTTTTATTTGCGAGATGAGACTAGACATTGGGGGGAATCTGAATGGCCTTTCCACGTAAGGAAAAGGATGTATGCGATTTTGTCGCTGCGCGCGAAATCGACGAAGAGATTTCATTCGTCCGTAATGATCATAGAGTAAATGGCACGATCTTCAAAATTTTGGAGAACTCTGTCATTGTTGAGCTTTCGGAGGCGGATGCTGAACGGATCGGTGCCGCATCCAACTTGACCGTTGTCTCCCATAAAAATTATTCCATTGTGTAACGTTTAAAGGCTGTCCGGAATGTCGGACAGCCTTTCTTTTTTATTAAAATAAAAAACGGATAAACCCATATTCGACTGCCACTAGGACGATTGTTCCACCCAATCCGGCAATGAAAGGTTTGGCACCTGCCCGTTTGAATGCGGCCAATTTTACGTTCAATCCGAGGCCTGCCATCGCCATCGCCATCAAGATATAAGCCAATGATACAAGCATGGACGCAACTTGCTCAGGTACAATCCCAGTCGAGTAGATGGCACTCACCGCCAAAAATCCGAAAATGAACCATGGAATCGGGAGTTTCCTGAAGCTGAAAGCCTCCCCTTCCTGCCGGTTCCTTTTCGCCATCCAGAAGCCGACGCCTGCTGCGACCACAACTAACAGGATGACCCGCGTCAATTTGACGACCAACGCCAAATCGAGAGCTGCGGCTCCCCCAACATCCCCTGCTGCCACGACATGCGCGATTTCATGAAGCGTGCCGCCTGCGAACATGCCGTACGCTTCACTCGACAGCCCCAGTGCCGAATAGAAGATCGAATAGAGGAACGTAAACAACGTGCCGAGCAGTGCGATGATTGCCACGGCCACTGCGGTCTGTTCGGCCCTCGCCTTCATTTGCGATGAAACAGCGACGATGGCTGCCGCGCCGCAAATCCCTGTTCCACAGGCGGTCAAGAAGCCGATCGTGCTATCGACCTTTAGCAGTTTCGCGACCCCATATACAGCCGAAATCCCGATGACGACGCTGCTCGTCGCCAGTAGAAAAGCAGGCCATCCCGCCGCTGCAATATCGCTTAGATTCAACCGCATCCCAAGTAGAATGATTCCTGCGCGCAATAGTTTCTTGGATGAAAATTGGATGCCCGGCTCCCAAGTGTTCCGGACGGGGAAAAAGGTATTCCATATGATTCCGATTAAAATCGCGATGACTAACGGGCCGATCAACGAGAGATAAGGAAGCGACGTTGCCAGTTTTGCGATCACCGCGATGATCAGCGTTAAGCCGATACCTGTCCAGAAATTTTTATTCAAAGTAACCTCTCCTTCTATTCCATGATAGAATGGATTCCATCATCAGTAAAATGAGTATTTTAAATAGAATCCATCAGTTTTCCTGATGTAAGGAGGGAACCATCCGATGCTGTTGGAAGAATTGAATACCTTTATAACCGTTGTGGAACACCAGAACTTCACGAAGGCGGCAAAGAAGCTGAATCTCGCACAGCCGACCGTCAGTCTTCATATTAAAAACTTGGAGAGCGAGTTGAACGTCCCCCTGCTCATCCGTTCCCATCGAACTTTTCACGTGACGCCAGAGGGGGAATTGCTCTATGAACGAGCGATCCAATTGCTAAAACTGGCGGAGAAGACAAAGGAAGAGATTTTATGGAAGCATCGAGAAGTGAGCGGCAAGCTGCGGATTTCTGCAAGCTATACAATCGGGGAATACTTACTGCCGGAAGTATTGACAGTGCTCCACCGGAAATTTCCTCATTTGCAAGCCGAAGTGACGATTGAAAATACCGAGGATGTAGAGACGGCGGTCCGCGAACTGCGATGCGATGTCGGTTGCATCGAAGGGGGTGTGCCTGCAAAGGAATTGATCATCAAGCCGTTCATGTATGACGAACTGATTCTGGTGGCAGTGAATACACATCCGCTTGCCAAACTGGACCATGTCGAGTTGACCGACCTCCAATCAGCCCATTGGGTCATGCGTGAAAAAGGGTCCGGCACCCGTCAATTTACGGATTATCTGCTTCGGTCCATCGGCCAGGTCAACCCGTCCTGTACCATTTTCGGGTCCAATGAAGGCGTGAAACAAGCCTTGCTGAGCGGCCTCGGCATTGCCGCCGTTTCGGTCCACACGGCAAAAAGGGCGCTGGATCGGGGGGAGCTCGTTCCATTGAAGGTGGATGTCATACCGCAAAAAAGGGTGTTTTCCACTTTGCACTCTCCGTTGATGGGAGAAAAACGGCACGTCGAAGTGTTTATCAATGAGCTGAAAATGATGTACGGCGACTGAATCCCAGTGTGCCACTACCCTATTGCAGCGAGTATCGACAGCTGGTGCGTCATCTATTCCGTGAGGCAGAAAAGTCTGATAAGATAAAACCTAAGCTGGATGAAGTGGAATTTCGACTAAGGAGGTATGCAGTTATGAAAGAACGCCTGATCGAACGATTGATCCGGTATGCCAAAATCGACACACAATCGGACGCCGATAGCCAATCGACCCCTTCCACGCCAGGGCAATGGAATTTATTGCATGAGCTGGAAAAGGAATTGACAGCAATCGGCATGCAGGAAATCACATTGGACGACAACGGCTATTTATTTGCCACCTTGCCTGCCAATACGGCACGGGACATTCCCGTCATCGGATTTCTGGCCCATGTGGATACGGCGACAGACTATACAGGGAAGAATGTGAATCCTCAGCGGGTGGATCACTACGACGGGACAGATATCCGGTTGAATGAAAACACGGTTATGAAGGTCTCCGATTTCCCGGAGCTCACGAATTATGTGGGCCACACATTGATCACTACCGACGGGACGACTCTGCTAGGTGCGGATAATAAAGCTGGCATCGCAGAAATCATGACCGCGATGGAGTATTTGATTCAACATCCGGAGATCAAACACGGGAAACTGCGTGTCGCGTTCACGCCGGATGAAGAAATCGGACGGGGGCCGCATAAATTTGACGTGGAGGCATTCGGCGCCGAATTTGCTTACACGATGGATGGAGGGCCGCTCGGCGAGTTACAATATGAGAGTTTTAATGCAGCCGGAGCGAAAGTCACGTTCCATGGTACGAATATCCATCCTGGCTCCGCCAAGGGCAAGATGGTGAATTCTCTTTTGATCGCCCACGAATTTCAAGCGGCGATGCCCACGGAAGAAATACCACAGAAGACGGAAGGGTATGAAGGGTTTATTCATCTCATGGAAGTGGAGGGAACGGTCGAGGAAACGACACTTCACTATATCATCCGCTATTTTGACCGTGACCAGTTCGAAGCGAGAAAACAGCTTTTTGAAGATGTGGTGCAAGATTTGCAAACGCGGTACGGAGAGCAGGCCATCACACTAGAACTGACAGACCAATACTTCAATATGCGGGAAAAAATCGAGCCGGTCATGGAAATTGTCGACATCATCGCAGAGGCGTTCAAGCAATTGGATATCGAGCCGGCAATCATCCCGATCCGGGGCGGGACGGATGGGTCCCAGCTTTCCTATATGGGCATGCCGACGCCGAATATTTTCACAGGCGGCGAAAACTATCACGGGAAATATGAATATATCTCCGCTGATAATATGGTGAAGGCGACCGAGGTCATCATTGAGGCCGTGAAGCTTTTCGAAGCTCGCGCCTGAGAGGGTTTGGAATGAAGGCCATCTGGATCGGGATCCTCTCCTCCCTCTTCTTCGCAGTCACCTTTGTCTTGAACCGCTCGATGGAATTATCGGGCGGCAGCTGGCTCTGGAGTGCGTCACTCCGCTATTTTTTCATGGTTCCATTCTTGGTGGCGATTGTGGCGTACCGGAAAGGGCTCGGCGATGTGAAAAGGGAGATGTCCGCAAAACCCGCTCCATTTTTTCTATGGAGCTTCGTGGCATTCGTCCTGTTCTATGCGCCGCTCACCTTCTCCGCTGCTTATAGTCCCGGATGGCTGCTCGCCGGGACTTGGCAATTGACGATCGTTGCCGGTGTTCTCCTGGCACCGCTCTTTTCAATTAGGGTGCAAACGAGCCAAGGCGAACGGAACATACGTCAGCGCATTCCCCTATTGTCGCTCGGCATTTCATCCATCATCTTCATCGGGATTATAATCATCCAAATTCCGAATGCGCAAAGTGTCGAGGCACAAGTCTTATGGCTCGGAACCTTGCCTTTATTGATAGCCGCCTTTGCCTATCCGCTCGGGAACCGGAAAATGATGGACTTGCTCGGCGGGCGGCTCGACATGTTCCAACGGGTGCTTGCCATGACTCTCATGACGCTTCCCGTTTGGATCGGATTTGCAATCTACGCTTTATGGACAGTCGGGCCGCCGTCTTGGAGCCAGGTTGTCCAATCTCTCATCGTGGCGGTCAGTTCAGGCGTCATTGCGACATCGCTGTTCTTCATGGCAACCGACCTCGTCCGGGAAGATCAAGGAAAGTTGGCAGCCGTGGAAGCGACCCAATCCACAGAGCTCATCTTCGCCATGCTCGGGGAAATGTTGATTCTCAGCCTCCCCCTGCCCGGCCCGATATCATTGGCCGGCGTTGTTATCATCGTTATCGGCATGGGATTACATAGCTATCAAACCGCGGTATCGAAAAAGAAACAACCTGTGACTTAGGACAAGTACAGGTTGTTTCTTCATTTACCAGCTAAAAAGCTATTTTGAAATAAATTCAGGTGTGCGTTTCTCTAAAAAGGCACGAGTGCCCTCCATTTTATCTTCTGTCGAATATAAGGCGGCTTGTCCAAGCTTTTCAATGAGCAAACCTGCCTTCATATCCGTATCAAATCCTGTGTGAATAACCATTTTAGCAAGCTTCACAGCTAATGGACCTTTTGTTATGATACAGTTTGCCGTTTCTTCCACCGCCTCTTGCAACCGATCTTGAGAAACATATTCGGAAATCAGACCGATTCTTTCGGCTTCTTCCGCAGTGATAATTTTTCCTGTCAGAATCAATTCAATCGCTTTTCCTTTACCGATCAGACGGGCCAGCCGCTGTGTGCCCCCTGCCCCTGGGATGACGCCAAGATTCAGTTCGGGAAGCCCAAATTTTGCAGTAGCGGAAGCGATCCGAATATCACAGGCCATCGCGAGCTCGCATCCACCGCCAAGTGCAAATCCATTTACCATGGCGACAGTTGGTTTGTCATACGCTTCGATATAATCGTAGACGTCCTGCATGCTTCCGACGGAAAAGACATCCATCGGCCGGCGGTTTTCCAGCTGTTTAATATCTGCTCCTGCCGCAAATGATGTATCCCCTTGTCCCGTAAAAATGACGCAATGGGTCTCGTCGTCTTCTTTCAGCCATTCTAGTGCGTTCCTCATTTCATCCAGCGTTTCCTTACTCAAGGCATTTCGTTGTTCCGGTAAATTAATGATCAAATAGGCTAGTTTATTCTTTTTTTCGACGATGATATTGCGATAGCTTTTCAATCCCCTTCCCTCCTGCCTGTGGTTTGCGTTTAACGGCCCAACCAATTGCCTTGGGCGTCGTAATCATAAAATCCTTTTCCCGTCTTTTTGCCAAGTTCGCCTTTTTCCACTTTTTCAGTAACAGTCCGCGACGGCTTTTCCTTCTCATCACCACTTTCGTCATACCGCTGCTTCCGAACGAGGTAATGTACATCCAAGCCAGTCAAATCCATCAGTGCGAATGGACCAATCGGATGATTCAATGCTTTCATGCAGGCAAGATCGATCTCTTCCGGCGTCGCATAGCCATTTTCATAGAGAAAGATCGCCTCATCTGTTAATTTTCCAAGAATTCGATTGGCAATGAAACCTGAAATCTCCTTGTTGAGCAACACGGGCACTTTCCGGATGCTCTCCACGAATTCCACACTTTTTGCAGCAGTTTCCTCAGAAGTATGAGGACCTTTCACCACTTCAACCAGCTCCATGACAAGGGCAGGATTAAAAAAATGGATATTGCAAACATTTTCCGGCCGGCCGACAGCATCGGCTATTTTCGAACTGACGATGGTCGAACTATTTGTTGCCAATATCGTATCGGGGGCAACAAACCGGTCGAGCTTCGTAAACAACTCTCGCTTGGCATCCAATTTTTCAACAATCGCTTCAATGACAATATTGGCATTCGCCATTTCTTCAATTTCGGTCGTAAAGGTGAGGCACCTGAATGCCTCCCCGACCTCTCTCCTTGAGTATCTCCCTTTTTCGACCCGCCGTTCTATCTGCTTTTCCAGAAAATGCTTCGCATGCTGGAGGCTTTCCTGTGAAATATCCTGTAACACGACTGGATAACCCGCAAGCGCACAGACCATCGCAATTTGCGACCCCATCGCGCCAGAACCTGCGACAGCTACGTTATTTATTTCCATTTTCTATTTTCACTCCATCCTTCACACTAAGAACCAACTCCACCGACATTTTTTATTGGTTTGCTTGCAACACATCCCGAGCGATAATAATCCGCTGCACTTCACTCGTCCCTTCGTAAATGGTCGTGATTCGTGCATCCCGGTAAAACCTTTCAATTGGATAGTCGGATACATATCCCATGCCGCCATGGATCTGAACCGCTTTATCGGCGACCCGGTTAAATACTTCGGAGGCATATAACTTGGCCATAGCGGCTTCTTTAATCGCTTTCTTTCCGACGTCCAACAGGTTCGCAGCTTTCAGCATAAGCATGCGGGCCGCTTCCGTTTCCGTCGCCATATCGGCCAGCATCCATTGAATCGCCTGATTTTCTGCGATCGGTTTTCCGAATTGCTCTCGTTCTTGCGCATAAGAAGCGGATAATTCAATTAACTTTTCACAGGACCCGACTGCTCTGGCGGCAAGCCCCACCCGGCCTTCGCCTAAAATTTTCAATGCCGACATATATCCCATGCCGACTTCTCCAATGACATTCTCCTCCGGCACCTCACAATTATCGAAAATCAGCTGAGCCGTATAGGAGCCACGCAACCCCATTTTTTTATCCTGCTTGCCGATGGTCAGCCCGGGAAACTCTTTTTCTACGACGAATGAAGTGATTCCCCCTTTTGCCCCTTTTTCTTTATCCGTCAAAGCGAACACTGTAAAAACATCTGCGATCGGTGCATTGGTGATGAAATGTTTGGTCCCATTGAGTATCCATTTATCTCCGCGCTTTTCTGCAATCGTCGCTAAGTTTGTCGCATCCGATCCCGCTCCCGGCTCCGAGAGGGCGAACGCGCCGATCTTTTTACCGATTGCCATATCCGGCAAATACTTCTGTTTTAGTCTTTCGGAACCCAATCGGACCAAGCCGACACTTCCAATTCCGGTGTGAGCGCTAATCAAAGTGGCAAAGCCATTACTGGAACGTCCCAATTCCCCTAGAACGGCTGCTTTTCCAACAACGCTTAAGCCGATTCCACCGTATTCTTCCGGTATGCTCATTCCAAACAAGCCTAGTTCTTTCGCTGTCTCAACTAAGTGTCCAGGAATATGGTCTTCCTCTTCAATTTGTTGGGCAAAAGGCTCTACCTCCTTGTCCACGAAGTTTCGAACCATTTGTTTGATTTGATCGATTTCGGGCGCAAATGTATCCAGCATTGCATTTCCTCCATTCTATTTGTATATGGATTAATCCATCATGCTTTGTCCTCCATTGACAGACAGCACTTGGCCAGTGATCCAATCTGACAAAGACGATAATAAAAAAAGGACGGCCCCCTTTACATCATCCGGTGTTCCGAGCCGTTTCAATGGATATTGTTTTAAAATTTTATCCAATGTAGCAGCTTCATACGACTGCCCTTGATCGGTCAGTCCTAGCGAAACCGTATTACATTGAATCTGATGGCGTCCGACCTCTTGCGCCAAGGATTTTAGAAAACTGACCGCGCCGCTTCGGGCAGCTGCAGATATGATCAAATTCCGGTCACCGGTACGGGCAGAATCTCCAATAATATTTATCAATTTACCTCCCTTTTGTTCTATCATATCTGGAATGAACACATGTGCCAGATGGACAACTCCATAGAGGCACACATCTACCTCCCGTCTCCATTCATTGGGGCTGTATTTAAAAAAAGGTTTGTACTGTGCATAGCCGGCATTATTTACAATCGAATGGACAAAGCCGAGCTCCGACTCAATCGTATCCTTCATATGCTGCACATCTTCCAGCGAAGCAAGATCCCCTTTCACCAAGGTAACCTGGCCGCCTGAATTCCAGATCATCTCCTTCGTTTCCTGCGCTTCCTCTTCCGAAGTTTGGTAGTGAAGCGCCACATGGGCACCTTCTTTCGCCAGCGCTGTCGCAATCGCTCTTCCGATTCCTTTTGCAGCACCGGTAACCAACACTGTCCTTCCCTTTATGCCAAGATCCATTTCCATCCCTCCCATGCGTGCATAGCTGCTTGAACGAACCTTACAAAAGAAGAAAAGCCGCACTATCCAATGTAGTGACGGCTCCCCCAACATCAAATCATGGTCAAACCGCCACTGACGGAGAGCGTTTGGCCTGTCACATACTCCGCATCTTCCGAAACGAAATAGGCGACTGCCCCCGCGATATCTTTTGGCTGTGCCAATCGGCGAAGGGGGATCGCTTTTTCCAAAGAGTTGGCAAGCCCTTCGAATTCTTCCCCGATCTTTTGGAATAGAGGTGTATCGGCAGGTCCAGGAGCGACGCAATTCACGTTCAATTTATGACGTGCCATCTCACGCGCCAACGTCTTCGTGAACGCTACAACACCACCTTTTGCGGCGGAATAGACCGCTTCCCCGCTCGATCCGACCCGGGCAGCATCCGAAGCGATATTGACCACCTTTCCATAGCCATTTTCAATCATAAGAGGTAAAATTTCTTTGCAAGTATTGATTTGGCCAAGCAGGTTAATATTGATGATTTTCTGCCAAGTATCAGGCTCACTCTGGAGGAACGGCTCCACTTTGTCCCATCCCGCATTATTGATCAACACATCGATTTTTCCGTAATGTTGGACAGATTCCTTCACGGCGTTCTGTACGACTTCCAAATCGGAGACATCGCAATAGACCGCTTTCGCTTCATTGCCCTCTTCCTCAATCAGCGCAACCGTTTCCTCGGCATTTTCTTTATTGATATCCGCCACTACGACCTTCATCGCTTTCGAGGCCAGGACTCGGGCAATCTCCCTTCCCAAGCCGCTCCCGCCACCTGTCACAAATGCAATCCGCTTTTCCATCGGACATTCCCCCATCCTTTGCCTACCCCATCGTATGAGTAGAGATTTTTTCATTTATCATTTCGCGGAGCTTGAATTTTTGGATTTTGCCACTCGCAGTAGTCGGCAGCTCGTCCATCAATTCAAGATACTCCGGCCAATATTGCTTGGCGATCCCTTTTTCCTCCAAAAATTTTTGTATTTTCTCCATCGTCAGAGGAGCCCTGTCCTCTTTCATCTTGACGACAGCGCAGGCCTTCTCTTGAAGACGATCATCCGGGATCGCCACGAGCTGAACGGTTTCAATATCCGGATGTTCATAGAGGACATTTTCAACGTACGCAACTGGGATATTTTCACCACCCCGGATGATGATGTCTTTGACACGTCCGGTAATTCGAATATAGCCGTCCTCATCCATTACCGCGCTATCCCCTGTAGTGAACCAGCCGTCCTGGAATTCGTCTTTCGTTTCTGTAATTCGTTTCAAATAGCCGACAAACAAGGCGGGACCTTTGCACATCAGATAGCCTTCTTCATGAGGCGGCAATGTGTTCCCCGATGGATCGACCACTTTCACTTCCATATCCGGAAACGCTTTCCCATCCGTTCCTGTAATTTTTTCTTCCGTATCGTCCACCAAGGTAATGGTCACCATGCCATTTTCCGTTTGCCCCCAACCCGTCAAGATGGCACATGGCAACGCTTTGCGTGCCTCCTTCACGAGAACACGCGGGATCGGCGCCCCGACTGCAATGAAAATCCGAAGGGAGCTCACATCATTTGTGCTCGCTTTTGCCGCTTTGACAGTATCTTGTAAAAACGGCGTAGCACTCGCCGTGAAGGTGATGTTTTCCTTCTCAATCAATTCAAGGAATTCTTCCGGATTCCAAATATCCTGGAAGACACCCGTTCCTCCATAGATGATCGGCAAATTGACACCATAAAGAAATCCTGTCTGATGCGCGAACGTCGAAGCCATGAAAATAGTATCCTCAGGTGTCAACGATAGATGATCGATCCAATAGGAAGCCGCGACATTAATCGTATTATGCGTATGCATAACTCCTTTTGGATCTCCTGTCGTTCCTGAAGTGAAGATGATTTCCGTCACTTCATTCGGATCATGGACAATTTCATCAAGTACGGCGACATCCTTCCGTTTTTCCCATGGCTCTGCAAGTAAGGAATCGAAAGACTTCATGCCTGGCGGGATCTTGTCCCCCAGTACATAGACATGTTCCATGGAAGGCCATTGCGGCAGTAGTTTGCCAATCATCTCCGCATATTGGAACCCTCGGAACTCGTCGGGAATGACAATCATTTTGGACTCTGCCATCTTCACCATAAAGCCAATTTCACGTTCCCGGTAAATCGGGATCAATGGATTACTGATTGCTCCGATACGCGTAGCGGCAAAATATAAAATGACGAACTCATTCCAATTGGGAAGTTGGAATGAAATGACGTCTCCTTTTTTCAAACCGATTTCCAATAGTCCGAGTGCAACGCGATCGACCAGTTCACCAAGTTCTTTATACGTATAGCGGCTTTTTTTATCAATAATCGCAACTTTATCCGGAGACTTTGCAATTTGTTCATTTAGGTAGTCCAAAATTGTTTTATTCGGCCACTTTGATTGATAGTTATTCAGATAAGCAGAGTCTAAGATTGTCTCATATCCCATTATTACTCCTCCTTATTTGCTATCCTCTAAATTTTTTAAAGTCCACAGGGCGTTTCTCCAAAAAAGCATCTCGTCCTTCCGCGGATTCTTCCGTGTTGTAAAACATGGCTAGGCTGCCCATCGCCATTTGTGTAATACCACTGATGTTTGCCGAATCTGCGTTGAATGAGTATTTCAACATCTTGATGGCTGTCGGGCTCTTTTCAGCAATTTTTCTCGCCCAATCCTCCGCAGCGGCCATCAATTCTGAAGCCGGTACGATTTTATTCACCAGTCCCATTTCCTTTGCCTCTTCCGCGGAGTACTTCTCGCATAAATACCAAATTTCCCTTGCTTTTTTCTCTCCGACAACGCGGGCCAAATAAGCCGAGCCGAAGCCGGCGTCATAGCTGCCCACTTTCGGGCCGGTCTGGCCGAAGATGGCCGTTTCGGATGCAATGGTCAAATCACAGATGACGTGAAGCACATGCCCGCCTCCGATGGCATAGCCATTCACTGCCGCAATGACCGGTTTGGGAATATTCCGGATCGTATGATGCAATGCTTCGATTTCCATTCCGATACCGCCGCCAAGCCCGCCAGAACCATCATATCCGCTATCATCCCCCTTTTTGCTTTGGTCGCCTCCCGTGCAAAATGCTTTCTCTCCGACACCAGTTAAAATAACGGCCCCAATCTGGTTGTCATCCCACGCATCCCGAAAGGACCAAATCAGCTCCTTCACTGTCAGAGAGCGAAAAGCATTATACACTTCTGGTCGGTTGATGGTGATCGTTGCCACCCCATCCTCTTTTTTATAAATCACATCTTGTAATTCCATGTTGTCGTCCTCCATTTCCTATTTTGAGAAATCAATACGGTCGATACTCTTTTCCAATGATCTCTTTGGCAATGACAAATTTATTCGCCTGGGCCGTACCATCCCCGATTTCCAAACCGATCACATCCCGCAAGCGCTGCTCCAGCGGCATCTCCTCCGTATAGGCATAATGCCCATTTAGCAACATGCACTCGTGAATAGCTTCTTGACTCATTTTAGGGCCGAGCCATTTCACGGATGACGCTTCTTTGGAATGCTTTCTTCCTTGATCTCGCAGCCATAGACCGCGATAGGCTTGCCATTTGATCAATTCCAAGTTGGTGTAATGGGTAACGATCGGAAAGGAGACGCCCTGGTAGGTCGCCAATGGTTTTCCGAATGAATGCCGGTTCTTCACATGTTCGATCGTTTCATCAATGCTTTGGAACGCCGCTCCGGCACATTGGAGCCCGATGAGCAAACGACTTAAGTCGAAACCGTTCATCACTTGGGCAAACCCGCGATTCTCTAGGCCAATCAAATTCTCAGCCGGCACTTCCACATCATTCAGATAAACGGAGCCTCTTCCGATCAGCTTATTCCCCATATCGTCATAGCCTTTGCATTCCACCCCCGGGAGATCGGTAGGAACGATGAATGCGCTGATCCCCCGGCTTCCCGCATCTAGGTCGGTCTTGGCAAACACAATGAACATATCACCGATTGTCGCCGCGCTGATTCCGGACTTTTCACCGTTCAGGATATAATGATCCCCTTTCCGCCTAGCAGTGGAAAGGATGCCGCCTGCATCTGTTCCCGCCGCCGGTTCGGTAATGGCGACACCGACCACTTTTTCGCCGCTCACAATTTGAGGAAGCCACGTTTTCTTCAATTCTTCCGTCGCGTGATTACTAATGATCTCTGACGCTAGGGCATTTAACATGACCGCATACGTCAAATTGAAATCTCCCCTGCCGATTTCCTCCGCTGCTATACCGGTCATGACGCAATCCGCGCCGCTCCCCCCGTATTCTTCCGGGATCCGAAGTCCGTTGACGCCCAGTTCCCCAAGCTTTTTCCATAAATGCCGAGGGAAGGTATTGTCTCGATCCCATTTCGTATACTGGGGAAGGAGTTCTTTCAGTGAAAAGTCCCGCAACATCTCCTGAAAAGACACCTGTTCAATATCAAAATCAAAATTCATCTTCATCCACACTCCCATCAGATGGTCTTATTTAAACGGATCCAAGGGTTATGTAACCGTTTGCAATCAAGTCTTTGGGAAGGGGAAGCATCGTCAGCGGGCTTCCCCCTTTACCGCGGACTAGATGGTCTGTTCGACTTTCCAGGCAGGGAGCATTTGATTCAGCAGCTTATCTTCCCGGTACCCAAGTACGTATTCCGCCTGCATGATCGTATGGATTTCACGTGTCCCTTCATAAATGACCGGCGCCTTGGAATTTCGCAAGTAACGCTCGACCGGGTACTCATCCGAATAACCGTAAGCCCCGTGGATTTGTACGGCATCATCCGCTGCTTGATTGGCAAAATCACATGCCTGCCATTTGGCGAGCGAAGTCTCTCTCGTGTTCCGTTTGCCCGCATTCTTTAATTCTCCGGCGCGGTACACTAGCAATCTGCTCATCTGATAACCCGCTTCCATCTTCGCAATCATCTGCTGGACAAGCTGATGCTTGCCGATCTCTTTGCCAAACGTTTCACGTTCGTGGCAATAGTTCACACTCGCCTCCAGACAAGCCATGATTTGCCCGACAGCTCCGGCTGCGACAGTGAAACGGCCGTTATCCAGTGCTGCCATGGCAATTTTAAATCCTTCGCCCTCTTTGCCAAGCAGATTTTCTTTCGGGACTTTCACATCTTCAAAGAAAAGTTCCCCCGTATTCCCCGCGCGGATTCCCAATTTCCCTTTGATCGCTTTTGATGAGAACCCCTCCCAACTACGTTCTACGATAAATGCTGAAATCCCTTTATGTTTTTCTGCACGGTCACCCGTATAAGCAAACACGATGAAGTTGTCCGCAATGTCAGAGAGAGAGATCCAGGTCTTCTGACCATTGAGGATATAGTGATCCCCCTCGCGCTTCGCGGTCGTCTCCAGAGCCGCGACATCCGAACCGGCCCCGGGCTCCGTCAAACCGAAGGCCCCAATCTTCTCACCCTTCGATTGGGGAATTAAATATCTCCTCTTTTGTTCCTCCGTCCCCCACTGCAATAACGTCATACTATTCAATCCCGTATGGACGGAAACAGCCGTCCGGAAAGCGGTATCTCCCCGTTCCAATTCTTCACAAACGATGGCTAATGAATTATAGTCCATCCCGCTTCCGCCATATTCTTCTGGAATGCACACCCCCATCAAACCGAGTTCGGCAAGCCGTTTGAATATTGCTGGATCGGACTGGCCGGCACGATCCCATTCCCCGATGTACGGCATAATTTCCTTATCCACAAAACCTCGTACCGTATTGCGCAACATTTCCTGCTCTTCTGTAAAAGTAAAATTCATATCCATTCTCCTTTTCGTTTTGATCGGAAATGTAAAAAGCCAATTCAAATAGACTTCAGGCATGCTGGAGTCAAATTGAACTGGCTTCATGTCTACGTCACAACCCCTGGCGAAGGGTTTTTGCAGACTAGGCAGATTTTGGCTTTTTAATTTCTCTCATAACTCATGCGTGGTGAACGTGGCAACGTTTCTGCATGATGTGTTACTAGTAATAGTAGTACAACTAAACTGAAATGTAAATAGAAATGTCTAATTTATTCAAATATTTAATCTGCCATCTCTCAACCTTTGAGATTTTCATATTGTTTATGTAAGTCCTTCAGCGCAGAGACCAACGCATTGCTCGCCTTTCCCAAGTAATGATTTTTAATATCCGCGATAGGCTTTTCAATACCATCCTGCAAACTATGGCCTTTTAAAATTTGTTGAAAAAAATCCCTTCCGTGAAGTGTCGCCAACGTACAACTAGCCGTCACGATTACGCCGTACTTCTTATCAATTTCAGCCGTAATCGTGAGTGTTTCATACATATTTTGTGCCGCCATTCCTGATGGGAGCCTTGCATGTCCAGCGATAAAAATCGTATTCATCATCAATCAACTCCTTTTTCATCTGTCTAGTAAAATTATATCTCTTGCTGTCTGAAAAAACTGTAATTAGGCTTCCCTTAAAAATCCATGACACCCGTCCGCCGACACAAACGCCACGTCCTGTGCGTCGGAGGCTTAGGGCCAACAGGAAGTTGGTCACTCAGACGTTGACAATCGAACAGCATAGGGTTCGATTTGCCTTAATTTCTGCGATCTTTGCAGAAATTAAGGCACCTTTCAGGATGCGGCGGTTTTAGTCTGAGTTCCCCTATTCAGCGGGAATTTGAATACCCGCCGAACAGGAGATGAAACCGCATTTATCCCACCACCTATATAAGTGGGAGTCTTCCGCTGAATAAAGCTAAAAAACGCCATAACCCGGCCAAACTTCTGACCGAATCATGACGCCGCTTCTTGCTCACTTTACTCATACACTCCCAATATTTCAACGGCCTCTTCCGCCAAGGAAGTGTCAACCGCTTTATCAAAATCGATTTCTCCCCGGATCGCCCCGTTCGCCTTATACGTATCATATTGTTTCTTTATATCCTCTACGAACATCTTGCCGTTTGCATCTAGGCCGGTGACGTTCACCTGATCCCATAGGGCTGGGTCTTTCAAGGCCGTATGCTTCACCATTATATCCACGACCTCTTCCTTGCCGATGTCTTTGAAAAACGCGTCATTATAGTCACGGACTCCTTTTAAATAAGCAGCCATGAAACGCAAGGATACGGGATCGTTTTCCATGAACTTCGGCGAGGCGAGAACCATGGCGATCTGTGATTCAGGCGCATAATCTGTCGCATCTTTGAACCGGTGGTGGAACCCATTGGCGACTCCTTGTGCAATGAGCGGCTCGATACTGAGCGCGGCATCAATCGTACCGGAGTCAATCGCCCCCAACATCGCCCCGAAGTCCGCAATATGGACGTATTCCACATCATCCTCTGTGAGGCCGGCATGCTTCAACATCTCTTCATAAATATATCCATCAATGGAGTTACGGGATGAGACGGCAATTTTCTTTCCTTTGAAGTCTGGATAATCCTTGATCACATCGACCATATGGTTGCCGATGACAAACGTGAAATACGATTTCCCCGGCATATTATGGCCCTTATCCGCAATGATGCGCACGTCGATTCCTTGCGCAATGGCGTTAAAGAAAGATGCAGTTGACACGCCGCCCGCAATGTCTACTTCTCCGGCAGCCAGGGCTGGCAACATATCATCACTGTTCGCAAAATCGGCAAAATCCACTTCGATATTCATTTCTTCAAAATATCCTTTTTCTTTTGCGATATAGAATCCCGCACCCGAAGCCGCGCCATCTTCGGCAATCAAGATTTTTACCCGTTCGTCCAACGGAGTCAGTTTATCGGTTGCCTCCTCAGCCGGAGTTTCTGGTGTCGGAACAGGGGCAGGAGCGGGTTTCGGTTGGGACGATTCTTTCGGAGTACAAGCCCCAAGGATCAGAACAAGTCCGACGACCATCGTCAACCAACCATTCTTCAACCACTTTGTCACATCATCTCTCCTCTTTACGCTTTTTCTCGTCTGGACCGTTGCACTTCATCTTGCAAATGTTGCCAAATGTCAACAAATCGACTGGCCATGATCGGATCTTTTCGAATGTCTTCCATTGTACGGGGACGCGGCATATCTACCCGGATCTCCTCTACAATCCGGCCGGGCTGGGAGCTCATCAATAGGATGCGGTCACCGAGAAGCAAAGCTTCATCGATGCTATGGGTAATGAAAAGCACCGTCTTTCCGGTTTCTTCCCAAATTGATAAAAGCTCTTCCTGCAAGATGAACTTATTTTGCTCATCCAACGCGGCGAACGGTTCATCCATTAGCAAGATTTCTGGATCATTGGCGAAGGCTCGGGCGATGCTGACCCGTTGCTTCATCCCGCCGGAAAGTTCTTTCGGATAGAGGGACGAAAATTTTTGTAACCCCGTCTTTTTCAAATAATAGTCGGTCCGTTCTCGTATGAGTTTCTTTGGCAAATGTCGCATTTTCAGACCAAATGCCACATTTTCCTCCACGGTGAGCCATGGGATGATTCCCCGTTCCTGAAACACCATCGATTGAAGCGGCCGATCCTCTCCTGCCGTGGCAATGGTGAAGTCTCCAATGCTCGGGCTTTCCAGTCCGGCCAAAATTCGGAGCAGCGTCGTTTTGCCACAGCCGCTCGGACCGACAAGACAGACGAATTCCCCTTCGTCGATTGTCAAGTTGATATTATCAAGCGCTGTGACGCTCCCCTGCTTTTTATAGAAGGCTTTGGTCAAATTCTGTATTGCAATCTTTGTTTTTCCACCCATCCGCTCACCTCCATGGCAGGATTTTCTTCTGGATTCCCCGAAGCACTAACGAGAACAGATACCCGAAAAATGATATCAGAATGAGGCCCACATACATTTCCTTAAGAAGGAATGCTTTATACGACACCCATATCAAATAACCGATTCCCGAAGTCGCTCCCATCATTTCCGCAGCCACAATCGTCAGAAGTGCAATCGCCTGCCCCATTTGGATCCCTTCCAACATGACCGGCATGGCGCCAGGTAGCGCGATCTTCCAGAAGAAATTCCATCGGCTAGCTCCATAGTTTTGTGCCACATCAAGGTAGATCTTGTCGATATTGATGACGCCGGCTGCTGTATTGATGACGACGGGGAAAAAAACGCTTCCCGCGATCGTTACAACTTTCGACAAATCACCAATGCCGAATAAAATGATGATGATGGGTAGCAAAGCCAAGGTGGGAATCGGCATGAGAGCCATCACAATCGGGGAAACGAAGTGCCGGATCGGTGAATACAGACCCATCAGCAAGCCAATGACCACGCCTGGAATGACACCGGCCAGGAACCCGGCAAAGATCCGGTAAAGCGAAACTCCGATATGGCCAGCCATTACACCGCTTGTCAGCATCTGCCAAAACGTGCCTATAATTGCAGATGGCGGCGGAAAAAAACGAACATCAATCATTCCGGTCCTCGACAAGAGCTCCCATAAGGCAAGGAGGAAAATGGGCGAAATGATCGTTAGCATCCGTTTTAACCGCTCTTTCGTTTGCTTCTGTTTCCACTCCCGCTGTTCGATCTCAAATGGATCATATCGTACAGCCGTCTCCTCTTTTTTCAACGTTCACCACCTCTTCATATAAATTGTATGTATATGCCTAACGAAGTGTGTTGGGCACTGCCGGAAAGATGAGAGATTTCGACAGGTTTTTAATATGTTTTGGCGTGTTGGTTGGAGAACTACCCAGGTTCGTTGGACAACTTGGCGCTTTTGTTGGACATCGGGGCCGATTCGTTGGACATCTTCACCACTTCGTTGGAAACCTGGCGGGTGGTTGGGGAGCTCCCCCAGGTTCGTTGGACAACTTGGCGGGGTCGTTGGACATCGGGGGCGATTCGTTGGACATCTTCACCACTTCGTTGGAAACCTGGCGGGTGGTTGGGGAGCTCCCCCAGGTTCGTTGGACAACTTGGCGGGGTCGTTGGACATCGGGGGCGATTCGTTGGACATCTTCACCACTTCGTTGGAAACCTGGCGGGTGGTTGGGGAGCTCCCCCAGGTTCGTTGGACAACTTGGCGGGGTCGTTGGACATCGGGGGCGATTCGTTGGACATCTTCACCACTTCGTTGGAAACCTGGCGGGTGGTTGGGGAGCTCCCCCAGGTTCGTTGGACAACTTGGCGGGGTCGTTGGACATCGGGGGCGATTCGTTGGACATCTTCACCACTTCGTTGGAAACCTGGCGGGTGGTTGGGGAGCTCCCCCAGGTTCGTTGGACAACTTGGCGGGGTCGTTGGACATCGGGGGCGATTCGTTGGACATCTTCACCACTTCGTTGGAAACCTGGCGGGTGGTTGGGGAACTCCCCAGGTTCGTTGGACAACTTGGCGGGATCGTTGGACATCAGGGGCGATTCGTTGGACATCTTCACTACTTCGTTGGAAACCCGACCGGTGATTGTAGAACTCCCCAGTTTTTTGGTCAACCCAGCGGGATCGTTGCACATTGGGGGGCAAATCGTTGCACAACTCCACCGCTTCATTGAAAACTCTTCACCCCAATTTCATTCCAAAAAAAAAGCCGTTTCTCCCGGCCAGTCATACTGCCCGGGGGAACGGCTTCCTTCTATAACAATTATCATCCGCGCCACGCGCTCATGCCGCCTTGGACATTGGTCACTTTGGCGAATCCTGCTTTTCTCAATAGTCCTGCCGCTTGGGAACTGCGCATGCCGCTTTGGCAGATGACGATGACTTCTTTCTCCTTATCCAAGCTTCCCAACTGCGATTTCAACGTTTGGAGCGGGATGTTTTTAAACTCTTTGATATGCCGCCCCTTGTATTCCGCCGGTGTCCGGACATCGACAAACTGCTTCGTCTTGTCTGGGAGCATCCCTTTCAGCTCATCGGTGGATAAGGTTCGAACGCCTGTCGCCGGCATCATCCGCCAGGCGAAAAAGCCGATGATGAGTAATATGAAAATCCATTCCATCCATAGGTCCCTCCTCTTTTATAAGATTACCGGCAGACCGGCAGCTACATACGCCTTGTAGCCGCCCGCCATATGCTTCACCGTCTCAAATCCGCGTGCTTTTAAGATGCTGGCCGCGATTGCGGATCGAGCCCCGCTTTGGCAATGAATCAAAAGTTTCCGATCCACCGGCACATCGAGAGTACGCAAATGGCCCAGGAATCGATGCGTTGCTTCGGCGAGATGGCCCGCTTGCCATTCGGCGTCATTGCGGACATCAATGACGAACGCATCGGGATTTTTCATCTCCTCGACGAACTCATCGACGGACAATGTTTCATACGTTAGTAATTCCATTCCTTCCAATGCGACCGGATCGACGAAGGCTTCGATTTGATCCAACCCGACGGATTGCAATGCTTGTTTTACGTCAGAACGGGTCGTTTCGTCTGCAATGACCAGAAGCGGTTCGTCGTATTTCGCAAGCCAGCCGGCCCAGTTCGTAAACGATTTATTGAACGGGATATTGATCGAGCCTTTTACTAAGCCTTGTGCTGCCGTTACTGCGGCACGTGTATCCAATATTAAACGGTTTTCTCCGATAGCTTGCTCGAAAGAAGCTGCGTCGAAAATCACGTTTGTCTCTTCTCTTTCCAAAATGGTCGGACCTAGCTTATTCAACTTTTTCATCTGCGCAAAGTAAACCGGAGCTTCCGGCTGGTCTTTCAATAAAGCTTCCACAAAAGCTTCTTCGTCCTTTATTTGCATCGCCCAGTTGAAATTCTTCTCATACCCGACTGTTGAAATCGGTACAGCGCCCAGCGATTTTCCACAAGCAGAACCTGCTCCATGCCCGGGCCAAACGATTAAATGGTCCGGCAATTGTTTAAATCGTTGCACCGACCGGAACATATCGCGGGCACCGCTATCCGCCGTCCCGACCATACCAGCCGCCTCTTCCAATAAATCCGGCCGGCCGACATCGCCCACAAATACGAAATCCCCTGTAAGTATTCCCATCGGTTCCGTCGCACCGCCGCCGCGATCCGTCAAAAGGAATGAGATACTCTCCGGGGTATGACCAGGCGTATGCCATACCTGAAAATCAATGTTACCGATGGAGAAAGTGTCCCCTTCCTTCACCAGTTCCACGTCGATGCCATCCGTGTATTCATATTTCCAATCTGCATCGCCTTCATCGGACAAATACAGTTTCACGCCATGCTCCACTGCCAATTGCCGGGCACCGGAGACGTAGTCCGCATGGATATGTGTATCTGCAGCAGCCGTGACGCGTAATCCTTCTGCCTCCGCAGCCTTTAAAATATGCCCGAACTCGCGAGGCGGATCAATGATGATCGACTCTCCCGTCCGTTGACAACCGATTAAATAGGAATTCTGCGCCAAGTTCTTATCTGTGAATGAAGTAAAATACATATATACCCCTCCCGGTTTCTTTTCTTAATTCAAATATACCACCAGGGGTATTTTTGCGCAAGTATTAATACGTGCCGAGCCAATACTAAAAAAACAGCACCCCAAGAGGATGCTGCTTAGATTAAAAATCCATTCTTCTTCGCTTCAAACGTCAATTCATCCCGGAACTTCGGATGGGCAATGGCGATCAACGCCTTGGCCCGTTCAGACAAAGACTTGCCGTAGAGCCGGGCAATCCCGTATTCCGTCACAATATTATCAACATCGTTTTTGGATGTCGTCACGACCGAGCCGGGTGCTAGAAATGTCTTGATCCGGGAAATCGTGTCGTTTTTGACGGTGGAGTGCATGCACACATACCCCTTGCCGTACTTCGAAAAACGGACAGCCCGGGCAAAGTCGGCTTGTCCGCCAGTTGATGAATAATAACGGCCCCCAACCGTTTCCGAAGCACATTGGCCATACATATCCACCTCGGTCGTCGCATTGATAGATACCAAGTTCTCCTCTTTCGCCACTTCCCGGGGATCATTCAACACATCAACCGGCAAAAACTCGATGGAAGGATTATTGTCGATGAAATCGTACAGCTGCTGCGTCCCAAATGCGAACGTCGCAACGATCTTTCCTTTATTCGTGAACTTCCTCGTCCCGTCTACGGCACCTGCCGCCACCAGGTCGACGATACCATCCGTCAACATCTCGGTATGGATGCCGAGGTGCCGTCGATCCTTCAACATCTTCATGACGGCATTCGGAATGGCGCCGATCCCGATCTGCAACGTAGCCCCATCTTCAATATCCGCAGTTACGTACTCGGCAATTTTCCGGTCCTTCTCCTGGATTGGTGCGGACGCCGCTTCCATTAACGCAGCGTCATGCTCGACATACCCCGCAATCTGGCTAATATGAATCTGATTTTCCCCGAACGTTCGCGGCATATGCTTATTGACTTCCAAAATGAAAGGCACCTTACCGATGAAGTTGGCAATATAATCCGCCTGTGTCCCTAACGAAAAATACCCATGTTCATCCATCGGGGAGGCCACCGCTAACACCATGGACAGTTTAGTCGTCTTCTTCAATATGCGTGGCATTTCGTGGAACACATTCGGCACCAGCTCAATGGTCCCTTGTTCATATGGTTTGCGATTGACGCCGCTTAAAAAGTAGGACACATGCGACAAATGGTTTTTCATCTCGCCCCACATATAATCCCGTTGGCGAATGGGTAACATCTGATGAATTTTCACGTTGTCCAACTTCCGATAATGCTTCTCCAATATATCTAATAAAAGAACGGGTTCCCCTGCCGCCAAAGGGAGGATGATATCCGCTTCTTTATCTATCAACCCAAGAATCTCTTCTGTTTCCAGTCGCTTCGTCACAACTGTCTCCTCCTTACCGTATATTCCATATTATACACCAGACTGAGCGCTCGCTCAACTTGTTAATCTTCTATAATTTTCATATAATGAAGGTATGACAACTCTTACAACCGACCAAATCAGACAGTTGAATATGTATAGTGTATATATCGAAGAACCGGCCCATCCGCTATTCTCCTTACAGGAACTCTTGGATGCAAATCAAACCGAATCCACCCTGGACATTATCCAAACTGTAAGCCAAAGTCCGAACCGGACAGTAGCCGCCTCGTATTTCATGCGGCGGCTCGGCATGTTCATCGCCATGCAATCTTATAATTTGGCAGCATATGATGAAATCTGGAGTGGCAACTTGGACGAATTGCGTTTCGGAGCAAGGGAAGAATACGGGAAATTATCAGTAAGTACGTTTGCTTCTGCAGATGACTGGCAAGATGTTGACGGGATGGACCGGCAAGTGATCATCCGGGATATCCTTGAATTCTCCAATTCCGTCATACGTCAAATCCGGTCTGTCTCCTCCATTTCCCCACTGACGTTATGGGAAAACATCTTCGGCTTTCTGCTATGGCAATATCATGTGTTGCTATCGAATCCCGGCACTGCCGAAGAAGCGAGGGAAGATCTCGAATTATGGAAAGACGATGCTCTATGGTCCGGCATCGCGCCGCGCTCTTTATTCGCCACGTATTTACGCGGCTGTGAACCTTCCGCGTTATTGAATACGGAAGTGCGGACGACATGCTGTTTTTCAAAAGACGTGCCCGGACTCATGCAATGCGGATTTTGTCCGTTGAAAAAGGGCGGTTGAAGATCCGCCCTGCCTTCAACTCGCCCGGTATGCGCGGAAAGAATTGCTGATGGAATAGATCACGCCGATCGCCGCCCCGCCGTAGAAGAACCCCATGAAAATTCCTGCAGCGAGATTGTGGGGATGGCTGATGAAAATCGACAAGATCAAGCCGATGACTGTCGCAATCGTGGAAAACCAGGCG
This sequence comes from Bacillus sp. OxB-1, assembly GCF_000829195.1. Classification (GTDB taxonomy): domain Bacteria; phylum Bacillota; class Bacilli; order Bacillales_A; family Planococcaceae; genus Sporosarcina. Next base: position 1,186,358 of record NZ_AP013294.1, on the reverse strand, counting down.
ACCGAAAGTTTGAAGAATAGACGGATGAGGAATAGCGAAAGCAGAATGACGGGCACGGCCCAAAGTGCGTCCCACACATTCGTATGGATTACCGGGAATTCTGTTAACATGGGAATCAGTCCTTTTTAAGGATAGCGTGCTCCGGACTGACAAAACTATACCTGTGAAAAGTCCTGTAAAATGACTCTCGAAACGGCAAATTTAGTGATGGACGATATCGATCGGATAGGTCTCTGAATTTCGTAATTTTATCTTTTTCGAATAGGGGTGCTACATTTGTTAATCAAAGGCTTTGAAGTTCGGGGAATTCAAGTGGACGAGGAAACGCGCTGTGTCCATTACCATACCGAAATCGATCGGATTGCGATCAAGTTCCATTGTTGCGGGATATATTATCCTTGCTATGAATGCCATCAGGAGATCGGTTGTGGACAGCCGGATGTGTGGCCAAAGGAGAGGTTCGGGGACAGAGCAATCCTATGCGGAGCATGCGGGCATGAGCTGACCATTGCGGAATACCTTGAATGCAAGTCGGAATGCCCACAGTGCTCCGCCCCCTTCAACCCAGGATGCAAGCTGCATCGGCATCTGTATTTTGCGACATGAATGAGGCTGCTCCGGTTGGGAGCGAGCCTCTTTTTACATCCCGATTCCGTCGAAGCTAGTTTCCTCCCCATTGACTTCCAAGAGAAGCGTGTCGTAGGATCGGTCTTTTTGAATCCGATAGAGCACCGCCGATTTCGGCCCGATCTCCGTAGAGTCCCCGGCGACCCGACTTTCTCGGACAGAAAGTTTTAACACGTCTTGCTGTGCTTCAATTTGAAGATCGGGGAAATGAATAGCGGTCTCTCCCGATTCCGCTATACTTCCATTCAGGAACAGGTAGTATGTGTCCTCCCCGTCCATGAACAAATAATAACCATTGTCCTTCCGCACTTTATGAATAAATTCCTGGACATCCTTTCCGGCACTGTTCAGCTCGACTTCCGTATAATCCAGCTCTTTGCTGCATCCGGCCAAAAGCAGGAATAAAAAGCAGATGGATGCAAATCGCATATTGACCTCCCTCCCTTCCGTTCAAACCATTTTTCACATAGTTCATGGAAGGTAAGATTTGTCGTGAAAATGACGTACCATATGAATAGGAAAGCGATGACAGTCAGCATTCTGGGCTGCCCTTCCGCTGCAACCTGCATCGGAACCATATATAGACTCCCCGTCAAACCCATAGTGAGGGAAGCAGTTCGAGATAAAACCTTATTTTTAGAAAATCCATCACGCATCGCTCCTAATGTGTTTTGGAAGAGTTTATATTTTGTACCAGCACTCACTAGTGTTGCATTAATATCTTTTGAAGATTAGGAATTCATAAAACCTTCAAAAATCTAAGGAATCCAAAAGAAAAAGTCCTTTATAATGGAAGGTACAGGTAGTTCCTGTCCAAATCCAATACAAAGGACCAACTCATGGACAAGAATACACGAAAAACTTCATTTGGTAAATGGCTGAATGCCATTGATTTTGAGAAATTCAACGAAATTGTGACCATACATGGGCAAGACCGGTATACAAAGAAGTTAACGACGCAAGCTTACACACTTCTCATGCTGTATGCTCAATTAATGGAGTCAGACAGCCTGCACGCACTGGAAGCAGCGCTGACAAACCGGGATTTCCAACGGGCGATCGGCGTGGATTCCATCAGTGTGTCGCAGCTTTCCAGAAAGAATAATCGGTTGGATCCAACGGTTCTGTCGAATCTTTTCATGCAACTGGTTAGTCAGATCGCTGTACAAAAACTTTCGCCCAAAAAGGGGTTGCTCCTGAAAATCATCGACTCCACAACGATCCCGTTGAACGTAAACCATTTTAAATGGGCCGAATTCCGGGAGACCAAGGCCGGCGTAAAGCTGCATATACGCTTGGTGTTCGATGAAAACGGCACTCATTACCCCGACAAAGAGGTCATCACGAACGCCAAGGAGCACGACCGTAATCAACTCGAAGTGCTTGTTGACGACAAGGAGGCCATGTATGTTTTCGACCGCGGGTATGTGGATTATGAACGGTTTGACCGCTTCACGGACGATGGGCTTTTCTTCGTCTGTCGGTTGAAGAAGAATGCCGTTCTGCATCCCATCCACACATTCTCCCTTCCGGAAGGGAGTGATGCCCTTTCCGACACGATGGCGTTCGTAGGCGCCAATCCGAACTGTACGGAGAACGTTTTCCGAATCCTTGTCATCCCTGATGGCAAGGGGGGCGAATTGCGGCTGATCACCAATCGTTTCGACATTTCCGCGGAGGAAATCAGCGAAATCTACCGTTCTCGCTGGGCCATCGAATTGTTCTTCAAGTGGCTCAAGCAGCACGTGAAGATCAAGCATTTCTACGGTCAAAGTGAATACGCTGTGAAAAACCAGATTTATCTGGCTCTGATTGCCTATTGTCTGAACGTCCTGATTCAATCGGAAACAAACAGCAGGAAATCCATCTTGGCGATTTCACGTATTCTAGCCGCTAATCTATGGGAGTCGTCCCGGTATTGGCTTCGTAGAATCAGGAGTGGAAGCATACCGTAACGATCCCTGCTGACCCGTCACTTATGGATAACTGTATAAACTTACCAAATGGACAGCGCTACCTTTATTCAGGTGCTTCCCTTTTTGGCAAAAATAAAGATAGAATGGTGACTGAATATTTAATTAATATTCATGCAACGCTAGTGACCAGCACTATACTCTATTCATTTAGCATACTATACAACCAGTATTACTTCCACTTATTTTCCAATGGGCCGGTTATATTAAAACTTTGCCGCCCGTTAAGTCAATTTTCTATTATGTTTTTTTGCCGAATCGCTTTGACAAAGTATGATTCCCTCCCGGCAACCACAGCTCCCGCAGCAATAATAAGGGCAACACTTGCAATCCAGGCTAGAGATGTCATCTTTTGCAACAACATGCCATCCGCCCCATAAGTAGCTGGTAGGAAGGCGGAGAGTGTACGATATCCACTTGAAAGCAAATCTCTCGAGATGAGCACCCCCGACGTTACAAGCTGAAGAGAGAGTGCCAGAATATTAAACGCCATCCCGTAATTGCCAAACAAGTACACGAAGACTTGAGCGAATAGGAGGAAGGTCAGGAACATGACGCCTTGAAACAGATACACCAGATATAGCGGCTCCTCTATTTCAACGCTGAACAGGCGCATCAGCCCGATCGTTAGCAAAGGTAGCAGAAAAGCGACAGTGACATTGATCAGCTGTCTGCCGAGAAACAGGCTCCACTTGGAGTGGGCCGTCCGGAGAAACGAGGAGGCTTCGTGAATTTGCATGATCATGACCATCGCACCGACAAAGGAAGAGATGATCACCATAAGCGGAACAAGATTGGCTGAAAATTCGCTAGCTTCGTTTGGTTTCTTGATAATTTTTTTAACCGGATCGGTTTCCAAAGCGGACAATTGCGATTGAATTGCCCCGGCTATAGCTTGTTCAGTTGGGAGATCTAGCCGCAACTGTTGCAATTGTTGTATGAAGACTGCGGCTCCCGATGCAGTCTGCTTGGCGAATACATTTGCATTTAGCTCGTTTGTCACTTGGTTGGCCGCCTGCTCCATAATCGATTTACTGAAAATCGGGCTGGCTTGGTTGATCCAATAATAAATAAATGGTTGCTTCCCTTCCTGTAATGTAGTCATAAAATGGGAAGGTATTTGAATAACCATTTCCGTTTCCCGTTTGTTCATTTCCTCAAGTGCTTCATCCAATTGAGAGTGGACCTTCACTTGAAAAGAAAGACCTTGCTGTAAAGCAGTTGCAACCTCCCCCGTTCCATCTTCATCTACAATGCTGACAGACAATGGGGTCTGTACGATCCTGCACCCCCATGTAAGCGGTCAGCCAGACAGCGAAGAAAATGAGTTGAAATAAAATGGCTGCGGAGATGCCGATGTACGTCCCTCTTACATTAAGTAATGCTTTTAACCCTTTCATAATGAACACCTTCCTTGTTTGTAAGTACTTACTTGCATGCTGCTTAAAATTTTTTCTAGGGAGTGATGCCCCTAGAAAAAATAGTAATGCTCGTTTTCAACAATTCTTCAATTTTCTTCTCTGTCACTTTTGATTCAAATCTAGCAGTAGAGATGAAATGGCCGAAGTTAAGTGCAATAAAAGACATCGCAACCGCCTCTTCATCCAGGTCCGCCATTAGCTTCCTACGTTTCATCTCCGCAAAATAAGCCATGAGCTCCCCTTTGATGAAACGCGGGACCTGTGCGATTTCCTCATCGATTTCCGGAAAAGCACCTGCTTCTTTAAAAGCGATCATCACAAAATCTTTAATGGATAACATGTAACGGAGATATTCATGGGCGAAGCGGAGTAAGTCTTCTTCCAATTCATACGTCACTTCAAGTTGGATTGTTTTTTGTAGAATCGGGCCGTACGAAAATTTACGGACGATGGCCTGCAAAATACCATGTTTGTTTCCGAAATGACGAAAAATGGTCACCTCATTGACACCGGCCAGCTCGGCGATAGACCTGGTCGTAGCCGCCGCATAGCCCTTTTCACTGATCAATTGGATAGCAGCTTCCAATATGCGGTCCCCTGTCGATTGTGTTGACAATTACTTCAGCTCCTACGGAATGCAAGTAGTTACTTGCATTCCTAACATCCCCTTTTCTTAAATGCAAGTGTTTTTCCAAATGGTCATGGGATTTGGTGCTACATAACTTTCGCTGTACATAAAAATCCCACTCCCTGTAAAAGAGAGTGGATTGGATAGCCAGCCTACACTGTTTTCGTCGCCGCAAGCTTGATTTCTTTCCGGCGCGCATAGACGTTTTTCACGATGGCTTTGCCGACCGCGTAAGTAGGAATGGCCAAGATGATGCCGAGAAAGCCGGCGATATTTCCTGCCGCCAGGATGACGGTAATAACGGTAAGCGGGTGAATATCGAGTGATTTCCCCATAACGTTCGGCGTGATCAGATTACTTTCAATCTGCTGGGCAACCAATGTTACGATGGCCACACCAATAATCAATTTCGGCTCTTGAATCAGCGCAATGATCAGCGCGGGCGCCACCCCGATCCACGGCCCGAGGAACGGAATCAGATTCATGAACAGATTGAAGAATGCCAGTAGCAGTGCGTACTCTAATCCGATCGCCCAATAGCCGATGAATAACAGTATTGCCAATAGTGCACTGATCAGCAATTGTCCCTGGATATACGAACGGAGCACGGTGTCAATGTCATGCAATGTTTTGCGGACCCACTCCCGGCTTTCTCCTGAAAAGAAGTTGTAAACGAATGGCGCAAGCTTTTCATGGTCCTTCAACATGAAGATGAAGAAAAACGGGACGAGCACAAGAAGGAACATCGCTTGGAAGAAGGACTGCAGAAATTGAACAATCCATTTTGTGAATTTGACTGCGATGGATTGGACGGATTCAGCTGCACTGTCAATCGATTCTTGCAATTTTGGAGGCAGATCCTCTTTTTGTTGCAACGCAATGTCTTTGATGTGATCCACTTCTTTGGCAATGGCAGGGGCATTCTCCACGAGTGTATTCACCTGTTCTGTAACGGGTGGACCGACAACGGAGCCGAATCCCCAAATGACAAGCACCAACCCGATGAGAATGGATAAAATGCTTCCCCAACGCGGCACTTTTTTACTTTCCAAGAACCGCTGGATCGGTTCGGTAGCATAATAAAGAACCCCGCCCAGCAGCAGCGGCAAGAAAATCGCTTTAGCGATAATGACGATCGGAGCGAAAATACTATTTATTTCCATGAAGTATTTGATGATGAGCAATGCCAGCAGGATTCCCACTCCGACCTGGAACCATAATTTCTTCGTCACTGTTTCACTTCCTTTTATGTATGCCATCTATTCAAAGCAACTCCACACTATCCGTTGTTATACGGATGGCATCGGAAAATGGTTTCACTATGTCTCCACAATTTCCGTAAATATGTTTAAAAAGATCAATAAATACGAAATCCGAAAAAGTACGAAATTTAGCTGACTAAAATAACGGCGGGAGCCGCTTTTCCAAATATGATACAATAAGCCTGTCAAACAAACAGAAGGGGGGATTCCGCCCTGTCAGCTATGAAATTGGGAAAATACGCACTTCAAGTTATCTTATTATTGGGATTTTTCGCGGTCGGCCAGTGGCTTCAACAGCTGCTGCACATCCCATTGCCGGGAAGCATTCTCGGATTGCTGCTTCTTTGGATGGCTTTATTACTGAAAGTCATACCGCTGAGGTGGGTGGAAGGCGGTTCGTATCTATTCTTATCTGTGCTGCCGATTTTTTTCATACCGGCTACTGTCGGAGTGATGAACTTCGGCTCATTCTTTCTGAGCCGGGGCGTCGTGTTAATTCCCCTCACGATCATCGGCACGTTCCTGACCATGTGGGTAGCCGGATTTGTCAGTCAATCCATCGCTTCCAAAATTTCAAATAGAAAGGAGGAGGCCAAATGCAAATCGTAGGGTTAACTCTCCTTTATATCGCCTTGACCATCCTGATATATTCTCTAGCAACGTTCTTATACATAAAATACTCGAATCCGCTTCTGATCCCGATGTTCACGGCCACGATCGCCATTATACTTGTGCTGGTCCTCTTCCAAGTCGAGTATGACACGTATATGATCGGCGGAAAGTGGATCGACTTGCTATTGGGACCGGCGATTGTTTCCTTGGCAGTCCCCCTTTATAAGCAGCGGGACGTATTACGGATACATCTCTTGCCTGTTCTCAGCGGGGTGGTGATCGGCAGCCTGTTCGGAATGCTAAGCGGTTCCCTACTAACAAAGCTGCTCCGTTTTTCGGATGAACTTGTTCTGACCATTTTACCGAAATCGATCACGACCCCGATTGCGATGGAAATCGCTGCTGGGTTGGGCGGCAATCCTACTTTGGCAGTCGTTTTCGTCATTACCGCCGGATTGACGGGCATCATGTTCGGCCCTTTGCTTTTGCGCTACACCCGAATCAATACTGCGCTCGGCCGTGGTATCGGATTAGGAGTGGCAGCGCATGCACTTGGCACTTCAAAAGCGCTTGAATTCGGGGAGCAGGAAGCATCCATGAGTTCCGTCGCCATGACCTTGTCAGCCATTACGGGATCTGTGTTTGGACCACTCATCGCCTGGCTGTTTCATTTTTATTAACTCAGCCGCCTTCCTTCCAATCGTAAACAGAACCCGGACTTCCTACAGCTTTCCCCTCCAGTCGGGACGGATGAATTTGTTTAGTCCAAAAGAATTCGGGAAAACACCCGATAAGCCTTTCATTTCATTTCAAACGAGGAGGACATAACGATGAGGAAAAAGATGGCTTTGACGGCACTTGGATTAGGTGCTGCCTATTTGATGCGGAATAAAGACTCACGCGATAAGTTGTCCAAACAGTTCAGTGAGTTCGGAGGTAATACGGCATCGACGCGGAACACCAACACGATGGATTCCCGTTCTTCCCACTCTACCGAACGACGCAAAGGCCTGCTCGGCAGCTTGTTTAGCTAATATTGTTCCTGAAACCGTCCCCCAGTCATACAGCTGGCGGGACGGTTTTAATGAAAAAAACTGCCGTTATGCGCTTTTCATTTTCCTCCTCATGCGGATGATGGCGATATACACGACCGGAAGGAGGGACGTGAACGTGACGAGACCGTTCCAATCGAATATGGTCCAAAGCGGGCTAAGGAACGTACTGCCGATTGTCACCCCGATATAATAGGAGACCAAGTATATGCTGGAGGCGCTCCCTTTGTGATGCTCCGCCTCTTTCCCGACAGAAGCAGCGGTCAAGGTGTGTGCGGTGAAAAAACCGAGACAGACGATGCATAACCCTGTCCCGATTAGCGTCAAGGAAGTCCCCAATGTCAGTAAAAGTCCCACAGACATCGTTATGACACCGGCTCTCCGCACAGTCCGCAAACCAAAGTATCCGGCCAACCATCCAGCAAGCGGAGCACCGATCACCCCGAAACTATAGGCAAAATACGTATAGGAGATAGCGTCAAGGGACAACGAATACGGCGGTGCCATAAGATGAAACGGCAAGAACGTCCACATTCCCGTGAATGATAACTGCAACACGACCCCAAGTCCGAAGACGATGAGCAAATTCGGATTTTTCAAGTGGAAGAGAAATCCTTCTATATCCTTTGAAAAGCCTTCTTGGCTCGCGGTGAAATTCCGTGATTTCGGCAATGTCAGGAGAATGGCGATAAAGATGAGGATTCCCGTAAATCCGAGAATATGAAATGACAGTTGCCACGAGAAATGTTCCCCCATATAGCCCGTCACAAACCGCCCTATCATCCCGCCGATTCCATTGCAAGATATATAAAGTGCTGTAGCGACACTCATAAACTGTTGATGTATTTCTTCACTAATATAGGCGAGTGCCGCGGCGGGGACTCCAGCAAGCGCGAACCCCTGGATGAACCGCAATATGACCATCCAAAGGAACGAATCCGATACCGCCATCAAGAAGAATGGCAATGTCGAACCGATCAGAGACAGCTTGATATAGTGGGTCCTCCCGTTTCGGTCCGAAAGAAATCCGAGGATGATCAAACCCAAAATGAGTCCAACCGTAGACACCGACATCGACAGACTTGCATAGGAAACAGATATGGAGAACTCTTCTTTGAACAAAGGAAGAAGTGGCTGAAAAGCATACATGGCCGCAAATATATAAAGGGAAGCAAACCCCAAGCTTAAGACAATCCTCCAAAACTGTGCCTCTTTTATCGAATAACCTTCATGAGCCATGCTCCCACATCCCATCGTCTATCAAGTACATCTAAGGATATACGGAATCCTGGTTCGAGGACTCCACCATATATTCCTCCACCCGATAACTATGGCTCTAGTATAGCATGAGTTTTTCAAAGACCTGCCAAAACTTTAAAAAGTAAAAAACCGGAACCTTTGCCTGGTTCCGGCTTTAATCCGTAAGCACTTTGCGCCTCTCCACAAAAACAATAAGGAAAATACTCACTTCGTAAAGCAGAAGCAACGGGATCATGACAATCGGTTGATTAATGAAACTCAAAGGTGTGAACAATGCAGAAATGATGGCAATCACCACATAGGACAACTTCCTGACTTTCTTCATCGATTCTGCCGACAATAACCCAACGGCCGATAGAAATAAGGCAACGATCGGCAACTCAAACAGCACGCCGACTGGTATCGTCGTCATTAAGAGGATAGTCGAAAAAAACATGAGGAAGAAGAACAGGAAGATGCCGACGCTTTTCAGCAACCTTTTTCGCAAATCAGTGAAGTTTTCGACTAAAGGCGGGTCGTCTAACAATTCTTTTACCGCTACGATAGTCGCTTCTTCCCCGTTTATGGCCGGCTGAATGCGGGCGACCACTTTCTGTTCACTTTTTCGTTTGTCTGTTTTCTTCGAATCCATCAAGATAGTTCCTTTTTCTTCGGAACCTTCTGAGCCTGCGACTCTTCGGCATCCATAATGTCCCGGGTCGATTTCCTGAATTCTGCAAGCGTTTTACCGACTGCCGAACCGACTTCAGGCAATTTATGAGGGACAAATAAAACCAACACAATCACCAAAAGGATGATTAGTCCCAGTACTCCGATACTTGCAAATCCACCCACTTCTGATGCCTCCCCAAGTTGTCTGGAATCTTCCGTCGGCACCGCTTGTGCAACGGTTTCGAAAGCATTCTTCCCCCCTTTCTCCATCGCCATACTCAGATTCATTATTTAAAACGATTCAGCGGTCTTATCTTTCCTAATACTGGGTCGATATAAGGATAAAAGAGGAAAAGGAGGAAAGGCCATGCTTGGTAAATGGAATGCGACTGGATTGAACATACTCCGGAACATGAGTATCCAGCAGAACCAGATTGCGCTGTCGATGGAACGCCTATCTTCCGGCAAACGGATCAATCGGGCCGCTGACGATCCCGCAGGTCTAGCCATTTCAGAAAAGATGCGGGCCCAGATCCGTGGCCTGCAAGTCGCCCAGCGGAACATCCAGGACAGCATCTCCATGTTCCAAACGGCTGAAGGGGCGCTGAATGAAACCCACGCCATGTTGCAAAGGATGCGAGAGTTAAGTGTCCAAGCTGCGAGTGATACGTTGACGGATGACGATCGCAAATTATTGGACCTCGAATTTCAGGAATTAAAGAAGGAAATCGAGCGAAACTCCAAGCAAACGGAATTCAATACGATGCCTTTGTTGGATGGCAGTCGGAGTTCCATCAAGATCCAAGCTGGCGCAAACGCGGGACAGACGATTGAGTTCACGATCGGAGATATGGGAAGCGATGCCCTAAGTCTGGGGGATGCCTCCATCGCGGACCGGGAAAAAGCCGACAAAGCCATCTCCCTGTTGGACGGTGCCATCCAGAAAGTCTCCTCCGAACGGTCCCGCATGGGTGCATACGTCAACCGACTGGAACATGCCTATTCCAATGCGTTGACTATGGAAGAGAATGTAACAGCTGCCGAGTCGCGGATCCGGGATGTCGATATCGCTAAAGAGATGATGGCTTTGACGAAAGCGAATATCCTCTATCAAGCCGGTCAATATGTCCTCTCCTTGCATATGCAGCAAGCCCAATCCGTCCTTCAACTGTTGAAACCGTAACCAGTCCCGCCTTTTGCGGACAGATGAAATGCCCGGAACCGCTCATGTCCGGGCATTTCATCTGTCTTCATAAATTTGTCGTATTGATTTTAGGAACTGTATTTTCATCCTGGTGCACTTTTCCATTATCCGCTTGTCCATCTAGCGGTTCACCGCTGATTCCTCTCTCCGCTTGGCTGTCCATCATACTACTGGAACCGGGGCCACTCCAACGGGCCTCGATGAAAAGGGCCACTCCGCCCTCTTTCAGCTCGTTATAGTAAGCCTGCGCCTGCTGTTCCGAAAATCCCATTTCCTCGAACGCTTGGAACATCCGGTCTTTTCCGACAAACAACTCCCTCGTATGATCCAATAAACTTCGTTTCGACAAATCCATAAGATTCACTTCCGCATCCGCCTGGAGCATATCAAAGTTATCCTGAACATTGCTTACTGCTTAAATGTTGTTCTTCGGATACCCTTGTGACTCCAATTCCACAATCTTGGCCAATACAGTGTCAATCGAATGAAATGTACCGACATATTTCATTTTCTCCATGCGCCGAGCTCCTTTCACTTTTTGCCTACCGTTACTTTACCCTTTCCACTCGTCTTCACACACCTCCACAATAAACAAGATGTTTAGTTTCATTCCAAAAAGTCAATTATATATAGTACAACGTCAAGGGAGTGTTATTGATTGGGCATGCAGGATGAGGTCAAAAAGGAACTGGATCAGTTGGATACCGAAAAGAAGGATGATATTTTAGAGAACTTCAACCGATTCAAACTATTTTTGTCGGATAAAGTAAGCAAAGGCGAAAGTCTCGGGCTGAGTGAAGAACAATTGGCTAAAACGGCTGAGATTGCCGCCAATTATCTATCCCAAAACGAAGAACCTCGAAATCGGGAACAATATTTACTGCAAGAGCTTTGGAGAGTTGGAAATAAAGAGGAGCAGCATATGCTAGCCCATATGCTGGTGAAACTGGCACGTGAAGCGTAAATCCGAAAGGAGTGATTCCCATGGATGAGAAAAAAAGATCTTTCACGGAACGCGATCGGAAAGACGCGGAGGGACCTTATATGGATAACCCAGAACATCTTCGCACAGACAAGGAAAGCATCTACGATATGCATGAAGACATGCAGACTGTAGACGCAATCCCAATGGAAGACGCGCGGATGGAATGGGAGGAGGAAAAGCGGCACCATGATACGAAAAGCAATTCCTCCACAGAAGAGAAATACCAAGGAAGGTATTGAATCTGAAAACAGCGCTCCTGCGGGAACGCTGTTTTTCAGTCGATTTCATCCAACCCATCGGGACGAAACGATAAATTTTCTTCTGCTTTTCATGATGATAAATGTCGAGCGGCGTCAGTATTTCCCGGGAAATGTTTTCCTCTGTCGCTTTATCAGCTAGCCAATAGACAATGCTCGCCGCAGTAACAAGTCCGATGAAATGACCGCTCTCCTAAATAGGAAACTGATTGAATCGCTCCTCTCGCATCACCTTCAAACCCGTGGCCAGTTTGTCAGAAGCGCGGAGGGTAAACACTTTCCGTGTAAATAAATCTCCAACCGTATGCGGTCTTGAAAGTTCCTGTTCGATATATTCCATCAATCCCGCCCTCAATAATTTTCAGGGGCCATATTCAATTGTTTTTTTCGGATGGCATATACGACTATTAACAAAAGCGGTAAAATCAATCCAATCGAAAATGAAATAAATAGACTTGTTGTCGCACTCCAATTTTGTTGGTAGACGACATTGGGAAAGATGATGAGGGACAAGACTGTGACAAATACTCCCAATGGTATTGTTATAGGGCGATAATCTTTCATATTAAAAACTTGTGCAATACCTATGACAGAAGTATAAAAATAAAGGGTTGCCTTAAAATAGAGGGCGATTATCCATAAGGCTGCCATGAATGCCTCAATGCGCTGTATAAAGTCTCCGACACTTATTCTTTTTGCCAACTCAAAGCTCGCATAAAGCTGCGCTGCAGTATTATCAGCCCCTAATACTGAAATACACAAAAATGTAATGATTATAATGACGATTCCGCCTATTAGATATCCGATGAAAAATGATTTTTTTGCTTGCTTAATATTGTTTATAACAGCGGGAAAAATCATTAATAAAACAATCATATTCGCTGAAGTTACTTCAATATAGTATAAGGACGATTGAATGATTGTAGGTACTCTCGCCTCTAAGATAGGTTGTACATTCTTAAATTGGACGTCAGGTGAAATAAACAGTATTAATAAGAGAAAAAGAACGAAGAAGGCAAGAATTAATATTTCTGCAGAACGAGCAATTGTCTCTATTCCCAGACGGACTCCCATCACGATAATGATCGCCATTAGGATATTAAGAGCTGCAGTTGGGGTATTTGGCATCAAAAGTGTATTGAGGAATATCCCGGAATAATACAAAAGAACCGAAGTAAAAAGTATAGACATGAATATAAATAGGAGGGATGTGGCTTTGCCTACCCATTTCCCTAAGATCTTTTCATTCAATTGGACAAAGGTAAGATGAGGGAACCATTGTGCTATTGTGCAAAATAACCATATCAACACTAATCCGATTCCCGTAGCGATTATTGCGACAATCCAAGCATCTTGCTTCGCCTCAGCAGCCAATAATGATGGGATAACTAGGATACTCGTGCCAATTGAAAAAAAAGTCACTAATACCATGAATTGGTACGGACTTATTTTAACATCTTGCATCATAGGATACTTTCACCTCATTTCCTTTTTCTTGCAATAGGAGAGTTGGAGTCTCAATCCATATAAGCCGGCACCTGTAGACAGGAGTGTTCCAATACTCTCCTGTTTGATAATTTACTCTTTAATCTTTTCTAACAAAGAATTTTTCATTGTGCCTGTACGCTGAATTTTCATGTCGACTTCAACATTCACTTCCAGGTCTGGAAATTCAGAATCCCACTGTCTTTTTATCTTCTCCCATTCTTTCGGATTAGATCGCTGAATGGCCTCGCCAAATCCAAATATGTCTACTTTGTATTGATTTTTCATCGTATTGATGGTTTCATTCACAATCTCTTTCATTTCGTTTTCGTAAATTTTCTCCAATTCATGAATTGTTTTAAGTTCTTTAAGATTAATTTGACATTCCACTTCCCCTATATTTCCTTCTGCTTTAATATTGACATCCACTTTAGGGGTTCCATTTAGTACTTTACCTTTGATAACGGAGCTGAAGTCAGTTATTTCTAAAGTTAGACTCCCCTTCTCGGGGCAAGCTATAGGCCTTACTGTTGTTTTTATTGAGTCGGTGATAGCGTTATACCCTATACTTTCTTGTTCACTTAACCATCCTGCAAGTTTGTCTTTTTCAAATACGGCCATATGGTCATACTGAATGCGGGCTGAAGGAGTAATCGTTTCCACATTCTGTTTGCCCACTCCTATTTCTTGGTTTCCTACTGCTAAAATTCCTGTTAACACAGCTTCTTTTCCTTCACTTGTAATATCTGCTATTAATTCATGTAATTTAATGCCCCGGGTTTCTGCCCAACTCTCTTCAGACGTTTTAAGCGCTTCAAACATTTTGTTTGCGGGTATCGTTTCTAAAGTAGTGGTGATATTCAATATCTCCGCTGCAGTCCCACCTTTAGCAACAGCAACGTAAAAGTCCGATCTCAATTCCCAATCCCTTGCAAATAAATCTAATGAATCGGCAATTCCCTCTGTTGCCAGCTCTTCACCAAGCACGAGCATTTGAAGGTGTCCGGCATAGATCTTTCTAGGCGAATCCTTGGTCATTTTCCGAAACGCTTCATACACTGTTTCCCCTTCTGCCTGAAAGAGGGTAACCGTTGAACGCCCCGAACTGGATGTTTTCATGGAAACTTCCGATGGAACGACTACTTGAACAGTTATCTGGTATTCATCTTCTATTTTATCGACTCCTATTGCCAACGTAATGGCAATCTCATTTAATTCTCTGCTGTCCCAACACCCCGTTAGTAAGAGACAGGGAAACAGGAGAACAATTATGTGCTTTTTCATTGTGTACTCCTCTCGTACTCCTACTTTTTTGGAGTTTCTGGTTTTGCAGAGGCTGGTTTTTGTTGCCTAACCCTATTTTGTTGACCGATTAGGCTAGGTCGGGTGAACATTTTCCATATGGGTAAGCGAATAAGCGTATCCTTTTGATCGGAAACTTCAAAGGGGGCTAGCGGAGACATATACGGCACGCCGAAAGAACGCAAACTACATAAATGCAAAATGAGAGCAATTAAGCCAACCGTAATTCCGAATAACCCAAATGTGGCCGCTAGTATAATAAAAACAAAGCGCAATAACCTCACAGAAATTGCCATGTCGTAAATGGGTGCAACGAAACTGGATATGGCGGTCAGTGAAACGACGATTACCATCGCTGCAGAGATGATGCCTGCTTCAACAGCAGCCGTTCCTATTACAAATGCTCCTACAATAGACATCGCTGAACCGATGGATCGAGGCATTCTTAGGCCCGCTTCACGCAAAATTTCAAAGGTGATCTCCATAAGCATTGCTTCTACGAATGCAGGCAAAGGGACGCCTTCTCGTTGGGCTGACAGACTGATGAGCAAGGCCGGTGGCAGCATTGATTGGTGAAAAGTTGTGATAGCAACAAACAATGAAGGTGCAAGCAATGCAATCCCGAATGAAAAAAAACGAAGCAGTCGAATAAAACTCGCAATATCTGCACGCTGATAATAATCTTCGGGAGACTGAAAAAATTGGATGAATAATGCAGGTACAACTAGCGCAAAGGGTGTTCCATCTATCAAAATAGCTATTTGTCCTTCCAATAGTGCTGCAGCTACTGTATCTGGCGGTTCTGTATTAAAAATTGTTGGAAATGGCGAATAAGGTGCATCCTGAATTAATTCCTCGATGTATCCACTTTCAAGAATTCCGTCAATGTCTATTCCATCTAAACGTAACCGGACTTCTTCCACTACTTTGTCATTTGCAATGCCGTTGATATACATCATTTCGATGTTCGTTTTCGTGCGCGTTCCGATTATTTTTGATTCCATCCAAAGGTTTGGGTCTTTAAGTTTCCGGCGGACTAATGCGGTATTCACACGTAAGTTTTCGGTGAAACCTTCGCGCGGCCCTCTAATTAACGTCTGGGCAGTTGGCTCGGTTACCCCGCGCTCGACCCATTGCTTATTGGAAATGAGTAAGCCTTGTGCATGTCCGTCGATTAAAACAATGGTATCCCCCGACAGAAGGCTGGTAATAAGGACGTCAAAATTAGTTATTTCTTTAATTTCTCCTACTGTCATGGCAACGTCTTTTAATACACTAATAAGATTTTGCTCAGGAGAAGTTTTTGTCTGTAATTCAACTCCATTGATATCCAGCATGAGCGTTTCCAATATAAAGTTTTGTAGTGAATGAGTATCGGTTAATCCATCCGTATATATAATACCGGCTTTAATGGTGCCTTCTTTTCCAAACCGAATTTCCCGGATGATAATATCCGAACTCTTTCCTAAGGTGTCTTTTAGTATTTGTATGTTTTGTTGAAGATTAGTTTTTAAGACTTCTTTCTGACTGGGATTCACTGCCTGACTCGATGAAAGGGTAGAGGAATTTAACTCTTCACTATTTTTTTCTTTAAAAACCACATAGTCTCTCTCACCCTCTCTCTTTTCCGGTATCAACCTATGAGCAGCGTTGCTAGTAATTATTTATCTATACGATTTAGTATCAACTTCTACAGTTTTTTTATACGTTCAATATGTCGCCATTTGAACAAAAATAAAAAGCTGTCCCCTTTGCCTTTTTGGCATAGGGGACAGCTTTTTCCGATCAATGACCCAAATACGCTTTTTGGATCGTGTCGTCTTGTAATAAGTCTTGCGCTTTTCCGCTGGCAACTACGCGGCCTGTTTCAAGGACATATGCGTAATCGGCGATCTTCAAAGCTTGCCGTGCGTTCTGTTCTACGAGCAGGACGGTCGTACCAGCTTCATTAATCTCTTTGATGATATTGAAAATATCAGCGACAATCAATGGTGCGAGCCCCATCGAAGGTTCATCCAATAGGAGTAGCTTCGGGCGGGCCATGATTGCCCGGGCGATGGTGAGCATCTGCTGTTGACCGCCCGACATCGTTCCACCGAGCTGCTCTTTTCGTTCCTCAAGGATTGGAAATCGCTCCATCACTTTCTTCAAGTCAGCTTCCACTTCATTATCATTCCGGTGATACGCGCCCATTTCCAAATTTTCCATGACAGTCATCGTCGAAAGAATGCCGCGGCCTTCCGGTACGAGGGCCAGCCCTTTCCGCAACAATTGGTCCGGACGATGGTTAGTGACGTCTTCACCCAAATAATGAATCGATCCTTCTCTTGCTTTCAAGAGGCCGGCGATCGTATTCATCGTCGTCGTTTTCCCGGCACCATTGGCCCCGAGGATGGTGACGATCGAGCCTTGTTCGACTTCAATATCGATGCCTTTCAGCGCTTGGATCTTGTCGTAGTATGTGTTGACGTTTTTCAGCTTAAGCAATGTCATCTTCCTCCTCGACACCAAGGTAGGCTTCGATTACTTCTTTATTGTTTCGGATCTCTTCAGGAGTGCCCTCCGCAATTTTCTTTCCGAAGTTTAACACAACGATCCGATCACAGATTTTCATGACGAGCGGCATATCATGTTCTATGAGCAATACGGTGATATTCAAGGACTGGATTTTTTTAATCAAGTCAAAAAGATCTTTCGTCTCTTTTTCATTCATCCCGGCAGCGGGTTCATCCAGCAAAATCAGTTGCGGATCGCTCGCAAGCGCCCGGCCAATTTCTAGTCTCCGTTGCTGACCATAGGAAAGGTTTTTGGCAACGGAATCCTTGAACTCCGAAAGTCCAACGATTTCCAATATCTCATCCGCCTTCCGATTGACCGCAGCCTCTTCCTGCTTCTGCGACTTCGTGCGGAATACGCTGCGCCAGACGCCTGTCGTCAGCCGGCAATGGTTGCCGACCATGACATTTTCATGGACTGTCATATCCGCGAACAGACGGATGTTCTGGAATGTACGGCAAATCCCTTTTTCCGTAATTTGATGCGGCTTCAAGCCAGTTAACGTATCGCCTTTGAATGAAATCTCACCCGAAGAGGGAGGAAACATAGCAGTAATCATATTGAACATCGTTGTTTTTCCGGCACCATTCGGACCGATCAGGCCAAGCACTTCGCCTTCTTTTATCGCAAAAGATACATCTGTCAATGCTTGGATCCCACCAAAGTTTTTGCTGATCTTGTTCACATTCAGAACCATGTTTACCCCTCCTTCTTCTTATTTTTCTTTTTCCGTTTAAAACGATTCACCATATTGACGTCGATGATCCCTTGCGGACGGAATGCCATCAATAGAACAAGCAATGCCCCGTAGATCATGAAACGATATTCGCTGACAGCCCGCAGGAACTCCGGTGCTGCCGATAGGAAGGTTGCCCCGAAGATAGGACCCCAAATGACTTCACTTCCTCCGAAGATCGCAAAGATCAAAATTTCAACGGCCCGGTGATAGTCAAAATCGGATGGGCTGATATACGCCGTTACATGGGCATAGAGACCGCCCGCAAAACCTGCAAGAAGGGC
The DNA here is from genome assembly GCF_000829195.1 of Bacillus sp. OxB-1. GTDB lineage: Bacteria > Bacillota > Bacilli > Bacillales_A > Planococcaceae > Sporosarcina. The sequence continues at coordinate 1,168,063 of NZ_AP013294.1, read as the reverse complement.
CCCCTGTCCGAAAGCGAGGATTTTGTAATAAGTGATGTTGATCCCCATCGCTTCGGATGCCTGCTCGTCCATTTTAATGGAGGCAAACGCCCGACCCACCCTTGAATTGTTTTGGCGGATGAAAAACCAAATGACAATAATGGCAATGATCAACAACACGATGAATACGGAAAGACTACTAAACTGGTTGTTTCTCAAACCGAGAACACCGGGATCGAATCCAATATCCTTACTGAACTGAAGGATTTCGCGCCCCATATGCGGAATTTTGGCAATCCCGACAGCCCCGTTCGTCAAACCCTCCCAGTTGATAAATAGAACCCGGATGACTTCTCCGAGCCCTAATGTCGCAATGGCAAGGTAGACGCCTTGAAGCCGCAGTGCGGGAAAGCCGACCAACACGCCGACAAGTCCGGTCAGAAGTGCCGCTGCCAGCAATCCAAGTACGATCGGCACATTGTAATTCAATGTCAAAATGGCGGAAGTATAGGCACCGATACTCATAAAACCTGCATGTCCCAATGACAATTGGCCTGTCGCAAGCGTTATGTAAATACTGACACCGAGAATGATATTGATCAATATAAAAGATGCAACTTGTAGATAATACGGATTTACAATATCTCCTAGCATATAGTTACAGATCCTAGTCACAGGAAGTCCACATGATCTCTCTCTTATGTGGAAGGAATGTGATAAGTCTATTTCCACCCTTTCTATGAATATCCATCAAAGCATTTGTTCTTTTCTGCTTTGATCTTCCTAATTCTTATTTTCTACCATCTTTAAGTCAGGGAAGGCTTGGCATTCCTCGACCGCCATTCATCACTTCGCACCTTCTGTCGACTTCCCGAAAAGGCCTTGTGGCCGGACAATCAGGATGACGATGATGGCAAGAAATGCAATGGCATCACGATAGCCTGAATCACCATATGCTACAACGAACGTTTCGGACAATCCGAGGATCAATCCGCCTGCCATGGCGCCTCTGACATTCCCAAGGCCACCTAGAATAATAATTGCCAACCCTTTTAAACCGAATGATAATCCCATTTGCGGGTTAACCGAGTTGAAAGCAATCCCGACGAGGATCCCAGCAATCCCTCCCATTGCGGAAGCGATAATGACCGTACTCGTGATCATCCTCTTTGTGTTTACACCTAATAGGCTGGCCACATCAAGGTTTTCCGCACTGGCACGCAAAGCCTTTCCTGCCTTCGTTTTGGAAAGCCAGAATATCAAACCGACCATAAGCACAATGGAAATGATGAAAATGAGAATTTGGACATAATAGATGGTGGTAGAACCAATTGTTACTTTCAATTCTGACAAAGACGTCCGGAATGGATGATTCCCGGCTCCAAAGAGTTGATGTGCGAGGTTTTCAAGAAAAATGGAAACACCGATCGTACTAATAAGGGGGGCAAGGTGTGAAACTCCCTCTTTACCTCTTAATGGCCGCAATGCAAAACGCTCCAGAAAATATCCTAATATAGCTGTCACGACGATAGCGACAATAAACGCGATATATAAAGGCCAACCTAATATATTGGTCACCGCCACACCCATGAAGGCACCAAACATGAAAATTTCTCCATGCCCCATGTTAACGATGTTCAATACGCCGAACACAAGCGTATATCCTAAAGCAACAATGGCATAAATGCTCCCTAACGTCAGACCATTTATCAATTGTTCGACTAGCACGTTTCCCCCTCCTTATCCATATGTATATTTTTTGAAATGAGAACAACCAGGCTGGAGGAGTGTTCCCCCAACCTGATTGCACCATGACATCATGCAACTACGAATTACTCAAATACGACATATTCATTGTCTTTGATAATTAACACAGTCGGCTCCATAACGATGTCTCCCTCTTCGTCAAAGGACATTGTTCCAAGAACCCCTTCGAAATCCCGGATTTCAGCCATTGCATCACGGATCGCATCACGATCTGCTTCGCCTGCATTTTTCACAGCTTCTGCCACAAGGTAAAGAGCATCATACGCTTGTGCCGCGAACTGGTCCGGCTCCATTCCGTATTCAGCTTTGTACTTTTCTACGAAACTTCTGACTTTTTCGTCGTCTTTCTTTCCAAACCAAGGCGTAGCTACGATCAAGCCATTGGATGCGTCTCCCGCAATTTTAATAACCTCCGGAGAGTTAAATCCGTTACCGCCAACAACCGGCACGTCGATACCCATCTTACGGGCTTGGTCCAAGATTACCGAACCTTCGTTATACAATGCGGATGCAAGGATAAGATCCGGGTTCATATTTTTGATTTTAGTCAATTGGGCTTTATAGTCGGACTGGCCCAATTGGAATGTTTCAGTTGTAACTACTTCCAAGCCCATGTCTTCCGCAACTTCTTTCATTACGTCATAACCGGCTTTTGTGAAAACATCGTCATTTCCGTATAGGATTGCGACTTTCTTCACGTCATACTCGTCCACCGCTTTTTGAACAGCGGCCGGAATCGCCATCGATTCAGGGATGGAGTTACGGAATACGTAGTCACCGATCTGCGGAATTCCCGCTGCAGTAGTGGATGTACCAATGATCGTTACACCGTTCAAATCAGCTTCCGGTGCTACAACCTGCATTTCTGTACTTAATGTCGGTCCGACGATGATATCGACGTTTTCCGAGTTCATCAATTTTTGGGCAGCAGATAATGCCTCTTCTTGCTTACCAGCGGAGTCTTCGATTTTCAACTCGAGTTCAACTTCGCCCGCTTCTGTAATTTCTTGATTCGCCAGCTTCAGGCCGTTTGTAATAGCCTCTCCATAACTAGCTCCTGGTCCCGTCAAATAAGAAATAACACCGACTTTGGCTTTTACAACTCCGCCTGAGTCCTTGGACCCTTCATCGGATGAACCGGAAGTTCCAGAGTCGCTCTCCGACGTGCCTGAATTACTGCCGCCGCAAGCAGCTAAAACAACAAGCGCGAACGCCATCATTAGCGAAAAGACTAATCGTAATTTCTTGCTCATTTTTTGTTCCCCCTCTTTCTGCTTTACAAATTATTAGGCTAGCATAATTACTATACAACAAAAACTGAATAATGGGAACCGCATTATTTATTTGTATTGGCTTATTTTTTCCACTAATCTAATGTTTTACTTTGCTGTATTAAAAACTTGGACAATCTCGGCACTCGAAAGGAAATGGCTTCCTTTCTCTTCTTTTTTTCATAGGCAACCGTGCTATACTTAATAGATGGAACAGGGGGAATAATGGCACATGAAACAATGGATGTACCCCATATTCATCGTAATCGGGGCAAGTTGTTATGGGATTCTATCGACTATTATCAAACTCGCCATACAGGACGGCTTCACGGCTGCGGAAGCGGTCACGAGTCAGTACTACTTCGGCTTTTGCCTGTCCCTTCTCATTTTTGCCGTCGTCCACAGGGGGATTCCAAAGTTCGGCGGTGGTTGGACGCTCGTGCTTGCCGGCCTGTTCACCGCATTTACAGGCACGGTTTATGGACAAGCGGTCAGCTATATGCCCGCTTCTCTAGCCGTCGTTATGCTTTTCCAATTCACTTGGATCGGCATGTTATTCGATTGCCTGGCTAACCGGCGATTGCCGAAAAGAATCGAAGTCATTTCCTTGGTCTTCCTCTTCGGAGGGACGATTTTGGCGGCGGGAGTCATCGATGCGGACATTAGTGCCATTCCTTGGCAAGGTTGGGCATGGGGCATGACAGCAGCCGTTTCGTTTGCCTCTTTCATCATGGTGAATCAGAAACAGGTGGAAGGAATGGACACGATTACCCGGTTATTGTTCATGTCCTTTTTCGCTACGATCGCCATCACGTTCTTCCAATCTCCTGAAATTATTTGGAACGGCAGTTTGGGGAATGGCCTATGGGTTTATGGGTTGATCCTAGGATTATTCGGAATCGTACTCCCGATTTTATTATTTTCCATCGGCGTTCCACGGGTCGGGACAGGGACGTCTTCCATCTTGAGTTCGATGGAATTGCCGGTTGCAGTAACAGCTTCCGTCCTCTTACTGCATGAAACACTCACCTCCCTGCAGGTGATCGGCATCTTGATCATCCTAGGGGGAATGGTTTTGCCGAGCATCGTACAACGGCGATTATCGAGAAAATCCCAGCCGGCCCGGTAGCAATTCGAGCATATCCGGATATAAATGGAGAGAGACATAATGATGAATTGCAAGAGAGGAGGAGTGAATTAATTGAAAATGCGTTCCTTTCTTACCTTCATCATCGCGACAGCATTCGTAATTATCTTTTTCACATTATTGACGGATCCAGGCGCGAAGCTCATACAAGGAGTTCAGGACCGTTTCCCGGTAAAGAAGGAGATCACCCAATTGATCGAGGGGATGGAGGAGAAGACCGACGTCCGTAGAGATGAAGGAACTGTCGCGGACTATGTCATATACTTGGACGTAACACGCTACCAGATGAACAAAGAATCCGATTCCGATAAAATTACGCCGATCGAACCGCTGCCCGACCACTATCCGGCAGTGTTCCTAGAGGTCAAGCATTTGGTAAATAAAACCCCTGAACAATTGGCCAAACAGAGTCAAATGGATTTGGAATCGGAGTTGCCGGACATCGGACCGATCCCCGTTGAAACTATCACCTCCCCCGTCGAAGGGTATGGGCTGCATGGTGTAGCCGGGAATGAATGGGATAGCAAAATCATCGATATATATATCGTCCCTGATGGAAAAGAAGGAAGTTTTCTAATTACAGCAAACTATTTCCTAGAAGCGGCAGAAGGTCACGGCAGCCGGTTCTATCACATGTTGGAAAGCTTTGAAGTAATTGAACGGCGTTAAATCTATTTAATTTTCAAAGGAGGCAGCAACATGACACCAATAATCAATCAAATTGTCCAATCCTTACAAAATGCACTGACAGAGAATCAGGTGACAGTAAACCAGACAGTGCGGGAGCTGCATGGAAGAGATGAATCCTACCACACACCGAGCCTGCCGGACATCGTCGTGTTTCCCGAGACAACCCAAGACGTCAGCAAAGTGATGAAGATTGCGCAACAATACGAAGTTCCCGTCGTTCCGTTCGGTCTCGGATCCAGCTTGGAAGGGCATGTCATCCCGTATGACCACGGCATCACAATCGATTTTTCATTGATGAATAAAGTAGTGGAAATCAAGGAGAGTGACCTGCTTGTCACGGTACAGCCAGGCGTCACCCGATCCCAGCTGAACCAGGAATTGAAAAAGCACGGGCTGTTCTTCTCCGTCGACCCGGGGGCGGACGCCACACTAGGCGGCATGGCAGCTACGAACGCGAGTGGGACGACATCCGTGAAATACGGTGTCATGCGGGACCAAGTACGCAATTTGGAAGTTGTCTTGGCGGATGGCTCAGTGATCCAGACAGGGAGCTTGGCTGCCAAGTCTTCGTCGGGTTACCATTTGAATGGACTGTTCGTCGGTTCGGAAGGGACGCTCGGCTGCTTTACCGAATTGACTCTACGCGTCTACGGAATTCCCGAGCATGTCGTTGCGGCAAGGGCATCTTTCTCTACAATGAAAGACGCCGTCGAAGCGGTCGTCTCCATTTTGCAGGCTGGCATACCAATCGCCCGCGTGGAATTGGTGGATGAAGCATCGATGAGACAGACGAATATTCATAGTGAAACCGATTATGAGGAAGTGCCGACGCTCTTCATGGAATTCCACGGGAACGAAGCAGGATTGAAACAGGACATCGAATTCATGCGGGATATCGTGGAAGACCATAACTGCAGCCGAATTGATTTTGAAAAAGATAATGCAGCCCGCAATAAACTGTGGGAAGCGCGCCATGCGTTGGCATATGCGTATATTCACGGGTATCCGGGGAAGAAAATGATGGTGACGGACGTCTGCGTACCTATTTCAGAACTGGCAAATGCGGTTTTATACGCACGGGAGCAATTGAACGAAGTCGGTCTGCCGGGCGGACTCGTCGGCCACGTCGGCGATGGGAACTTCCATACACTCGTCATGATTGATATGAACGATGCCGAAGAAGTCGCGATTGCGGACCAATTTAATGAAAAAATCGTCATGTATGCTTTGGAACGGGGCGGCACCTGCACAGGTGAACACGGCGTCGGCACCGGGAAGCAGAAGTACCAAGCGATGGAACATGGCGAAGCGTTCCATGTCATGGAAAAGATCAAAGCGGCTCTCGATCCAAATAATTTGTTGAATCCAGGAAAAATCGTCCATATGAAGTGAGAAAAAGGGCTGTCCAGAAAGTGGATTTTCCGGTTAAACACGCAAAAAGCAAGGGCTCTGGTCGCTTTCCGCGGGCCAGCCGACGAGCCTCCTCCGGCTTACAGCCGTGCGGGGTCTCGTCGGCCGGCTTTCCCGCAGGAGTCTCCCGGCGCCCTTGCTTTTTGCTAGTATCCAACTCTGTGCCTGGACTTTTCGGACAGCCCCTTCTGTTTTGCCTATCACTTTTGCAGAGGGACTTTCCATCCGTTTGCAACCGGATAGTACCGGGTTACCGACAATAGATGCAGTGTCACTTCTTCCGGAACCGCGTCCAGTCCATATGCCCTCAGTTCCATTGTTCTTTTATGACGTGCATTGTCATCGGTTTCCGTCAATGTCGAACCGCTAGCATACACGGGATAGGCGTTTCCTTGAGAGTCCGTCAACATCCAATTGCCGAGCTCCGCCGCCCCCGCTTCTTCGCTTCCTTCCATTTCAATCAGGAAAGTAGTTTGTTTATCGATCGGGTTCCATGACTTGCGCAGTTCGTACGTATTGTTTTTTGCCGCCTTTTGGATTGTCAGGAAATTCCCTTCATACTCAAACGATACCCGCTCTTTCTTGAGCTCCTTCGGCTTGAAAGAAATCGAAAAATCCGCCGGCTCCGCCTTATAGACCCCTTCCAGGACGAACGTCATCGGGGACGAAGCTTTTTGGGGAATAAAAGAATCAATCCAAGCCACATGCCCTATCTTATCCATGCTGTGCCCCGTAGATTGGAGCATGCTGCCTTCACTTTCTTCAGTAAGGGTATTCCATTGATAGATGATTTTCCGCTCTGCATTTTCGATATGGTAAGCAATTGCCGTATCGGTATGGATATGGGGAAGATCCCCATTCCCTTTAAACTTTTCCTGCATTTTATTGACCTGTTCTTCAATCCGCTGCTGCTCTTGTTCAGTCAGCATGGTTTCATATTTCAGTTCATTCGAAGAAGGGGCCGCTTGCCACTTCTTCAGTTGAATGGCGACACCATGATGTTCTGCCATTTCTTTTTCTAATGAAATCGTTTGGGTCAGTTGGCTATGTTCCCGTAGATCCACTGGAATATCCAGTTGCCAATTCCCCGTTTTCCCTTTCATTTCGCGAATATCAAAAGAAATCGTCACTTGTTCAACATTCTCATACTCTCTCAGCGAGAATTCCAACTGTCCATAATCACTGTCGTCTCTCCAGCCGCCACTGAAGGAATCAATCGGATTGCCGTTTTGATCCGTCACCGTCACTTTACTTTTTAAATCAGGAAAATCCAAGTAAGCGTCCAGCGGTTTTCCATTTTGATTCAAAATGAGATACGAAAGCGATATACGCGAAGAATCAGCCACGATGTCCTCGACTTTAAAAGTGAGGCCTTGGTCTGTCACGGACAAATCCACTCGGTTGACCAATCCTTCCTCCGTCGCCTGCCGCAACCCCTCATCCACTTGGTCCGTAGCGAACATACCGCCGATCAATTGCGCAAAGCTTGGATAGGAAACCGTGATGCCCGCGACGAGCAACAAGCCAGCTGCCGTTGCGGCAATCCGTCTCCATCGCTTTTTCTTTTTTATCTGTTGAGCCGGATAAGGATCCAACTGATCTAAAATGTTTGCCGTGAAATCCGCCGGCAATTCCGGGGCTTGTAAGGTGTCTTTAATAAATTGCTGTTCTGCTTCCAACATTTCCAGCACTTCTTGACAAGATTGACAGCCGGCAAGATGGGACTGCATCTGCTTCTCTTCATTTTCCTGCAATAACCCGTCTGCATACTGTGACAACTTATCCGCCGTTGGACAGTTCATGGTAATCCCCTCCTTCACGTTTTACCGTAGCCCTCATTTTCTTCTTCGCCCGATGCAGTTTATTGCGGACGGTCGAAACCGGGACATCCGCCAATTCACTAATCTCGTCATAGCTCAATTCATTCGCATAGCGCAAAAGAATGATCAGCCGCTCATCCTCCGGCAAAGTCGCGATTAACCGCTCCAACTGCCGGCTCTTTTCCTTTTTCAGAAAAATGAGTTCCGGATGCTGCGGATTGATAACTTGGTTTTCGTCAATCTGCTGAGATGCCGATTGATAATACTTTTTTCGATATTGGTCCAGACAATGGTTGATGGCCACTCGATACAGCCAGCTGGAAAACGAACCGGTTTCCTTATACTGATCCAATCGCTGATAGACTTTGATGAATGCCTCCTGTACAAAGTCTTGTGCGTCTTGCGGATTTTTTGTCATACGTAAAATGGTAGCGTACATAGGATTTTTATATTTATTGATAATGTGGGCATAGGCTTGTTTATTGCCCGCCAGCACTTCTCGAATCCACTGCAACTCCTCTTCCATTGAGCAGATCCCCCTTTCTCCAGTAAACGAACATGCGCATGAGTCGTTTGGGTATTTCACTAAGTATAACGAGGTAACAGGTGAAAACATTTCACTTATTGAAAAATTGTTGTAAAGGTGACTGTTGTAAAGGTGACACCTATTCAACTCTAAAACAGTTCCGAATAGTTTCCGAATTGTCTTGGTGACTGTCACCATAGGCACCATCGTTGCAACGTCAGGAATTTTTTGGCACAATGAAGGGTAAAAGTCGCTATTAGGGGGAGGGTTTCCATGATTCGTGCCATCATTGTCGATGATGAACCGTTAGCCTTGCAGCATATGAAGCTGAAATTGATTGAAACCGGCCATGTTGAAGTAATCCAAACTTTTTTCAATCCGCTTGCCGCTTTAGAAGAAATGAAAAAACTAGATTTCCATGTCGCCTTTCTCGACATCGAAATGCCCGGATTAAGTGGGTTGGATTTAGCAGAGTATATTCAGGAATGGAATCCTTCTATTTATATTGTTTTTGCTACTGCCTATCGGGACTATGCAATCCAAGCTTTTGAATTGCACTCCATCGACTATGTTCTCAAACCTATTATAAAAGACCGGATTGATAAAACGATTACACGGATACGGGACCATATTCTTTTGACAGCAGAACTCCCCGTTCAAGAAATTCCTCCCTCGTTGAGAATAGAGTGTTTCCGTGAATTTGCCGTGTACCATCAGAATGAACCGATCAAGTGGAAAACGGCAAAGGTGAAGGAGCTTTTTGCCTTTTTCATTATGAATTATAATTCACCTATCAATCGGGATAGCCTAATTGACACGTTATGGCCAGAAACGGACTATCAAAAGGCAAAAATCCAGTTGCATACTTCCATCTCCCATTTGCGAAAAACATTGAATGCGCTCGGCTATCCGAATGCCATCACTTTTTCAAATCAAAGCTACTCTCTGCAATTACCGGCATTTCAATGCGATGCACATGAGCTGGAGCAGCTTGTCGATGATATGCCCAAGCTGGAAGAAAACAATGTGCAAGTAGTTGAACGCATCATCCAACAATACCAAGGGGATTTCCTGGAGCTCAACAGCTACGACTGGTCGATCACGAAAGCGCAAGAGCTTCGCCTATCGATTTTGCAACTGCTGCAAACGATGGTCCATTACTTTTCGAACCACCATGAGCCACATAAAAAACAGCATTATTTGCAAAGGATGTGTCAATTAAACCCCTACTCAGAAGATGGTGTACGTCAATTGATGCAGCATTATATCGATATCGGAAACCGGGCCGGGGCGCTGGCCGCTTACCATGATTTAAAGTCGCTGTTGATGGAAGACCTGGGCATTTTACCGGATGCCCTCACAAACGAATTATATGAAACAGTTTTAAGGAGCCACAGTAATTCTTCACCACAAAAAGTCCAATAAGCTCCTCCGTCGGGAGGCTTATTGGACTTTCTCACTTCTTCGGAATGGATCTCCAGTCTTTCTACCGGCTTTGTGACATAGTCGGTAGCTCCGGAATAAAAGCCCGTTTGAATGTCTTCCAGTTGGCTTCGTGCCGTCAATAAAATGACAGGGAGTTCGGAAATCGAAAAACGCTCCCTGATTTTCCTTGTCAATTCATAACCGGACATATTCGGCATCATCACATCCGAAATGACGAGATCCCATTTTCCTTGCTGCAATAAATCCAGCGCATCTTTTCCGCTAGTACATGTAACCACTTCATGCTGTTCCATCGTCAGAATCCGTTCGACAATGGCCAGATTGAGTGTATCATCATCGACTACGAGAAAACGGGACGTTCCTATTAAGTTTATCGCTTTCTCTTTTTCACCATAAAAATGGCTGCTGCAAAGGCAAAGAGGACTAATGCTCCAAAACCGGCAATTTCCCAAATGGACAAATTTTTGGTCAATGTTTGACTCTCGACGGCCGTTGCGGGGACCTCTTGAAGAAGAGCAGCATTCGTAAATACTTGGCGATTATTCGATTGGCTAGCTATAGTCGCCTGTTCATCCGAATCTCTTACGTAATCGAGCAGAACTTTGTCTAAATATGAATTGGACTCATCTACCCGGTCAAATACGAGCATTGCATATTTGCCATTGCCCCAAGGACTGGGCTGGATCCAACCTACGTTCTCCATTGCCTCTTGCAAAAAGCCGAACGACTGCAGATCGGGAGTGCCCCCATCATAAGGCATGATCAATTTGTCCGCTTTCCCCTTCAACAACGGCTGAATGTCCGGCCCCCCTACAAAAATCAGATGCCGATCCTTGATCTGTTCTGCCGTCACCTTTTCAGCAGTTGCCAAACTCCATGTCATCGGTTGGCTATAGACGAACAGTGCACGGTACAGATCGAGCAAAGATTGGTCCCATTCAGATCCGGAAGAAGGCAAAATGATCAATGTATCCTCCCCTTTGTCGATGAAAGGCGAAGGGAATGCCGCCAATGAAAAGCTACTCGTCTCCTTTTCTACGGGGAAAGTGAAATGACTGTCCTCCTCAATATAGATCCACCGATTCTGATCTGTCGCAATGCAAGGATTTTTTGTCTGCAAGCCATTGCCGACAAATTGTAAACTGATCATCCGTTTATCTTGAATGGCATTCGGCTCGACAGGAATCCGGACGGTATAACTTCCTTCTTTCTTCTCGACCAACTTCCGGATATTGACGGAATGCGGCACATCATTGACAAGAACAACAAGTTCCATATCCCGCTCGGTCATATCCGCTGCCTGTTCAATATCCCGCGCAGCAAGTGCAGTATGCTTGAGATGCAGTTCTAAGATCGGTGATTGGTCCTTCTCGCTGGCAAATGGAACGTAGTGGAAAAACTGTTGGCTCTCCCTGTTGTTCCGATCAAGCGTGAAACTGGTGATGCCAAACTTCTTGAGCGGAATGATCCGTTCATCAGAATCTGCCTTGCGCTCCGGCAATGTCTTGATCGTCATCTGTTTGCCAGATAACTGCTTGGTCAGGGTAGGATCGGTTAATACATCCAGCCGTTTATCGAAATCTTCGGGTGAAGAAGCAATAGCGAACAGCATATCTGCCTGCTGTTTCCTGTCCGTCAGCGTATGACGGGAAATGGTAACCGAATCCTTTTCGCTTGGTAAAGCAGCTTGTTGTAATAAATCCTTTAGAAGTGGACTTGTGAATTCGGAATGCGTCCCGATCACAATGAGATTTCCTGTTATTTGCTGGAGTTCCGATTCCCGGATAACCTGGTGCGCCTCCTCTTCATCTCCCTGTTCCGCGAGATAAGCTGCCAATTGGATACCGTTGTTTACCGTCTCCAACGACCCCTCCTCCGGTAAGACAATGAATGCCGGGCGATTCGCCGTACCGGTGAAATCATGCAAATAATCCGCCAACGAAAGTTCTTCATCGCTACGTTGGCCACTCAACTGCAAATAAGAGTCAATGCCGATGGTGAACCAGTTTCCCGGCGTCCCTTGTTCTACACAGACCCCTTCTTTAATGATTCCCGAAAAAGCGATAGACACTTGGTGAAATCCTTTCTCCAAAGCTTTTCCCGACAACGGGACCACTATCTTTCCGGCAAGTTCCTCGCCATTGAGCGGCTTGGACAGGACAGCCTCTTCATCAACATGGATTGTCACAGAAGATGGTGCGATCAATAATTCCGAATGGCTATAGTGCAAGACGAGTCGATGTTCCGTGTCTGCAGGAGCCGAGCGCATTTCATAATAAAATGTCGCTTCCTGTTCCGGCCCGGTCAATTCAATTGGGCGATTCGTCAATGGCTGTTTCAAAATGGTTGATGGATGGATATCCATTCCCACATCTTTCACTTGCAACTGCACGGCCGCCTGTACTTCGCCTTGCAATGGCAAGAAACCTACACACAAAACCGCAAATAGGCATACAAGCAATGCTTTAGTTGGTTTCATTATGTCCCTCCATTGTTTTTTTGGTAAATCGCTCTGTTTTATACCAACGCACTTCTTGGCGGAAAAGGATCCGCTTCATTTCCAAGAAGAGTGAGTGGACAACGAGGGCAATCCACATCTGCGAATACGTAAAATACATGAAAATCACATAAAAAAAGTTGGCGCGGTTCATCTCCGCCTTTTCAATGCTCAGCGTAATCATCACCTCTGCCAGAAACAGCAGGAAGGCAAGCCCCCATAACACCAATGCGACATTTCCGATATTCAAATGCAATTCGTAAAATAAATTGATAACGAAAAGCCCATTGGATAAAATGACACCGAAAAAGAATAGGAAATACGTAAAGAAAAAGTAAAACAAGTCAAAGATAATCCGTTTTCGTTTCAGCTTGAATAGTTGTCCGAGAAATTTCAGAACGACATATTGATTGCCCCGCGCCCATCTCGTCCGTTGCTTCCACCAGACGTTCAACGTTTCCGGCTCTTGCTCCCATGTAATAGCCGCGGGGAAAAAACGGATATGATGGCCCAAGTCGTAGACACGCACCGTCAACTCGGTATCTTCTGCAAGCGCTTTAACATCCCAGCCGCCAAGCTGCTCCATGACGCTGCGCCGGATGGCAAAGTTCGTACCCGGAATGGTGGCGACTTTGAACCACTTCCACCGTCCTCCTTGAGCCATCCATTGAAAACAGATCGTTTCGATATTGATGAAGCGGGTGAGCCAAGTCTGTTTGGCGTTGATCACCCGGAACTTCCCTACCATGGCGGCCGCCTTCGGATCATTGACGAGCCCCATCACCAAATACCAGACCGCCATCTTTTCCGGCGTGTTGTCCGCATCATATACAACGATGACGTCACTCTCCGATTGCTGCATTGCTTCATTTAACGCGGAAGATTTGCCAATTCCCCGGTTGGGAGGCTTCGTTTCAATGACTCGAATAAACGGATACTTTTCGGCGAAACTGTCTGCGATTTCCCCCGTCCGGTCCGATGAATTATCATTGATGACGATGACCTCCAATTTGTCCTTCGGATAATACAGACGTGACATTGCTTGGAGTGTCTGCCCGATGACAACTTCCTCGTTATGCGCGGGAATGAATACACTGACAGTCGGCAGATCCACCATCCGCTTTTCCCATGTCGGAATGACCCTTTCGAATGTCTTAAAATGCCGATACCCGCCCTGCATTAAAAACATATGGTACAGGAGCATGACCCAAATCAGGATGAGCGCCGCATAAAAAAGCCAGTTAGCCAATGAATTCCCTCTCCTCGAATAAACGTTTTTTCAACCGGATCCGCAAGTTCGTCACATACACGGCAAACATGGCAAGAAAAACAAGAACAATAACAGCAACGATCCAGAGTGCAAGATCGAATGGATTTTCATACATCCGATCAAGTAATTGGTCTTTTGCTGTAAGGGAAGACTCAATATGCCGCCCGCCAGTCCCCGTCTGCGTTATTGCCACCCGATCTGTCCGAACGAAATAATCCTCCTGCTGAAAATCGATCCATTCCATGTTCGGGATGGATTCCATTAGTTCGATCAGTTCGGGCAAATACGATAAGCCTAAATACGGATGATAAAATCCGCCTATAACAGAACCGGGAACTGTTTGTAGCCGTTTCACAGCGATTCCCATATCGTGAAGCGGGTTTGCCAACTCGGGATCGACATAGCCGATCGTTTCGGGGTAGAGCGTCATTCCCGCCAAAATAGCCGGCTTTCCAATGAACAACGGACTATCCATGACACTCCAATTAGAATCGCTTAATTGAATCTGACCAAAAATGGAGGAAAAGTAGCCGGAAGTGATCTTGTACCCATTAGAGCTCATCGTGTAATGGGGCGCTTCAAAAGCGACCGGATATAAACCGAGAGCGGTAAGCGTCTCAATCGACTTTTTATGTTTCCTTTCGATATACCTGATCTCTACCTGATTCATCATTTGTTTATAAGTCTCGTATTGTTCAGCAGAGGTAAAAGAATCGACCGTTTTCAGTTTTGGCGGTAGCTCATCCATCCGCTCTGTCGTAATCGGCTGATTGAGCTCCACGTCCCAAAATTCGAACCCTTCCCCGGTTTCATCGGATCGGTAGGAGTGGGTATACCCATGTGCAATGACCATCCCGCCTCGATCCTGCAATCTTTTTAGCACTTCGACGAGCGGTTTGTTTCGGGCCAACGAAATCTGTTCACCGGTTTCGCTATTGACATAGACTGGAATGATTGCCATGAAAAAAGGAATGCCTCGATCAGCTAGATACATCCCCGTTTCCTCGACGAGCTTCGCGTCCGAAATCGGAGAAATGTCTTCCAACCGGATGTAGGCGGGATGGCTGTCCGGCTCCGTTCTGTCGAGCAGCTCATAAAGGGAACGGGACAGGGCATATTTCTCTTCCGTACCGAATGAGGTAGTTGCGATATAGGACAACTTTCCTTTATTCGAAATGAAGGGCAGTTTCTTCCCCGACGCCCTCCCTTCCGACAAAACAGTTGCATCCGCAGGCGGTATTGCTTGGAGAACCGATTTGACAACCCGTAACGGATTTCCATCCAAACTTCGTATATATTCCTCCCCAGCGATATGCCAATCTTGGAAAGGTGTTAACTGCTCCGCATTGTATCCGAACGCAAGCAGCCGCCCTTGAAAATTATTGATGGCATGCCGCACCCACTCCGGAACATCGCCTTTGTAGTCCCCGACAAACACAACGACATCATACTGGCCTATTCCTTTTTCGGGCCCTTCGGCAGAATACAGATCAATCTGATTGGTAAAACCGGCAAGTGTCGCTTCGATAAAAAATATGTTGGAGTTCGGCTTCCCATCATCCGTCATATAAAGTAACGCGATTTCAGGCACCTTTTCCTCCGCGAACACAACGGATGCGGCAATGAGAAGTTGTGCAAAAAGTAAAACTGCACTGATTCCCCACCAACGTTTACAATTCACGTGCCACCATCTCACTTTCCACTTGTGAAACTAGAATCGCATGGTCCGTCGTTTTCGCATGTCCGTTATAAACGGCGTGACCTGCCCGAAACGATAACGTGATGTATTTTTCATTCAGCAATTGATGGTGCTTAATGGCGGAGGCCAATTTATCATAGACCGTCTCAATCGAGGCATCATTCGTATGGGTAAGCAATAGCGCAAAACGGTCGGTTGCATAACGGAATTTACGGTCAGTGGACCGGATGATAGTCTGCATAGTATCCGCCAGGGAATGGAGCAGGTGCTTCTGCTCCTTTTCACCATATAACTTGATAAATTCATTAAAAAAATCAATTTGGATCAAAACAAGGGTGAAGGCACCTCCATACCGGTCAATGCGCTTCATTTCCGCCTCCAACTCTATGGCCATCCGGTATTTATTATCAAATCCGGTCTCCGGATCGACCGCCACGAATTGGCGAAGTTCCTCCTGCAATTGTCTTGTCAGCCTGCCTTGCCCTGCAACTCTTTCATGGAGCTGTCCTGCCAGTAGGACAAATAATAGAAGGGAAAAACCGTAGCCCAATAAATGCGATAACGGCATCGATAGTGTTTCAACCGACAATGAACTGCTTGGCAATGCCATGTAAACCAAAATTGAGCCAATGATGAAAATGAACAGTACACTGCTAAACAGTCCTACCAAAGGGCCCGCCACTAGCGAGAGAACGACGAACCCAGTCAAAAAGGCACTCATTAAAAGCCCGGTCCGTCCTTCTTGCAACAGTAGAAATAGAGTAATCTGCATACCTAGCAACAACAGAGCAAACAAGATAAGGGGTCTGATTTCCACATCAAAATGCTTCTTCATCGATTCCTTTCCTTTCCGCCAAAAGTGCAAGCAAATTATCAAAAGTATGAGTGTCCTTCGAATAAATGTCAGTGTATCCCCCGTAGTAGGGAAGCTTTTCATTAGCCTGCTGTAATGTTTTCATCTGATTGAAAAGCTGTTTGGCGAAATCTTGTTCCTCGATTTCCAAACACATAAGAATCGCAAGAGCGTAAACAGCTGCCGCTTCATAAGGGACAGTCGCTTCTCCGGTGTCGCGGTTATACCGCCCATACAATTTTCCATCCCCCTTTGCAAAAGCGGTCTTCGTAAAATCAAGAAGCGGTGTAACGTCCCCCTGCCATTGAGCCCGGTGGTATCCTACGTAAAACTGGTCTATTAAATTGATTTCGGTATCGTAGGAATAGGATTGCGTTTTAACATGATAAGTTTTCGGAAAAAATCCCAGTGGCGAAACCGGGGCTTCCAGGAGCACTTGCTTCGTCATGTCGTATGTCTGATCCGGCAGCGAAAGTTGCTGAAGCCGGTCAAATCCAGCTGGAATGATATAACTTAACGTAATATTTTCACCTTTGTACTTGCTCTCCAAATCTACATGATCGACTAATAGATCGTCGTTCATTTGATAACGGATGAGCGACTTCCCCATTTTGGCCGCCAATTTTAGATAAGCTCCCTGATGCCACTTTTCACCCGCCTCATACAAGGCATTGATAATGCGCAAGTCATCGATGAACGCGTTCGCAGGCGCTTTCGAAGTACCTTGCAGTTCCCATGTGACCAAATGATCTTTCGTAAGAAAATACGTTTCCAATGCCTCCACTTGCTGATCAAATAGCGCAACATCATTTTTCGCTACTAAATAATCCATCCATAAGCCGACCGTTTCGGATAGATAAACATCTTGCTGGTCCAATAAATCCGTCTGCATACGCCCATCTTCCCGAAGTAAATAATTTTGGATAAAGTGCTCCGCCAGCAACGGTTCTTTTGCTATCTCCTTCTTTTTTTCATCGTCGGAAAAAATGGTGGTGCTTGTTGCAACGCCAAGTAGGAGAACGACGACTAATAGTCCAAGTGTTTTCTTTTTCATCTTTTTCCTCTTTCCACTTATGGCTCCCGCAGTCCTTTCATTGGTTTTGAATACATTCGGATGCAGGTTCCTCCCTCCCGCTTGGCCGCAAACATGGCCGAATCGGCAAATTTCAATAACTCCGCAATGTCAGCGCTATGATCAGGAAAAATGCTTCCCCCCAAACTTACACTCATGTCCAAGCAATGCTCGCCTACCCGGAAAGGACGGGCGAATATCGTCTGGATTGCCTCGGAAAAATCGAGTAAATCATCATCGAATTCAATCAGGATGACAAATTCATCCCCACCAAAATGAAACACCCGATTCATTGTCGATGGATGATGTTGAAATCGATGTGCCACTTCCTGTAGCAAAAGATCACCAACTGAATGGCCATGCGCATCGTTGATCTTCTTGAAATGGTTCACATCCACATAAAAAACCGCCAACTTCGAGCGCTGGCGTCTCGCCCTTTCCAGATAAGAGGCACAAGATAGATGGAACATTCGGCGATTCGGCAAATTCGTCAGATCATGATGACATGCAAGATGTCGCCATTTTTCCATTGCTTTCCGATCCGAAACATTTTGAAGGACGATTAAATAGTTTGCCAAAGGGCCCGTGCTTTGTTCGAAGGGAATGATCGTTGCGTTCACCCAGATGAATTCCCCATGCTTTGTACGGAGACAAAGATCCCCGATCCATTGTTCCCCCTGTCCAAGAGTGGTCAAAAGCTCTTGCCAAAAGCTGTCAGCGTGATAACCTGAATTCAGAAACCAAAGTTTCCGCAATTCGGTAGAAGTATATTGAAAAAGCTGAACGAATTTGTCATTCACTTCTATTACATTTCCAGACGGATCCATTACCATCACCATGAAAGAAGACGACAACGCGGTTTTAATGGTATGGAATACATGTTGGCCGTCATCTGTCCCCGTTTTCTCACGGACCTTCAACGGAAATCGACTTACCATTTAGCTTCCCCTTCCCCGTATTCACTGTTTTTGATTTGCTTCATTATAAAGAACGGCGCTTATACATCTCTTACATTATTGAAAAAGCAGGCCGTTTATATTAGGCCTAACGAACTGTTTATGAGTAAATAAAAAAGAACAACCGGTCCTCTTTCAAGAACTGGTTGTCCACCTGTAGTTTTTTATTTTGGAATTTGAAAGGATACGGACGTGCCTTCATCGGTCTGGCTGCAAATGTTCAATCCATTTCCATTCAGCCTTGTCAGGCGACGGTGAGTGTTCACGATGCCAATTCCTCTTCTCGAGCCCGCGGAAGCCTGCAGGATTTCTTTCAATTTTTCCTGCTCCATGCCTACCCCATTGTCAATGATGGCAATTTCAGAATAGGTTTCATGATCTTTGATTCGAATCCGAATCGTCCCTCCTTCCACCCGTTGGAGGACACCATGCCGAACAGCGTTTTCAACAATTGGCTGGATGGAAAACGGTGGTATCTGAAAATCCACTCCATCCTCAATCTCCCACTCAATTTGCAAACGTTCGCCGAACCGTTCTTGTTCAATAAACAAATACGACCTTGTCAAATCCAACTCATCTTGCAACGGGATAAGAGCTTGCGTACTATGAACACCAAAGCTTCTTCGCAAATAATTCCCGAATTCATGAAGGAGCGTGACCATCCGCTCTATATCTGTTTCAGCAAGGGAAGCAATCGTATTCAACGTGTTGAATAGAAAATGAGGTTGAATTTGCGCTTGCAGCCAAGCCCCTTCCATCCGAAGCTGCTCTTGGATGGATTTCTTCAGATCAGTCAATGCTCTCACTCGGGATTTTAATTCCAAAGCATCCATCGGTTTTGAAAGATAATCATTTGCGCCTGAATGGAAACCTGTATAGACATCTTGAAGTTGGTTCCGTGCCGTGAGCAGTAAGACAGGCAGCTCCGAAAGGGTAAACCGCTCACGAATCTTTTGTGTTAACTCATATCCCGACATATTCGGCATCATTACGTCGGAAATGACCAAGTCCCATGCGTCCGTTTTCAAGAGCATCAACGCCTTTTCTCCACTTGTCGAAGTGGCTACTTCATACTCCGCAGTCAACATCGTTTGTAAGATTTGCAGATTCAGCGGATCATCATCCACTAGTAGGATCTTCGCTATCTTCTCTTCCCGCTTGAAGTCATTTCCAACAGGATGGAAAGCCTCAATGTTTTCCATTCCATCGTTCTGTTTTTCAAGCAGTGCGGAAGTCGGCATCTCCAGATCTCTTTTAATTTCTTCTGCGACAGAAGCGGCCATCTCCAGATCTCTTTCGATTTCTTCCGCGACGGAAACAGCTAACGGTAGAGTGAATGAAAAAACAGATCCCTTGCCCGGTGTTGATTGTACAGAGATTCTTCCGCCATGCAGCTCTACCAATTGCTTGCAAATCGGCAGTCCCAAGCCGATGCCGCCCATGGATGCTACCGTGGGGGCTCCTTGTTCATATGCTTGGAAAATCTTTTTCCGTGTCTCCTCCTCCATTCCGACCCCGGTGTCTGCAACTTGAATGGTAGCTACCCCATTTTTATAAGTAGCGTCGATTGACACAGATCCTTCATTTGTAAATTTCACTGCATTATGCAAAAGATTAAATAGAATCTGGATAAGCCGGCTTTCATCCGCCAGGACACGAGGAAAGTCAGCGGGGATGTCTAAATGAAACCGAAGTTTCTTCCCTTCTGTCATATAACGGATCATATCGATGACACCTGAAGTGACTGCATGGATATTTACACTCTCCCGATGTAACTGGATATGCTGTTCTTGCAAACGGGTAATATCCAGCAAGTCATTCAACAATAATGTCATTCTGTGGCCAATCCGGACGAGCAATTCCAAACTGGCTCGATTTTTTGCCGTTAAAGGCGCTTCCTTATCATCCAAGATCGTCTGCGCTATATTGATGACACCATGAAGCGGGTTTCGCAGCTCATGGGATGTATTCGCCAGAAAATCATCTTTCATCTTATCCGCTTGCTGAAGCTCTTTGGTCTGTTCTTCGTTTAAGTGGACCAGATGGAAATGTCGCCTGAATAGAATAGCCGTAATAGCAAAAACAGGGATGATAAAATCAAATGGATAGTAAGGAATATCCACTAGCCCCGCGTTGATGGCAATGCCCCAGACCGCATTTGACAGATAACTCGTCAGCATAAGCAATAAAAAGACAGCATCGGAATAGCCATTTCTCAAAATCTTTATTGTTTGCACAAAAAAAGTCGAAAAAGAAAGTAGATAAAAGACAATCACGATCGGCCCCGAGAACAAAATAAATTGTTCCAAGGGGACAAAGAGCACACCCACTACTAATAGAATATAAAGCAGAAACAGCAATCGCATAAATCGTATTTTTATTTGAAATAGGTTTTCAAGTACTTTAAGGACGACCAATAGGATACTTATAAATAGAAACAATAGCAACTTTTGCGTCATCGCGATAGAAAGAGGTAGTTGTACCAGAACGTTATCATCTATGGAATTAGAAATTATATTTAACGCAAGTAGAAGGCTATAATAAAAGAATTCTTTCCGGTATTTCCCTTTCCCGAAAAAGAAGATGTACGCAGCATATAGAATATGCAACAGATAAATCACATTAACAATGATCTGAAGGGTTACGGAATCGGTCGTTTCTTTCAGAATCGCAGTCTCTGTTCCAATATGAACGGTACCGGTAAGCCCCCCTTGGAAAGGTATTTCATAATTGGACACTTGGATGAGAAGGTCCACTTCATTGTTTTCATTATGAAATAAGATAGAAAAAGGCCCCCGCTCTGTTCCACTTGTACTGGGCCTTTCCGTTGGGGAGTTCCACTCTTTCAGCAATGCATCGTCCACATAAACTTTTGCAGCCGTTGTAATATTTTTCATCCGGATGCCATACAACCGATCTTCCTCGGGAAGAAGGATTTTCAGACGATATGTACCGTAGCCATAAGGTTGCATACCATTATCCGAAATGGCGACCCGCCAATCGCCGGGAACTCTTATATATTCCTCCGTTCCACTTCCTTTTGAATCAGGCCCAAGAAACTCATGCGGATAAAACTCCCACTCACCATCCAGTGTAATCGTTTGATGGTCGGTGAAAGTCCATTCACTTAAATCAATGACCCCTTTTTCCGCTTCGGGATGAACGGGGATTTGATGGTACATCACCCATCCAATCCGGAAACTAGTTAAAATCAATATGTATATACTGATGATGAAAAAAATCTTTCTCACAGATATCGGCTTATTCACAATCGTCACCTATTTCATCCCTTTACGTAAAAACCAATCTCTCCTATACTGGAATTATATTGAGAAGGAAATAAATTCCACAAGTGAAGAAAGACGGATAGGAGGCTAGAGAGTTCATAGCCCGCACAGTTGTAGCGATTTTTTTATCCTATCAAACAGCTCTTATAGAACTCTTACATTTAGGACAACCAAACAACCAGCCCGGGAGCGGACTGGTTGCTTGGTTTTCATTCATTTACTGTTTAATACTCAATGTTTTCCTACGGAGCATCCAAAGACCCGCTAAGATCAATGTCAAGCCAGCCGCCATCGGAACGATTGGGTAAGCTTCCCCTGTTTGAGGCAAGATCTTTCCATTCGTTGGTGTTTTCGAATCAATTTGATTGCTTGATTCACCCAGTTTGTTCGGATTACCTAGTTTGCCGGATTCACCCGGTTTGTTTGGGTCAACTGGTTTGCCGGACTCGCCTGGTTTGTTCGGGTCTCCTGGCTTGCCGGATTCACCTGGTTTGTTCGGATCGCCCGGTTTACCAGACTCGCCTGGTTTGTTCGGATCGCCTGGTTTACCAGATTCACCTGGTTTGTTTGGATCGTCCGGTTTACCGGATTCACCTGGTTTGTTTGGATCGCCCGGTTTACCGGATTCACCTGGTTTGTTCGGATCGCCTGGGTTACCGGATTCACCTGGTTTGTTCGGGTCGCCTGGTTTACCAGATTCACCCGGTTTGTTCGGATCGCCTGGTTTGCCAGATTCACCTGGTTTGTTCGGATCTCCTGGTTTGCCGGATTCACCTGGTTTGTTCGGGTCAACTGGTGTTGTTGGTGGTGTACCACCGCCGCCTCCGCCTCCGCCGCCAGATCCGCCACCATTTCCTGGGTTGGATTCTAGCGTTACAGTTGCAGAACAATTCTCCGTTACGTTGAAGTGACCATCAACATCATTATTGACAGTTACCACATAACTGCCCTGCGGAAGCAGTGTTGTGAATGTTACATTTCCTTCGTTATCCGTCACGCCTGTCACAATGACGTTGCCGATCAAATCTTTCACCACAACGTTCGCGAATGGTCTGTCGGTGATGGTGAGTGTAAAGTCTTCACACACCTTTGGCAATACGTCAATAATGGCTTGGCATTTGCCTTCTTCGTAGGACACAAGTACGGAACCGACTGCTTTGTCGTTTTCATCATATACGGTATATGTGCCTGCTGGCAGATCCGCTTTGGCAAAAACAATCTTACCGTTTGTATCCGTTGTACCTCTGGCGATTTCTGTGTCACCGGATTTCAAGACGACTTCTTTTCCGGCTTCCACTAGTTCGCCGTTTTCTTTCACCGTGACAGTGAAATCTTCACATACGGGTGCTGGGGTCAACGTGATCGTTTCTTCACAAGAATCTGCTACCGTCACTTTGCCGACTTTCTCGCCGTCTACGTATGCGTCGTACTCACCGTTTAGCAATTGGTCTTTCGGGAAGACGACCTTTCCGTTTTTGTCGGTTGTGCCTGTTACAATTTCTTCATCGCCTAATTTCAAGACGACTTCTTTACCAGCTTCCACTGGATTGCCGTCTTCTTTCACGGTTACGGTGAAGTCATTACATGCCGGCACTTTAGGCAGATCAATCTCGTCCGCACATGAATCAGAGACCGTCACGTCGCCGACTTTCTCACCATTGACGTATGCATCATATTGACCGTCCTGCAATTGGTTTTTCTGAATTGTGATCTTGCCGTTCGCATCTGTTGTGCCTTTTGCGATTTCCGTTTCACCGGATTTCAATACGACTTCGATACCTGCGCCTGTTAGTTCACCGTTTTCATACACAGTGAGTGTGAAATCTATGCATGTTGCTGGTGGTGGGGTTGGGGTTGGGATTGGTCTTGGTTTAACGATAGCTGAACATGTATCTTTTACCGTAAATGAATTGATCAAGGAAGACCCCTCATATACTCGGTACGTGCCCTGCTTTAATTTAGAAGCAATCGCCAGTTGCCCATTTGCGTCCGTTGTATCCGTCACAATGATATCCCCTGCTGCATCTTTCACGGTAACCTGAACATTCGGACGAGCATTGCCATTTCTATTTTGAATTGTTAACGTGAAGTCTTCACATGTAGGAGCGCCTTGCACTTCGGCTTGGCAGTCCACTAGATAACTTACTTCAATTTGACCAATCAACAACTCGCCTTCAAATACATTGTATTTGCCTGCTGGTAATTCTTTTGATGGAATTGTAATTTCGCCATCAACATTTGTTGGTGCTGTTTTGATGGAATTTCCAGCAATGTCTTTCACCGTTACGGAGACATTCGAGCGAACATCGCCGTTCTCGTCTTTCACTATAAGCGTGAAATCCGTACATGCTGGTGCTGGCTGTACATCTGCTGTACAGTCAATATTGACAGCAAATTCATCGAATGGCGTAGCTGAATTGCCTTCGAATACATCGTACTCACCTGCCGGCAAAGGTCCGGTCGTCGTGACTTTTCCGTCACCATCCGTTGTGAGTGTCTCAATGACATTTCCGTCTTTATCCTTGATTGTAATTTCAACACCTGCTTCACGAGATTTTCCATCCACGTCTCTTACGGTCAATGTGAATGTTTCGCAAGTCGGTGCTTCTGTTACAGTAGCTGCACAAGGATCGTTTTTATACGTAATCGTTACATCACCAAGATATTGTTTCCCTTCATACACTTTATACTCGCCTGTTTGCGTGGTATCTGAAGGTACGGTGAATTTACCGTTTGCGTCTGTTGTCGCTGTAATCTCCGGTGCTGTTGCATCTGTTTTGTGCTTCAATGTCACAGTTACATTTGGACGTGCGATATTGTCCTTGTCTTCAATTGTGATGGTGAATTCATCACAAGATGGTGTCGGGGCGATTTCATCTTTACAGTCGCCATCATACGTTACAGCTATGTCACCAAGTATCACTTCAGTGCCACCATCGTCTGTTGTGACTGTATATTTTCCTGCCTTAACATTAGCAGGAAGCAATGTAATTTCCCCGGCACCATTTGTCACTGTACTGTGTATGTCACCTGTTGCGTTGTTTGTTACTGTTACTGTTTTACCTGCTACCGGATTTCTATCCACGTCTTTGATGGTTAGTGTAAATTCTGTACATACATTTACACCAGTCTTCCAGTTTTCAACTTCAACGATTTGTTTACCAACGTGCGGACCGCCTGTTGCAATTGAATCGCGGTGTAAAGTAAAATCGATGTCGCCTGGATTCTCATAGCCAGCAACGGTTGTTTCTTTCAGCGTATACTTGCCTTCTGTCAACTTCATGCCAAGATCGAAAATGCCATTCGCATCCGTTTTCTTAGAAATCAACGGAACGCCCGGTTGGAACTCACTATACAAAGTGAATTCAACACCTTCCATCGCTTCACCCGTTGCCCCATCTGTTTTGACAACAACAAATGGCACTTTAACAGTTTTTCCGGCATTTCCATATCTAAAGTTGCTGATAGAGAATTCATTGGAAGCTTGAGTTCCATCCTCGCTAACATAATTGACTTGAACCACGTTAGTAACAGTGGAGTCGTTATCCCCCATGTAAATTGTTTCATATTCAATATAGTACGCACTATCACCGTCCGGTAATTTTAACGTAAACGTACCTTCTTGAATATCGACATTCAACTCATACTCATTGCCAGATAGCAAAGTATTCTGTTTTGTTGCATTAAAACCAGCACTATCAGACTTTCCGCTTAACTCTACTTTATACACTTTAAATGAATCAGCCTTAATCAACTGATTCGGGTTGCCGTCGCCATCGTCGCCATCTTTACCGACTGTGTCTGTAATAACAATGTTTTTAAGATTTGACTGGGCGTAGTTAAATTCGAAGTTCCACTTAATGCCAGCGGTCTGATTGATTTGACTACCCTTTTTCTTGATTAGTTTGTCAGTGTAATTGATGCCGACAGTTTTTGTCCAAGAAGCATTTGGAGTGGTTCCATCCTTCAACGTTGCGTTGTTTGTAATTTGGACTTTTCCCGTTGTTTCTGGGAATACATCGTCTGTATCATAGGATTCATATGTCACCTTATATGGGCCTGTGATCTTCCCTAATGAAAATGCAATTTTGTTAGGTTCAGTTGCTGTATTCGTCACCGAAACTTCATTGCCCGGTTTGAATGTCCCATTAGGATTCAATGTTCCATCCAATACTTTGATGCTATCAACATCAACCGTTTGTGTGTCGGGAAGAACATCTTCAAAGATTGCATCTTCTAATGTATTGAGGTTGAAGTTCAGTTCAACTTCCCATTCGAACTTTTTCGTTTCGTAATTGTATTTACCGTCTTTTTTACCGTTTGCTGTTTGTTCTGGGGTAACAGAATGCTCAGCGGAATCTGATGGAGCAACCGGTAAACCAGAGTCCATAATTGTAACACTATTATGGAACTTTCGATCATTCATACCAACGTCCCGAATGTCATAGCCTGTTGTGTACTTTATGACAACCTGACCATTCGTTCCGTCTAGTAATGTAATATCGAAGCCGACTTTACCATTATTCGTTAATGTGTAACCTGTGCCTCGAGACAGAGGCACACCATCCACAGTTACGACCAATGTATCCTCATCTAACGTCATGTTTTTACTCATAAATGTATCTGTAAATTTCGTGTTTGCAGCTAAATCGTAGCCTGCTTGGTTTGCCGTAATCGTCCAGTCCATTGTTTTGGCTTCATAGTTCGGTGAATCATTCGCTGATTTGTTTAACATGAAACTAGTTTTGTTATACGTTACAGATGGACTTTTAGATATATTACTATCTTCACGTACAACAGTGTTCGTTACTGTCATGTCACTAGTAATGAAACTGCCATCAGTCGGCTTCGTTTTGTACGTAATTGTGTAAGCATCTGTTACTTCACTATTAAATTGAAGCCCAAAACCTTGAGCAGTTGATGTCAACGTATAATTATTTACAATGTCACCATTTCCATCTCTCACTTCAAAAGATTCATCCACCATTTTTTGTTCCACAGTACCAGTACTGCTTCCACCCGATGTCGACCACGTATCCGTCAACTTCGCATTCGGTTGTGAAATCGTACGTTTGTTATAGTTATATTCAATTGTCCACGTTGTTTCTAAATTGGCGGAGTTTAAGGAACCCTTTTTATTTAACGGCGTTCCGTAATTAACAGTTGCAGATCTAGTTGGGGCAGGCGTATCATTATACGTTGCATCATTCAGGTACGTAACGGACTCATTATTCCCTGGGTCATCCGGAATCGTGTGGTACGTAATTTCATACGCTTTCACACCGTCCAAGCTAATAGTCATTTCAGTGTCTGAAGTAAAATTTGGTGAAACCCCTGTCGCAGGAATCCTACTTAAAACAGCACCGTCCGGTTTCATCGTAAGTTCAGTAATTGTTGCGGTGTTTTGATCAAACGTATGTCCACCGGTGAGTGTATCTTTGAATTCCACTGTTCCCGACGCTTTTAAATCTGTATTTACTGTAACTTTCCACTCGATATGTTCACTGTTCTGATTGCCAGGATAAGGAGTTCCATTATCCTTAGTAATCGCAGAGCCATTTAGCGGTGTGAAATTAAGTGCGATATTCGCCCGACCCGGTAAATCAATTGTTTCATTAATATTGTCTCCTGTGTTATTGAATGTTGCTTCAATAAAAAAATGTGCTCCTGGTTCAAATCCAGTACCATTTAGTCCATCGTGAATATTACTGTTAAATGTAATCGTAATGACATTATCTGATTTCTCGATTTCCCCAAGATCCCCAAATGTAGTTCCTTGCGGAAATGTAATATCTGTGAAAATCCCTGGTAAAGTGTATGTCAGTGTCGACCCCGGACCATAATTATGGCCTGCCGCCAGTTCTAAGTTAAATTTAAATTCCGCTTTTTGACCGTTTTGGACAGTCACTGGTCCAGTGCCTGTTACAGGCTGACCACCGACAGTAAATTCTGTACTTGTAATGACGGAATCCGGCATTATACCAGCCGCCGGAACATTAGGTGGTTCATCTTCTGTTGGAGGAGTTGGTATATCTTCCCCTTCTACCGGAGAATCCGGTGCACCTTCACCTGCTGCCGGGGCATCACTATCATCCCCGTCGTTGTCCCCCGGCTCTTTCGGTGGAGAAGTTGAATCGTCTGGTGATGTACCGCCATCACCTTCTTCATTGTTGGTATTATCGCCGGGTTGGCCCTCCTCCTCGGTTGACCCTAAATTGTCGTCCGAGCCGTCTGTGTCGCTATTTCCAGATTCCTCCGCAGGTTGGCCAGATTCATCAGTTGTAGTTTCTTTAGTAGTAGATTCTTCTTGCCGCTCCCCTGCATCAGGCAATTCATCCGCCCAAACCATCCCAACCGGTCCAAGCACTGTCTGCCCTAACAAAAGCAGCGTGAGCATCATTATATTCAACCATTTCTTCAAAACTCTCATTCCTCTCCTTTCTCTCATATGTCCTGTATAAAGTGGGTTGCCCTCTGATTTTTTCGAATAAGATTGTCCCCCTCTTTTTTCTAGATTTATTTATATAAAAAATATATAAATACCTAAATCAATGTTCTGCCACGTCCTGCAATTCCGCTTGTACAATCAGCCGATTGGGCGAGTGGCGTTTGCCGAGTGGCGTGCAGGTGACGAGGGTGAGAAGCGGTTTTTCCGCGTCATTCAATACAGATATATCCGATTGGTGGACGACGAATGTGTCGATCACTGTGTAGCGGAGTGTTTCTTCCGTGGTGTCGACGGTGATTTCGTCTCCTTCCCGCAATTCCCCGAGCCGGTTGAACAGCTGGCCTTTCAGAACGGAACGGTGGCCTGCTAGTCCGATGTTATGCCGATCGAATTGTTTTTTCGGTTCAATCATGCCAGCCCCTTTGTCCAGGTCCGTTTCGGAAGCGCCGTCGAAGATGATCATTTCCAGATCGATGCCGGGGATTTTCAACAATCCTCGTGCGCCGTCCAGCATGGAGCTTCGGCCATCGTCGGGAGCTGTCGGTTCTTGGGAGGGCAATGCCGGATCCATTTCCACTGCCATGTCCGCTTGTCCCATTTCCCCTAGCTGTTCAAATGTCGCAAGGAGTTGTTGTTGCTGGCGGTCGAAAGCAATCTTTTTGAGTAACGGGTAGCTGACGAGCAGTAGCCCGGCCAACAAAAATAGCCATCCTATCCATCTGCGCAACATGCCACCTCCTTTGCATAGAACCCCAAGTCTCTATTAGTGTAATGAACACTTCTTACAAATCTCTTAAACAAAAAAGTTAAGCGAATGGACCCAGGAATTGGACTTTGGTTCCAGTCATTAACTCCCTCTAAAACAATTCTGAATAGATCCCAAGTTGTCTTGGTGACTGTCACCCCATCAAAGAGCCCCAAAAAAGCACAACCTTATTCAAAAAGGTTGTGCTTGCTGTATTTCCTATTCACTTCATTCCAACCAAGGAACCTCAATCAGCGTACGGCCGATCCATTCGCGCAGGACTTCGTTGGTCGGTCCCATCAACGCCCCCGCACGTCCGTCGCGGAGGAATTTCTCGACTTGGCCTGTCAGGTAGCCGCGGCCGCCCGATACTTGCAGCGCTGCATTGGTCACCGTGATGACCATGTCTGCCGCGTGCGTTTTCAGCTGCCACAGCGGGTATAGGCATTCGGACAGTTCCAGCCCTTTTTCTGCGCACTCGTCCATCGCTTTCGCCGTGCGGTACAGCATGCTGCGAGCACTGTCGATCAAAATTTGGGATTTCGCCAGTTCGTGGCGGATCACTTGGTAGCCCGCTACGTTCGAACCTGTGTCGGCATGCACTTTCTTTTTCGCACCGTCAATAGCCGCATTCAACGCGCCTTGCGCAATGCCGATCCAACAAGCCGCCGTTCCTAGCAAAAAGAGCGGATCGACTGTGTTGTCATTGTAATAGCCTGCTCCGCCTTCACCGCCGATGCGGTTTTCCAACGGTACTTGCACGTTCTCGAACTTCATCGGACCGCTCGCGTTCCCGCGCAGCCCCATTGCGGAGAACGGGAATGATTGGATGCCTTCCTGATCTTTTTCGACGAGCAGATACATGAGGTTGTCCTCATCCTCCGTGTCAGGGGAAGAGGTTGCTACTATATAAAAGTCGGCTTCTCCACCACTCGTCACGAACGACTTATCAGCATTCAATAAGTAACCGCTTTCGTTCCGCGGCGCTTCACTGACGACATTCCAGAAATGCCCGCCAGTTGCCGGTTCACTGAATGCCAAGGCACCGACATCACCCCTCAAGACGCCTGGAATGAAGCGCTTTCTTTGTTCCTCGGTCCCCGCCTCATACAGCGTATGTACAGTCGTCGTATGCATGACCCAGCACATCGTCGAGGATGGACAATAGTGGGCAAAACTCTCGGAGAGCACGGAAAATGCGGTAAACCCGTTTTCCAAACCGCCCGCTTCCACCGGAATGGTAACGGCTCCATAACCCGCTTCCGCAATTTCTTTCAAGCTTTCTTTCGGATATTTCCCTTCCTGGTCTGAAATGACAGCCCGCGGAAGAAGCTCTTTCTCGCCCAATAAATGAGCCAGTTTTTGCAATTCCTCAAAACCTTCCGGGCAAGTCCACCATGTCGGGACCTCCATAATTCCTTCTTTTTCTTGTACCGCTGCTGTCGTTTTCACCAATGTGCTTTCACTCCAAATCATTTAGTGAACCTACTTTTGTTAAATGATTTGATTGAATAAAGTAAGGATGGGTATTTGCAAAAGAAGTAGGTATACACCTACCATTCGTTAATTGGTACTAGAGTGCTCTAGTAAGATGCGGAAATGTAGAAGTAATAAAGATAAGAAACGTACGCAGATTAACATTGCAAAAAAGTAAAAGTAACCCCATATTGTTTAAGTAAAAACCCTTAACAAAAGTAGGCCCTTCTTATATGCTAGCATAGTTACTGGAAAAGTCAAAAAAATACCGGGTCGTTGCGTTTGAATTGACACGATTATTCAAACAAACAAGTTAATTAAAACTTTCACGTTTGTTATGTTTGTTTTGGTGCCTGGCACCTTTTCTAAGAAATAATTGGTATAATACAAACCATCGAGAAACTGTAAAGAAGGTCGAGGTATTGAGCAAAACCCCATTTATTTTAGGTGGAATAGAGCTTATAGCTATATTTTCCGCTCTCTTTTATTTATTAGGCATTCGGGCCGATATCCGAAAAGTTTCCATTTTGTCACTCGGCGTTGTATTGCCGACTATACTGGCTTTCATGATGGCTAGATGGCTGGGCATCCTTATCCTGATGATTTCCACCACTCTCATTTTCTATCTATTTTCACGTAATATCCGGGTGATTATCGATTTATTGAGTATTTTTATAGGAGGCATCCTCGCCGATCATTTGGCGCAAATTGTGAATCATCCCTTGTTCGCCGGAACAAGCCTAGCTTTGCCGATCCATTTGGTGTGCTTCCTCCTTCTATTCCTAGGCTACGTCTATGTGTATAAGCGTATAATCGCAACACAATGGTGCCTCTTCAAAAGTTCGCCTATCATACTCGTCCTAGTCGTATTACTGATCAGTGCGACTGTTTTTATTTTGTATTGGAACATATTCACGATTTCGACTGAAAATGTGATCACCCTAGTGAGGATCAATTTTGTCATCCAAGTAGGTTATGTGGCTCTGGCCGGGGGAATATTTGGCTTATTATTTATCCATCTACAACGCCAACAGCAAGTGAAACAACGGGAAATAAAGCTGGAGCAATACATGATGTACATGGAAGCTTTGGAACAAGTCAATCGGGATATGCAGAAATTTCGCCATGACTATGCGAATATATTGCAGACAATCCAAGGGTATTTGGATACGGACAATTTAAAAGACTTGAAGCGGTATTTCAAGCAACATATCATCACGTCTGGGGAGCATACGCTATTTCGGAACAGAGTGCTCGGCAGTCTTGATCATTTGCAACTTGTCGGATTAAGAGGGTTGCTTGCCACAAAGTCGATTGAAGCGGATGAGCAAGGCATTCAAGTGTCGATTCGAATTCCCGAACCGATTGACGACATCCGGATGGACATTATCGATTTGACCCGAATTATCGGAATTTTAATGGACAATGCAATTGAAGCGAATCTCCGAATGGAACAAGGAAAAGTCGATGTCGCCTTTTGGAAGACGGACTCCCCTTCGATTGTCATCCGTATCCGGAACACCACTCCGGAAGACACGATCCGGTTGACGGACCTTGGTCGGGAATCATTTTCCACGAAAGGGACGGACCGGGGCATCGGCCTTTCGAATGTCCGACAAATTTTACAACAATACGAAAACGCCCTTCTGAAGACGCAAATCGAAGGGCAGTGGTTTATTCAGGAACTGGAGATTTTCTTTGTAGATGGAGCCGGATGATAAAACATGGATGAACGGAAAAGCACATGAACCAGACCATGTGCTTTTTTCAACTGTCACCTTAAAAATATATGCTTCGGTTGCTTCCAGAAAAATGCAATCACGGTTCCAATCGCTATAACGATGGCAGCGAAATAATATGGGTAATCGACATCGATGTCGAACAGAAACCCGCCGACAATTGGACCGAAAATATTGCCAAGGCTTGTAAAGGTGGAGTTCATCCCTCCGACGAACCCCTGTTCATTGCCAGCAATTTTCGACAAATAGGATGTGATGGCAGGACGAATAAGGTCAAACCCTGTAAACAGTACGAAGGTGGTCAATAAAATAGCGAAATACGAACTGACAAACGTCATCAACAATACAAGCAGCCCGGACACGATGAGGGAATAGCGGATCAGATTGATTTCCCCCATCTTTTTGGTCAATCGGTCGAATAAAAGGACTTGGCTGATGGCCCCTACAATGCCGCTACCTGTAATGATAATCGCAATGTCTTTCGGAGTGAAACCAAATTTATGGTCAACAAATAAACTGAACAGCGATTCAAACGATGCAAGTCCGAAAGACAACACGAAAATGAGGACGAACGCAATGAGATACATCGGGATGAAGATGCGGCGGAGGCCGGTCTGCTGGCCAGGCATCGGAATCTCCGCAGCCGCATGTTCAGGCTCTCTCAGCATAATCTGGGAGAGAACTGCGGCCAAGATCCCCAACACCCCCGCTGAATAAAATGGAACGCGCGTGCCGAATTCGGCGAGAAACCCTCCGATGCCCGGCCCAATGATGAAACCTGTGCTGATAGCCGCTGACATATAGCCCAACGCCTTGGCGCGCGTTTCACTCGTTGTGATATCCGCAATGAATGCTGTCACCGCCGGCATGATGAAAGCCGCACTCACCCCGCCCAACATACGGGAGATGAACAAAACTTCCACCGTCTTCCCATACCCGAATAAAAATTCCGAGAAGCCAAATACGACTAAGCCGAGCACAATCATGATTTTCCGGCCATATTTATCGATCCAGCTGCCGGCAAACGGGGAAACGATCAGCTGGGTAATCGCGAAGGCGGCGACCATGTACCCAACGACCTTGCCAGAAATGTTCAACTCATTCATGATGGTCGGCAGTACCGGAATGACGAGCCCGATTCCGAGGAAGGCAATGAACAAGTTCGTTAACAGTATTGCCAACACACCTTTTTGATTTTTCATCTATAAAACCCTCTCTAAGGCACCAATCACCAAACAATCACATTTGTTCAAACAAACAAGACTGTTTAAACAAACGTGGTTATTTAAACTTCCATGTTTGTTTATTCAATTGGTGTAATAGTGTAATATTTTCTCCTAGTTAGTTATTTCCCAAAAGTATTCATTTCTTATGAATTGTTATATATACTGAAATTTGCATGTTAAAGAAGCAGCCATTTACAACATATTAAGATAGTATATTCTACCAAAAAGGAGTTTGTCCATGGAAACAAAACGAGGGGGATTTTTTCAGAAATTCCTAGACATCATTGAGAAGACAGGGAACCGTTTACCACATCCCGTTACCTTATTTGCGGTTTTGGCTTTAGTTGTCATTATTTTATCCGCAGTCATCTCTTCCCTCGGCGTGAAAGTCGCCCATCCCGGAAAAGATGGGGAAATGATCGAGGTATTCAACCTTCTGAGCGGGGAAGGAATCCATTATATCATTACGAATATGACAGCGAACTTCATCGGCTTCGCGCCGCTCGGTGTCGTGCTGCTCACTATGCTTGGAATCGGGATTGCCGAAGGTTCCGGCCTAATTAGCGCATTGCTTCGCGGATTCGTCATGTCCGTTCCGAAGCGCCTCATTACGCTGGGGCTCGTGTTTGCCGGCGTTATGTCCAGTGTTGCTTCCGATGCAGGATATGTCGTCTTGCCGCCGCTTGGAGCCGTCATTTTCGCGGCGCTCGGTCGTCATCCGCTTGCCGGTCTGGCTGCGGCGTTCGCCGGTGTCTCCGGCGGATTCAGTGCCAACCTGCTACTGTCCGGGACCGACGCCCTGCTCGGTGAATTAACTATCATGTCCGCGGCCATCATCAATCCGGATTACGCGGAAGGCATGAATATTGCGATGAACTATTACTTCATTGCCGTATCTGTTTTTGTCCTGACGTTCGTTGGTGCTTGGGTGACCGAGAAAATCATTGAACCGCGCCTCGGGGAGTATAACGGCGAATACCGTGAGAAAATGGAGAAGTTAAGCGCTATCGAAAAGAAAGGTTTGATTTGGGCAGTTATTTCGGTCCTTGTGGCAGGTATCCTTGTTTCCCTTCTTGTGCTTCTTCCAGGAGCACCGTTACGTGGGGATGAGGGGGACATGCCAATCATCAAATCGCCATTCATGAAAGCCCTTGTGCCGATTATCACGTTCCTGTTCTTCGTACCAGGTCTTGTTTACGGGAAAGTGACCAAGTCGATCCGGAATGACAAAGACGTGGCAAATATGATGTCCGCGACGATGGCAGCGATGGGCGCATTCATCGTGCTGTCTTTTACTGCGAGCCAATTTGTCGCATTCTTTTCGGAGTCGAATATGGGTCTTGTCCTTGGCGTATACGGGGCAGAGTTCCTGCAAAGCATCAATTTGAAAGGCATCCCGCTTATCATTTTATTCATTTTGATTGCGGCTTTCATCAACCTGTTCATCGGCAGTGCTTCCGCGAAATGGGCCATGATGGCGCCCGTGTTCGTCCCGATCATGATGCAGCTCGGCTACTCGCCAGAACTGACTCAGATGGCGTACCGCGTCGCGGATTCTTCCACCAATATCATTTCACCGCTGATGACGTATTTCGCTATCATCATCGCCTTTGCACAGAAGTATGATAAAAAGATGGGAATCGGGACACTCGTCTCCGTCATGTTCCCGTATTCCATGTTCTTCCTGGCATTCTGGACCCTGACATTGATTGTCTGGATGCTTTTGGGCATCGATTTAGGACCTGGCTCACCGATTTATTATCTTCCATAATAAATCACATCACCTTGGTTGCGCAGTCCAAACAACGCCTATACACATGCAGCACCTCCTGGTATGTTGATCATATTTGGAGGTGCTTTCTAATTCATTTTCTGTATTACGGGTCAGCTTATAATCACATTTAAATGATCGGCTACTCAACCAAGGACAGACATTCGGGTTCTGTTGACTACCATAGACTGAAAAAGTACCAGGCGCTTTTATTACCATGAAAAAACACACTATCCGAAGACAGTGTGCCATCATTTGGTTTTGGTCATTTATACTTTATTGCTTTCCATTTTCCCTGCTACCAGTTGTCCGCCATTCTTCAAATACTTGTCGATTCCTTCAGCAGCCCGATACCCCAACGCTCCGATTGTCGAAGTCGGGTGATGGCCGCCGAATTGTGGAAACGCAGAACCTCCAACGACAAAGAGGTTGTCCATATCCCACATTTGCAAGTAATTATTCACAGCGGATGTAGCTGGGTCGGTTCCCATAATGACTCCACCTGCGTAATGCCCACCAGAATAAATATGGTCGAATTCGTACGGCACTTCATCCTCATCAATAATGTCGGCACCCATTTCTTCCATAATTTCACGGCACTTCTCAATACCAAATTTGGCGATATTCCGGTCCTGGTCTGTATATTTATTTGTGATACGTAAAAGCGGGTCACCGAAATCATCCTTATACGTCGGATCTAAATCATAGAAGTTATGCCACCAAGACATAACATTCGGAGTATACCAAACAACGAGATTTCGGTACGCGTAATGGATGGAGTTTTTCTTGAACTCCGCTCCCCATTTCGGTGTCCCTTTAGGTACATGATTACTCGAAATAGCAGCTTCTCCGTATTGCCTCATTTCAATTCCGCCGCCACCGATGAAATTCAAGTTCGTATGGTCAAAATTATCCGCCGCAAAATCACTCATTGTTCCGCCTAATGCACCAGCGCCAGCGTAATAGTTGAATTTCTTATCTTCAAAGTAGCCTCTTGCACCAAGGAATGTAATATTGAATTGTCCGTTCAAATTCCTGCCGATGACACCTTTCCTCGTTTGCGGATTATATTGTTGACCGATTTTGGATAACATCAATAGGCGATTATTCGTAAATGTAAATGCCGCCAGTACGACTACATCTGCGGGTTGCTCGTACTCCTGCCCAGTCAAATCATCGACATATAAGACCCCCGTCGCCTTACCGCCTTCATGCAAAACGCGGCGGACGTATGAACCGACTCTCGCTTCGTAGTTCCCGGTTTTCATCGCCGTAGGAAGAACCGTTACAAGCGGATCGGATTTTGCACCGAAATCACATCCATATTGGGTACAATAGGAACAGTACATGCATGCATTCATCACTTCCCCATCAGGGTTTGTATAGCCCTGCGAAAGATTTCCAGAGGCGACTTGGAATGGATGATACCCTAACTTTTTTGCCGCCTCTTTAAATAATTTGATTGGCGGTGACTCCATCATAGGAGGATTCGGATAGTCGTTGGTCCGCTTATCGCCTAACGGATCAGGTTCACCCGAAATGCCGGCCGTCTTTTCCCATCGATCATAATACTTCTCCATTTCGTCGTAGGTGATGCCCCAGTCCTGAATGGTCATGCCTTCTGGAATTTTTGCTTTTCCGTATCTTTCAATCGTCATGCTACGAATTTTAAAATCATACGGTCTCCAACGGTATGTCGACCCCGCCCAGTGTACACTCCCTCCACCTAAATCAGTGCCCGCCATCATTTCTTGCCGAGTCCTTACAGGTAGCGCCGTTTCATCCAGATAATTGCGGGATGTAATTGTTTCAGGGGCAAGGTTTTGCATCATTTCATACCGATTTGTATAGCGCAGCTCATCTTTTACCCCTATGTAATCCGCGCGCACTTGGTTTTTTCCCCGTTCCAATCCAACCACCTTATAGCCTGCCTTTGAAAGCTCTGCCGCCACTACTCCACCGGCCCAACCAGTTCCAACGATAACAACATCCACTTTATCCAATTTAATCACCATATTTTACACCCTCCCATTAGTGACCTTGATAATCACGTAAGCTTTGCTGATCCAACTTCACGAACTCTTCCGGTTCAATTTGTGCCATATAACTTGCACGCGGTCCCGGATATTCTTTCATTTTCCAACCCATCATATCGCGGTTGCCGCCATATACGGGATCCGCATACGCCCCCTCGAGTGTCGTCTGTAAGAGCAAATGGAAAAAGTTTTGGGATCCAATCCCTTTTAACTCCACTTGGCCATCATCAAACATTCGCATCACTTCATCTTGTTGTTCGGGGCTTAGCTCGACAAATTTTGCTCCAAATTCCTTTTGAGCCGTAAGATCCATTCCACGAAGCCCTATAATGAAGATTTCTCCTCGATTCATCTTGGTCTGATACCGTGGAGTAGGCGTTGGTACTTGTGTTTCCGTATTTGGCCCTTGGTTGTCCTGATCCCTTGTCTTGTTGTGATTGCCGGTAGTATCCATATTCAAGACAAAAGGCCCCTTCATGTATTCCTTAGCGTTTATCCCCCACTCACTGTGCAACTGTTTGTCAATGAAATAAGGGACTCCAAGTTCAATGGCACCAGGACCTAGATCATCCTTGGGCAATATGCGTTCAGTGGCGGCCGAAAGAATATCAAAATCCTCCGCACGTGTAAAAAACACACGAGCGTCTTGTAGTTGACCGCTATCCTTCCCAGTACTGGTATTTTTGACGTCCGTCTTTTTCTGGAACTGATTCGTCAGCAGACCGCCAAATAGCCCCCCTCCTACCACTCCTCCCGCAACTAGCCCAGTATTCTTCATGAAAGTCCGCCGGCTCATCCCCTTCTTCTCATTCACGTCTGTTGGTCTATCTGACATACTGAACTCCTCCTTTGAGACTAACCGCTTTCTATCCATCGTTTGCATAGTCATCCAAATCTATTCACTAAGTTGGTTCAAGAAATACATTTTGCATGATTACAAATCAACAAAAAGAATCCATTTTACCTGATCAGTAAAATGGATTCTTTTCATAAAGTTACAATTTGACCCGTTGAAGCCGAAGGGCATTAAGCACGACGGAAACGGAACTGAACGCCATGGCGGCACCCGCAACCCAAGGGGCCAACAGACCCACTGCCGCGATTGGAATTCCGATTGTGTTGTAGAAAAAGGCAAAGAACAAGTTTTGCTTAATATTGCGCATCGTTTTACGGCTCATAATGAAGGCGTCCGCCACACTATTCAAATCGCCGCGCATTAGCGTGATGTCCGCTGCTTCGATGGCAATATCCGTTCCAGTCCCGACGGCCATCCCGATATCCGCCATCGCAAGTGCTGGCGCATCATTTATGCCGTCGCCGACCATGGCTACTTTTTTTCCTTGTTCCTGCAATCTCTGGATCTGCTCACTTTTTTGTTCCGGCAGCACTTCTGCAATGACATGAGACAATCCGACTTGCCGACCGATCGCTTCTGCGGTATGCTGATTGTCTCCTGTCAACATAAT
Source organism: Bacillus sp. OxB-1 (assembly GCF_000829195.1). Classification (GTDB taxonomy): domain Bacteria; phylum Bacillota; class Bacilli; order Bacillales_A; family Planococcaceae; genus Sporosarcina. The sequence continues at coordinate 1,129,466 of NZ_AP013294.1, read as the reverse complement.
GACGTCCAATCCGAGTGCCTGCATTCGCTCGATCGCTTCTTTGGACGTTTCCTTCACAGTGTCTGCCACTGCCACGACACCCGCCAACATTCCATCGATTGCGATCAGCATTGCCGTTTTCCCTTCCCCTTCCATTTTCTCCATTGAAGTTTCAATATCCTGAAGGGCTACATCCCGACTGCGCATTAATTTTCGCGTACCGACAAGAACCTGCTTCCCAGCAACTTCCGCTTCGATTCCATACCCAGGGAGTGCTTTGAAAGCTGCAGGTTCGATCAAATCGATTCCCTTTTCTTTGACGCCGGTCACGATCGCTTGCGCCAACGGATGCTCCGATTGGTTTTCAGCCGATCCGATCCATTGCAAAACGTCCTGTTCCCCAAAACCTTCCGATACGATAACATCCGTTAAGGCAGGCTCACCTTTCGTCACGGTACCTGTTTTATCCAACACGACTGTGTCGATGGAACGAGTATTCTCCAGATGTTCCCCGCCTTTGAAGAGCAATCCCATTTCAGCAGCTCGACCTGAACCCGCCATGATCGAAGTCGGCGTAGCCAAACCGAGTGCACACGGACAGGCAATGACCAGGATGGAAATGGTCGGAATGAGTGACGCCCGGAAATCACCTGGCGTTACGGCGAAATACCAAACGAGGAAAGTCAAGATCGCAATCCCGACGACGACCGGGACGAAGATGCCAGAAATCTTATCTGCCAATCGCTGGATTTCCGCCTTGGATCCTTGTGCTTCTTCTACCACTTTGACAATTTGCGATAGGGCGCTATCTTTGCCGACTTTTGTCGCTTTAATCTGCAAGGACCCATTCTTATTGATTGTCGCGCCAATGACAGGATCCCCGACCGCCTTATCGACAGGGATGCTTTCCCCCGTAACCATCGATTCGTCGATTGCCGATTGGCCGTTAATGATTTCTCCATCGACCGGGATCTTTTCGCCCGGTTTGACGAGGATGACATCGCCCGCTACCACTTCTTCAATCGGCACTTCCAGCTCCACCCCGTCTTTCAAGACACGGGCTGTTTTCGCTTGCAGACCGAGTAGTTTTTGAATGGCCTGGCTCGTTTTCCCCTTAGCGCGCACTTCGAACAATTTTCCAAGAACGATCAACGTAATAATGACAGCGGATGCTTCAAAATACAATTCCGGTTCTCCGACGCTGCCCGCGTTCATCCATTCAACTGATAAATAAAGGCTATAGAAATAAGCGGCACTTGTACCGAGAGCGACCAATACGTCCATATTGGCGCTTTTATTTCGTAACGCGTTAAATGCACCTTTGTAGAACTGCGCCCCCACGATGAATTGGACCGGCGTCGCAAGGGCCAACTGGACCCATGGATTCATCAGAATTTCCGGCAAGTAGAGAAATGATAAAAATTCAAAATGGGCGACCATCGTCCATAATAGCGGAAGGGTCAAGATCAGGGAGAAGATGAATTTCCGGTATTGCTTTTTGATTTCCTGTTCTTTATGGTCTATCTTATCCTTGCCATCCGATTTCGCTATCAATTCATAGCCCATCTTTTTCACAATGGCCATCATCTCATTCGGGCTCGTTTGACCACTATCATAATCGACTGTCAATGTTTCAAGCGCAAAATTGACCGCAGCGTTTGAAACGCCGTCCATTTTATTAATCCGTTTTTCAATTCTACTTGCACACGCCGCACACGTCATGCCTGTTACATCAAATTCGGCTTTATCTTGAATGACGCCATAGCCCATTTTTTCAATTCTCGATGTAAAATCATGGACATTCGCTTTTTCCGGATCATACACAATCGTTGAACTTTCCAAAGCAAAATTGACATTCGCCTTCTCGACGCCTTCCATTTTGGATAAACCCTTTTCGATTCGGTTTGCACACGCAGCACAAGTCATCCCGTTAATCTTCAAGGTCTTTTCTTGAGTTGCCATTTTTACTCCTCCAATACTATATGGGGGTATATAGTTTTGAAAAAAGAAGGATTATACTTCACCGTATAATCGCTTCGCAATCTTTTAATTTATACCCCCGTACGGTGTAAATTTCCTTACTTACGCAACCTCATATCCTTGATCTTCGATTGTTTCTTTAACTTGTTGCAAAGTTGCATCGTTATCGAACTCAACAGTCACTTCATTGTTCGTAAGGTCGACCTTAACTGCAGAAACGCCATTCAGACCGCCAACACTCGTTTCGATGGAATTGACACAGTGGTTGCAAGACATACCTTCTACTTTTAGTACTTCTTTCATGATAAAAAACCTCCTGTTTTGTTGTCACTCACAATATACTATACCCCATTATGGTATTTCAATCAAAAAGATTATTTCGTCATCGTTTTCATGACACTCATCAGCTCTTGGATAGCAGCCTCTCCATCTTGCCCTTTAATGGCATTGACAACACAGTGATGCGTGTGGTCTTCCAATAATGCTAAGGACACTTTATTCATCGCTGATTGAATGGCGCTGATTTGGTGTAGGATATCTACACAGTAGCGATCATTTTCAATCATTTGATGGACACCTCGCACTTGCCCCTCAATCCGTTTCAACCGATTTAAAAGCTGCTGCTTATTAGGCTGGACAGTCTTCTTCGTTGTTTCTGACATACCAATCACTCCTCAGAGTTCTTACATACCCTATACCCCTATTATAACACGTGACAGTCACCTTTACAATTCAGACACTATTCTGAATCGCTCCCAATTTGTATTGGTGTAACTGTCACCTTTTCAATGATGATGGTGATGGGGGTCCCCAGCGGGTTCGGGTTTCACTTGGCATAAGATCGAATCGTCATGGACATGGGAGGGCGTTTCCAATTGGATGGTGACGTGATGAATATTCAAATGTGCCAAATCATACTCAATAGCACGCAGCAATTGTTCACTTTCCGCAATGGTCATTTGATCGTCCACCACTGCATGGCAGGAAAGCGCGTTTAACCCACTTGTAATGGACCAAACGTGCAAGTCATGCACACTTTGAACACCTTTTGCATTTTGGATAGCGTGAAGGACGTCATTCAGATCCACGTTTGAAGGGACGCCTTCCATAAGCACATGCAGTCCCGACTTAGATACAAAATAGCCGCTGCGCAAGACCAGTATGGCAACAATTACACTCGCCAATGGATCTGCCCATGCCCATCCGAAAAACATCATGAGCAGGGCCGCTGCGATAGCCCCAATCGAACCGAGCATATCACTAATGACATGTAGATATGCGCCTTTCATATTCAAGTTTTCTTCCACGTCTCCGCCGCGCATCATGATCCAGGCGACGAGAATATTGACAGCTAATCCAATGCTGCTGACGATCAACATCCCTGTCGTCGCCACTTCTGGCGGGCTGGCAAAACGCTTCACTGCTTCATAGAAGATAAACAATGCAATGATGATCAGCGTCACACCATTTAAAACCGCAGCTAAAATTTCGAAGCGCCTGTATCCAAATGTCTTGCTCGTGCTCGCTGCCTTTTCCCCAAACTTAAAAGCAAGCAATGCGATGCCTAGGGAAATCGAATCACTTAACATATGACCTGCATCCGCCAATAAGGCAAGGCTATTTGTTAAAAATCCACCGACTGCTTCGACAATCATATAGGATGTGATGATTAAAAAAGAAATCAATAATACTTTTTTATTGGCACCATGTGTATGATCGTGCCCGTGGTCATGCCCCATTGGGAACCCCCCTTTGTATAATCAATGATGAGTTGCGTGATCAATCGCCTGTTTCAATAAGTTCATAACATGATGATCGTCCTCTGAATAATAGAGGGTCGTTCCCTCTCTCCGAAACTTCACCAAACGTAAGTTTTTTAAAAAACGCAGTTGATGGGAAACTGAGGATTGACTTAAATTAAGCGTCTCCGCAATATCATTCACAGAATGTTCTTCGGAACATAACAAGTTTAATATCCGGATTCTCGTTGGATCGCTCAGTGCTTTAAACGTTTGCGAGACAACAAACAATGTCTCCTCATCCAAATGCCGATACTCTCCCATGAGCGGCTGTTCATTATGATTTTCCTCGTTCATTTCCTATTCCTCCCTTACGCGTTAATGTCTATATGAGCATATGTTCATATAATATGATTGTTGTCATGAAATATCAACCAATAAGTCTAGAGTTCTCTAATTTATTTTTCTAACTTGTAAAGGTGACAGTCACCCATGCAATTCCGGCACTATTCCGAATTGTTTCCAATTTGTATTGGTGACTGTCACCTTTCGAAAGTAAATATTCATCGCCAATTTGGGGAACACTATTCGTTGAAATTTGAAATGAAGGAGGTTAGATCTATGTTCAGAAACGCATCAAAGTCGAATGATCCTGTCCCTGACGAAGAAAAAGCGAAGAAAACGATTCGGAATATGGAAGCGGCGGAGGCCGCAATGGAATTCGCGGAAGGAAAAGAACTCGCAGCAATCAAAGCAAAAAATGCCCGCCGAAGAAAAAGTCTAGGCTGGTCGTCTGAAGAAAATGATGATTCCCAAGAATGATTATAGAAATTGAATCAGGCACTGAAACAAATTTCCGTTGTTTCAGTGCCTGCTTTCATACAATGGAAGTGCTTCCTAAAAAGTTTCTACTTCTCACTGGATCCTGACGCTAGGGCTTTTCAGTAAAGGCTCTTGAATTTCTGTCACTTCAAAGAATGGAAGAAATCCAGTACTCGGATGGCAGTTGACATAGATAAGCTCGATATCTTTGGATTGAAGCACCGAAACCTCGTGCCATAAAGCAAGTTCGGTCTTAAAATCATGCCTTTTCAACATCTCATAAAAGGTTCCGTAGATCGCTTTATGTGTTGGATGATCATGCGTCCAGCGTTCAAGATGCCCCATGGAGAGATAATATCCGATGACACATGATTTATCTACTATTTCGCCGTCATGGGTCTGTTCATAGACTAATTTTGAACTAATACAGCCTGTTTCACTAGCATTTTCACGAAGAAACGTATTCGCTTTTATGAGGGTCGGTTCCACTAGTCCTATATACGTTTCCCTTTCCCCGCTACCACATTTAGACCAATTTTGAGCGGTTCGAATCAAGCAAATATTATCCGGCGCCGTGACTTTTAGCCGTTTTCCGAAAGACTCCCGGACAATGGGTTCCGGTAATTGAAGGCCAAGGGGGCTTTCCAAATCACTACTGGCAGACACCGGCATGCGGTCGCGCATTGCTCCCCAATATTCATGGACTTCTGTATGCTTGATCGGTACAAAGTGTGAAACCCCATTATCGTAATTTTCTCCGGAATGAAGAGTCTCAAAGTGATCAATCGGAATGGTCGTTACCTCACTCCAATACCCGATTGGACTATTTTCATCGATTTTTTTACCCGACCACCACTTTTGTACTTCAGGATCCGCAACCCATGATTTAAATGTTTCAGGCTCATCCCAGTAGGCTAAAAAGATGGAATCTTGGTATCCATCGGCTCCTTGATGCAAGGCTCGATCCACATGTTTGGGGCCTGTCCGCAAATCGAAACTCTTTTTCATCATTCCCAAATGTTCCGCTGCGTGATCCAAAGACTTGCTTTGAATCCCAATCTGCGCAAATACTACATAGCTCATTTCAGGAGGAAATTCGGCAGTCCAGGCATTCGCTTGTGGATTGTGATTTTCCGGCATATTTTTCAATTACCCATCTCTCCTTTTAAGCTGTTCCAGTATGAAAGTGACAAGAACCACAGCACTTGTACATCAAGAATGGACTTTTACATTTGCCTTGTTGCCATATTGAATTTCTTCATATGTTACTGTCTCTTGTGCTGATTCACCGATATGTTTTATCGGCTTCTTTTCGGTTCTATCAAACGATAAAGACAGGAATCCTGGCGTTGAATAGTGACCCGCCGAATCAATAAGAAATTTCCCTGGAATGATTTGCTCCAGATCAATGTCGGCATAGGTGATGCCCTCTTCGTCATGGGCCAGTTTATTCCCGATTTCCATACCGTTCGGAGCGATGATCTTAGAAAATCCATGACCGACTTTCATGAAGTTCCTTTGCTCTTCCGTTTCACAAATTTTATCACGTTGTTCTTCTGTCCAAATTTGCGAGGACAGTAAGCAAAAGACCTGGTTGGAGATCGCGTAATACTTGGTAGCGGTTACACATTGTTCCGGACCAAATAAATGACCTTCCTGAGGCATGCCGATCGGCCAGGAAGCTACATGCACTTGTTCATTCATAGATGCCATCGCGGCAACATTAAGCGGCAAGAAATGTTCCCAGCACTGCAATCCGCCCAAGTTTCCAAACTCCGTTTCGAAAACAGGCATCATGCTGCCGTCTCCATCGCCCCAAATCGTTTTTTCTGCATTGGTCGCCTTCAATTTGCGGTGTTTTCCGATAAGATCTCCATTCGGATCAAACCAGAGTTGAGTCAGATAAAGGGACCCTCCGTCTTTTTCCGTGACGGATACACAAAAATATACCTTGTTCCGCTTCGCTGCCGAACTCAACTTTTGCACGGCTAAACTGGGAATCTCTACAGAGTTTTTATATAGTTGAATATAGTATTTCATGCCATAATCCGCATTGCCGAGCCAAATCCACCAAGGGTATCCCGGGATGAATGCTTCTGGAAACGCGATGACTTTTGCACCATTTGCCGCCGCCTCATCGACGAGTCTGCATGTTTTATCAATTGTTGCATCCAGGTCCAATAAAACTGGAGATGCTTGAACAGCTGCTACACGATATTTGGGGTAATTTGACAAGGTAAATCCTCCTTTAAAATATATAGATGAATTGGATGAATGAAGCAAGACACCGCTTACATAAAACCCACCTCCTTGGAATGCCAGTTGGAGAAGCCACTATGTTTGGTACTTTCAACAACCAACTATTCCAATTATTCTATATTCAACAGTATAAGCCCCACCCGTTTTGGTAGCTTGACCGTACAGGAACACGAACTTGCCTATTTGTGCACACTCCCTTCTTGTTTACAAACTAATTAGGCGAATTGACACATCTCACTTCTCGAAGTATACTTTGGAAAAGTCAGTATTTTAAGTTTATTAGTAAAGGAGGAGGTTAGATTGCAAACGATCTTGCATACGCAACAGGTAGAGGAACAGGAACGTTTTTCATATTGGCGTGATGCAATCTGTGATGTGTTTGTAAAGCTCGATGCTTCTCAACTCTCCCCTCATACGTTTACAGGTCGAATGGAGACTGGTTCCTTGAAGGACATTCAAATTTCTGAAGTAAACGCGGATTCACAACGCGTTGTTCGCTCCAACCGACAAATTCAGAAATCCGTAGAGGACTATTTCCTTGTCAGTCTGCAAACGAAAGGACAAGCCTATATCAAGCAGGACCAACGAGAGGCCCGACTGCAGCCAGGCGATTTCACCCTATACGACAGTACCCGGCCCTATGTATTACATTTTGAGCAGCCATTCCAACAAATTGTTTTTCAGTTTCCCCGTTCGCTATTGCTTGCCCGCTGTGCGGAGGCAGAACAAATTACCGCAATATTGAATCCGGGAACGCAACATCCGGTGACCACCATGGTTTCCACATTGTTGAGAACAGTAGCGTCCTCTTATCTTCATCTCGACTCGATCACCCGGTTGCGTGTGGCCGAAACTACTTTGGATTTGCTGGCGACCGCGTTAACCACAATTTCAGGGGTTAAATTAAACGAAGTCAACTCCATGGCCAACGTTCATCGGGCTGGCGCGCGAGCATTCATCTCCACCCACCTAGCCGATCCTGATCTTACGCCTGACGTTGTGGCCTTCAGCCAAGGGATTTCCACCCGCTATCTCCATAAATTATTTGAAGCGGAAGGACAATCCGTCGCTGCTTTGATTCGTCAACAGCGCTTGGAACACTGCCGTTTAGATCTCAGCGATCCTAAACAAATCCAACGCACCGTCATGGAGATCGCTTTCCAGTGGGGCTTTAACAACGCCGCCCATTTTAGCCGGACCTTCAAGCAACGTTTCGGTATGAGCCCGGCTGAATATCGTGCTACAACTTTAAGTAAGGCTAAAGAAGAGAAGTGATATCAGTTTGGAGGGACCCTGTCCTCCCCTGCAAAAATGCCAAAAACCGTCCTCTTGTGTATGAGGCCACTGAAAAACTCACGTTTAATTTGCAAGGTACCCCGAAATCTAAAAAGACACCATCTCGTTCTTTTTTTCGAACGAAATGGTGTCTTTTTCTTTGGTTTTTCTTACTTTGCTTCTTTCATTAAGGTTATTATTCTCCATTAGAAACTCTTTAGGTGACTTTTGGTTATAACGCGATTTCGTATGCGTAGCATCCACGATAATCGTTTTACTTTTAATCAAGTTCTTTTCCAGTGCGATATCAACCGTTTTATAAATAAGCATGTCTACTAAACCTAGGTCTTGAAGACGAAGGTTACGGAATTTCGTTAATAAACTTGAATTAATCACGGGATCTTCTGGAGCCATGTCCCAGAAATACTTAAAGGACATGTCATATTTCGAACGTTCAACTACATCAACATCTGATAAGTCGAAGATGGATTTCAACAGTGGATACTTAAACATGCGAATTGGCGGCACGGCTTTACTGCCGTTATCCAAGCAATATTTACTTCTCAACTCTTCTAGAATGAAGGTGAAATCAACAAGTTCGTTTATTTGACGCAGCATATTATCTTTTGGGACGACGATATCGTAAATTGCCATATATGGACTGAGGTTCAGAGATTCTTGATTGGAGATCATCAGGGACACCACCTGGATTTAATACGTTGATTATACAATAAAAACGGCGATCCATTCCTCGATGAAAGGAATTGAATCGCTGTTTTTTTTACTTTATATGCGGGTGAGTCCCGTTGATTGGAGTGCAGAGCGGCGACTCCTGTGGGATTAGCGGGACAGGTGAGACCCCGCAGGAGCGAAGCGACGAGGAGGCTCACCGCCCGCCCCACGGAAAGCGTCCGCTCGGAACGGAAATCAACAGTTCTAGCATGAGCCCTCTTAAGTGGACTTTTTCAGTGGCCTCTTGAAGACGGTTTTTTAGTATTCATGTTTAATACGAAATCATAATTAACCCGAGAGAAAAGCGCCATGTTTCGTATCGTCCATACTTGTTCAGCAGGGGTTAGCTTCTCCCTCACCAATAGACAGAAGTGATTGAATTTTTGATAGACTAATGAAATACTATTACTAAAAACTGTTTCACCGCGAAAGGGATTACTATGCAAATAGATGAGATTGATGTCCAAATACTATAACTGTTAAATGAAAATGCTCGAATACAATGGAAAGAAATTGGTGAAAAAATTCATATGACCGGACAAGCTGTGGGCAATCGCATAAAAAAATGAAGGATCTCGGCATCATTCAAGCGTATTCCATCGTGATTGATGAATTGAAGGTCGGTCTCCCTTATACGGCCTTTATCATCTTTTTTATGCATGCTCAGACGCATGACGATTTATTGAAATTTATTGATATACGCGATGAAATTACCGAAGTGCATCGTGTTTCGGGAGATGCCTGTTATCTGTTAAAGGTAACGGTCAGTTCACAGGATGCTCTGAATCATCTATTGAATGATTTGTTGAAATACGGAAACTACCAGCTTTATTTGTCTATCAAGGAAGTGAAAAAACGTTCTAATGCTTTATGGGCGTCTAATGTGTGACGTTTTTCTTAGAGATGAGTGGCATGAGATATCCTTTGTTTTCTTTGCTCATGCTGCAGGGTTGCATTCTTCTTGAGATAAATGCCCTCCCCCCCTCCCATAATCCCTAGTCTTTTAATTACTCAGTGTAAGCCATACAAAATGCCATTCAGGATACCCCGAATGGCACTTTTGTCTAGAATATCCCTTACACCGTTACTGCGGATAACTCTTTCGCAACAGCTTCGACTTTTTTCAGACCCTCTGCAATAATCGCTTCCGCTTGATCTGGTGCAGCTGCATGACCTTCGATAATGACTTCATGCGTGATTTCCATACCGAATACGCCACCTACAACGTTTTTCATATAGTTAGCGGCCATTTCCATCGGTGCTGCTTCCGGTGTGGAGTAAACGCCGCCACGGGAACTTAAAATAATGGCTTTTTTATCAGTCATCAATTGTACAGCTTGTCCATTTTCATCATATTTGAATGTGAAGCCGGCTTGGTATACATAATCAATGAATGTTTGCAGTCTCGCCGGGATTGTTAGGTTCCATAATGGGAAGGCGAATACAACGACGTCTGCTGCTGTCAAAGCATCCATTGCTTTTTGTTTTGCAGCTAAAAGACGCTGTTCGATATCTGTCATTTCTTCGCCCGATTGTACTTTACCGAAAGCGTCGAATAATTCTTGTCCAATATATGGCATATCTTCCGCAAACACATCAAAAGTTGTTACATTGACACCTTCAATTGCATTTATGAAAGTTTCATACATTTTGCTTGAAACACCTTCCGAAGCTGGACGGTTGTTGGCTTTTACAACTAAAACATTCATTTTGTAATTCTCCTTTTTGCAAATTAATTACCTCGAATTCATACTATATGAATTCAAAACAAATAGCAAATCATAAGTTTCGAATGATTTTAGTCCTTATATAGAAAGAACGGCACAAGATTTAGGGGAAAAATTCAAAAAGGCTGTCATATTGGAACAGGACCAGGAATAGGATTGATAAAGTAGTATGCTAATGGAAAAGAAGCAGATCACCTCATTCTATGATGGCCGACTTGCTTCCAATGGACAAACTAAAAAGAATGTAGATTTTCCAAGGGAAAGGAGAATCAAATGTCAGCCTACTATCGACAATCCGCAGAGGAAGTTATGAAGTTGGTGGACGTGACAAAACAAGGCCTGTCTGATTACGACGTCGAAACGAGACAAGCCCTCTATGGTTATAATGAATTGGCGGAAGGAAAAAGGACAAGTACCATCGCCGTTTTCTTTGGCCAGTTCAACGATTTATTAGTCATTATTTTACTGATTGCCGCTTTCGTTTCATTTCTATTAGGGGAAGTCGAAAGCACGATTGTGATCCTGCTTGTCGTAATATTAAACGCCATCTTGGGTACTGTCCAGCATGCGAAGGCAGAACAATCTTTGGAGAATTTGAAAGCTTTGTCCTCCCCTACCGCAAAAGTGATGCGGAACAATCAAATTATCGAGATTGCTTCCGAAGAGATCGTAGTTGGCGACCTTCTCTATTTGGAAGCCGGTGATTTTATCAGTGCCGACGGACGAGTCGTGGAAAGCTATAATCTGCATAGTAATGAAAGTTCGCTAACCGGCGAATCACTGGCAGTCGCCAAACATACCACACCTCTCGATGAAGGTCATGAAACGATTGCCGACCAAAATAACATGGTGTTCGCCGGAAGCTTTGTCACCAATGGACGCGGATTTGTGGCCGTGACCGCGATTGGAATGGAAACGGAAATTGGGAAAATCGCAAACTTGTTGGACACGGCAAAAGAGAAGAAAACTCCCCTGCAAGTGAGCCTCGATCATTTTGGAGAAAAATTAGCTCTTGGGATTACGATGCTCTGTGTTGCCATTTTCGCAATTGATCTAGTTCGGGGACGTGAATTAGTCGAGTCGTTCATGTTTGCCGTTTCTCTGGCAGTGGCTGCGATTCCGGAAGCATTGAGCTCCATTGTCACGATTGTGCTGGCGTTCGGAACCCGAAAGATGGCGAAGGAAAACGCGATTATCCGAAAGCTCTATGCCGTCGAAAGTCTCGGCAGTGTATCGGTCATTTGCTCGGATAAAACAGGAACCTTGACCGAGAATAAAATGGCCGTTCAACAAGTGTATGTGGACCAAAAAGTCATCCCCCACGATCAGCTGCAACCGGAACATCCCATTGAAAAAAAATTACTCTTGCAAGCACTATTATGCAATGACGCCTTGAATCGCGATGAAAAAGAAATCGGCGACCCTACCGAAATAGCACTCGTAAAATTAGGGAGACAGTTCCATTTTGACGAATCCATCGTCAGGAAACACTTCCCCAGAATCGAGGAAGTTCCTTTTGATTCGGACAGAAAACTTATGAGCACTGTGAATCAATTCGGTCAGCAAACTATCATGATTACGAAGGGGGCCGTTGACGTTCTCCTCTCCAAGATTGTAAAGATCGATACTTCCAAAGGAGCCATAGCGATAACGGAAGAACATCGAAAACAAATCGAGGAGGCCAATCACCATTTCTCAAAGAACGGGCTGCGCGTATTGGCCATTGCCTATAAAGAAGTAAAGAAAAATTGGCCAATCGATGCCAGCGATGAAAGAGGCCTCACATTTGTAGGCTTACTCGCGATGATGGATCCTCCGAGAAAAGAGTCGCAAGCGGCGGTCGAGAGCTGCATCCAAGCGGGTATCAAACCCGTCATGATCACAGGTGACCATAAAATAACAGCAACAGCCATCGCTAAGCAAATCGGGATTTTACAAGATCCGTCGGAAGCAATTGAAGGACGTGAAATTGAAAAGTTAACTGACGAGCAACTACGAGAGCAAGTGCAAGACTTCTCCGTCTACGCCCGCGTCACACCTGAGCATAAAATTCGGATTGTGAATGCGTGGCAGGAAAAAGGACATGTTGTGGCAATGACGGGAGATGGCGTGAATGACGGTCCCGCCTTGAAAAAAGCCGACATCGGCGTGGCGATGGGAATCACCGGCACCGAGGTAGCGAAAGACGCATCCTCCATGGTGTTAACGGATGATAATTTTTCAACGATTGTCAAAGCAATTTCGAATGGACGAAGCATCTATACGAATATTAAAAACGCCATTCTCTTTTTACTATCCGGAAATGCGGGGGCTATTTTCGTTGTGTTATATGCGACCGTATTCGGGCTGCCCGTCCCCTTCGCGCCCGTACATCTCTTATTCATTAACTTACTGACCGACAGTCTGCCCGCGATTGCCATCGGATTAGAGCCGCATAATCCGAACGCAATGAAGGACAAGCCGAGGAATATACACATGTCGTTATTGAATAAACCATTTACGGTTCGAGTCATCTTGGAAGGAATCTTAATTGCAATCTCCACGATTATCGCTTTTCGTGTCGGCCTGTCAACGGGAGATCCGCTCACCGCAAGCACAATGGCGTTTGCGACTTTATGTTTGGCGAGACTCGTACATGGGTTCAACTCCAGATCCAGAGAGTCCATCTTCGCAATCGGTGTCTTTTCAAATCCCTATACATGGGTCGCATTTGTCATCGGTTTTCTAAGTCTACATCTCGTCTTACTGCTCCCATCGCTGACAGATATGTTCAAAGTCGCGCCATTAAGCAATGCGCAATTCGTGCTCATTTACAGCTTGTCCATCATGCCGTTCCTCGTGATTCAATGGTATAAACTGTTGTTTGTAAGAAGCAAATAAACTCAAGCAGCAAGACTGCAAATCAATTTCGTCAGGACGCCCATTTAGGCGTTCTTTTTATTTTGGTGAGGATTGATTGTAATGTTGGCACACTTAACCTTTTTGCATTTCCAGCCTCTCAACAATCCTTCTTTTCCGATAAAGCATTTTCCCTGCTTCCGCAATATCATTTACAGCAGAACGGTTAATGAAGGCGCCGAACACGAGACCGGCAATCGGAATCATTTGAAAGAATTTTTTCCAACCAATTTGATCCCGATAGGAAAAAAAGACTTCACGCCAGCCCTGTAGTTCCGATAGAATTTCACGCTTAGACGCCTCGTCAGGCGAATCGAAACGGGATAGTTGAGCCAAAATGGTTTGTTTGCCTACCATGTCGGCAGAAACAAATTGCAGGCATTTTATGATAAACAAACGTTCTTCTTTCCTGTTGGGGTCATAGCCATAACAAATCGCGATGTCCTGCAAAGTTTTCAATTGCAACCCGAGCAAGAGGGGAATGTCGATTGTTAAAGTGAAAACACCGCCAACCCCAGTACTCGCGCCTTGTAGCGTTGCCAGCTTTTTTCGGTTGCCAGTGATTTGTTCGACGGCGGCATCCATTGTAGAAATCGGAAGCTTTTCTACAGTTTCCAACGTGCTGACGTCCAAGTCGGGGTAGTAAGAGGAAACTTTAGAGACGGAGCTCAAATAGCTCCCCCCTGTTTGAATGTACTGGCCAAGTTCGTCCAAGAGAACGCCGATTTTACGTTGAATGAAATCAGGCGTCCATTTATCAATTATTTTAAACGGCAAGCGTCCCAACTTTTCCCAAAACCATAAATCACTCTGGTCTTTCTCCCATTTTTCTACTTTTTTAAGTTCCTCCATTAACTGCTCTTTAGGTTCAGTCACCTTTCTCCCCCTCTTTCCTAATTTATGCTCGATATAGTGGTAGACAGCCTTTTTTATAAAGGACCGCGATCATATTCAGGCATGGAGCCGGAACCTTCTTTGGAAATAAACGTTTGCTGTAAAATGTGCTGTACGCTTTCTTTAAATTTTGCCATTGCCTACATTCCTTCGTTTGTCTAAAACGAGCGACATCAATGATTTTTATCTCACCTGCATACGTGATAAATATATTACGTAAGTGAATGTCAGATGGATTCAGATTCCTGGCAACGGCCAAGGATAGAGCTGCATCGATTGTTTTCATATGTGCAGGCGTGATGACTTTTCCCCGGGATATGCAGTCAAAAAGCGTATCCCCCTCAATATAATCCATCACAATATAATTCGACCCCGAGTCATACACCGTTGGATAATACGCGATGTCCTGAAGTTTTTCATAAATTTCAGTTTCCTCTTTGGCAAGATGCGCAAATGCAGGGAAATAGACTTTTATGGCTGTCATTGTAGATTTTATCTGAAACACAAATGCACTTCTTCCTGTTCCGACATGCTGTAACGAATCATCATAATGAATTAAACGGTTTTTCCTGTTTATGATAACTGTTTGTGCGAGTGCTTGATAGGTTGGCAAAATATGGCCTGCAATACTTTCGAAATAAAAAAGCGATATGTCCAATTATTGGGCATATCGTCTTTAAAATGAAAAAGGATATTATTTTGCTATTTTAGTATTCGGCCTCTATTCATCGGTTTCTCTGCAAAAAGCAGTCCGGGATAAGGACGAAGGGATACCCGTGACGAACATTTATTATGGAATCAGCTGGTTTGCACTAATTATTTCGATTTTATTGATGGCTATCGGCTTATACAACGCAGGAAGTATCGTGCTGAGTGAAAAAGGTTTTTATGCAATGGCGTTCGTTCTGAGCATCTTCGCGGCGATCACCGTGCAGAAGAATGTCCGGGATACACAGAAGTCTAGGGAGATGGATTGATTTTCACGGGAAACACTTTTTACAAGGCGCCAGGCCATCCAATAGTAAGTATCGTGATTTGCGGAAGCCTAGGCGGCAAAGACAGGTGGAGAAAAACGTATAATTTTTCTCCACCTGTTTTATTTCGGATACATACTGGACAGCCCCTACATCAAGATGATATCTCCTGCAATCTCCCTTTAAACTTCTCTTTCGGTTCCCTGTTTTTTTGCTGCAACCTAAGAAAAATATTATTTGAAAGCAAAGATACGATAATGAAAATAGTACCGATGGCATCGTTAGCAGTGATACCAGCACCTTGAAATATTTGAATGACCAATGTTGTAACGGGTACAAAGTTAAGAAATAGCAATCCATTAAGCGGTGTGATGACACTTACGCCATAATTCCATCCTACCAAGGCAATTACACCCGGGAAGATCACCATGAAAGCAATATGAGGGCCCGTCATGATCATTGTTTCAACGGTCGGAAACGAGACATATCCAGAGAGCGTGACGCCAAAAACGACAACAACTGCAGTAGCGGTTCCGAGCAAACAACTTAACGTGGAATAACGTAATGCAGACCAACCATCCTTGCTAAATCGGCTTCCGCCCATTGTGTAGACAACCCAGCCAATGACTGCGAGAAAAATAAATAAAGATGGAATCATGTCATTTTTCGCTGCAAAAAAGGAGCCGAGATTCCCTTTTGTAACGACTAGCAACGCGCCAACGAACCCGATAAACACACAAAATAACGTAAAGGCATGCGGGCGTTGTCGTACTAGCATCCAGACAATGACGATTGAAATCATCGGCATCAAAGATTCCATAATGGAAGCGACCATGGTACCTGGATGGCCCAATAAGTCTTGTCCCCAGAAAATCAGCAAATTATATACCGTAAAGGCCATCGTACCGAAAAACCAGAGCAACCAACCTTTCCCTTCCAACCGAAAAGCTTGTTTCCCTTCCTTCCCTAACAGCCACACGATTAAAATGATCGTTACAAGGACATAACGGAAAATCGTAAAATAAAACGGGTCAATCTGGTGAAACGCATGATTCGCCACTGGAAACATAGCTCCCCAGGATATTGCCGAAATCAAACATAACATAGCGCCCAATACTACATTCTTCTGCATAAAGCTCTGTCTCCTTCAACTATCTTCTACATATTTATTGAATCACAAGTTGGATATCATTCAAAATGAACATTATTGATGTCTAACATCTCTTTTGGTGATACCATAGAAGGAGAGGAAATTGAAAGGGGTAATTGCGTGGAATTTAAAGACTTGGAAATCTTTCAAATGGTTGCCCAGAAAGGGACGATTACAGAAGCTGCGAAAGAACTAAGCTACGTCCAGTCCAATATTACATCCAGAATCAAGAAGCTGGAAACCGAGATGAATACGGCTCTTTTTAACCGTCACAACCGCGGAATGACATTAACACCTGAAGGAAAAAAACTGCTCGTCTATTGCGAGAAAATCCTATCGCTAACATATGAAATGAAAAAAGTCGTCCAAAGTAAAACGGAACCCGCAGGCAAACTGGAAATCGGTTCCGTGGAAACCGTCATTAAATTACCGGTTATCTTGTCTGCCTATAGTAAAAAATATAAAAACGTAGATTTATCTCTTCTGACAGGTGTGACTGAACAGCTCCAACAAGATGTACTAAATCACCATTTGGATGGTGCGTTCATAACAGAAATCGACCAACACCCTGAACTGGTTTCCCATGACGTTTTTCAAGAAGAGCTAGTCATACTATCAGACAAATCGAAAACGTCAGTGGAGCAATTAAAAAAGGAGCCATTCCTTTGCTTCAGCAAAGGATGCGGCTACCGGGCAAGACTGGAAACCTGGTATAAAGATCAAAACATAACCCCGCAAAAAGTGATGGAATTCGGAACCTTGGAAACAATACTAGGGAGCGTAGTCATGGGTCTTGGCATTACGTTTGTTCCCAAATCAGCCGTCTCCCATTTAGCAGAAAAAGAACTGGTCCACTGTCATTACTTGCCCGAAAAATACAGCAAAATCAATACCGTCTTCATTCGAAGAAAAGATGCGTATTTAACTTCCACCCTTGAAAAGTTTATCGAAACGTTTGAACATGGCAATGAAGAACCCGCTTATCCGATAGGATTTTAGGTTAGCAAGGAGGACATCTTTGACAGTTAGTTTCCTTCGGACTGCAAAGATCTTTCTAGAGGCGGTTTGATGCTCTTCAAGGTGTAGTCCTCGTATGTCTGTAGTAAAATAAACATATTAAAAAATACCGAGTGCGCCAACAACCGGTCGATTGCAGCTGACATCCGCTTGAATTGCGGTTGGCCAGAAGTAAGAATGTTTAACCAAAAAAAGTAACCATCTCATCTACTTGCCCGGTAGCGGAGAAAGGTTACTTTTTTCTGTTGGTGTAGAGAGCAATTATCGCTGCAATAGCTACTGCTCTGTTGCCAAACGCTTCGCTTTTCCTGCGGGGTCTCAACATTCGTGTTTCACCTCGCAGGGAGTCGCCGCCTTCCACTCACTCCAAGCAACTAAAGCTAACAAGCATAAATCATTTGTTCGTAGATTGAGGAGGAAATCGGTAGAAAAATTCAAATCGGAAGAGTAGGTTATCCTGCTTTCCCTTGCAGGGAGTGGTAGTTCGGGCCCCGGGTGTGCGAGTTCCCTTGCGGGGTGTGACAGTTCGGCCCCCGGATGTGACAGTTCCTTCCGAGGGTGTGTCAGTTTCGTCGGGGTGTACGAGTTTCCTTGCAGGGTGTGACAGTTCGGGCCCCGGGTGTGCGAGTTCCTGCCGAGGGTGTGCCAGTTTCATCGGGGTGTGCGAATTTCCTTGCAGGGTGTAACAGTTTGGGCCCGGGTGTGAGTTCCTTCCGAAGGTGTGCCAGTTTCGTCCGGGTGTGCGAGTTTCCGTGCGGGGTGTGACAGTTCGGCCCCCGGATGTGACAGTTCCTTCCGAGGGTGTGCCAGTTTCGTCGGGGTGTGCGAGTTTCCTCGCGGGGTGTCTCAGTTCGGGCCCCGGATGTGACAGTTCCTTCCGAGGGTGTGCCAGTTTCGTCGGGGTGTGCGAGTTTCCTCGCGGGGTGTCTCAGTTCGGGCCCCGGATGTGACAGTTCCTTCCGAGGGTGTGCCAGTTTCGTCGGGGTGTGCGAGTTTCCTTGCAGGGTATGTCAGTTCGGGCCCCGGGTGTGACAGTTCGGTGCTAAGGAATACAAGTTCCCCCAAGTCGGATTCAAATGAAAAACCCTTTAATGGAAATTTCCATTAAAGGGTCTATAGCGGTTTCAACTCGCGCAATTTCTGTCCAAACTGCCAAACGGACAGTTAAAACAACTGAATGTCTACGGCGGAGACCAACCGATTCACTCGGTAAAAGAAAAACTCCCTGAACTTCGCGTAATGTCTATGGCCACTATGAAAAGCTGCATGATTCCTTGTATTTCCATGGGCTGGACAGGTCATGCACCTGGCATCCCGGGTTCAATTTGACCCTCGAATGCTACCAGTTGTTCCTTAATCGAAGAAAGGTCTTCCCCGCCACTAATGTCCGGTCTTGTAAGACACTTGCGCCAACTGTATTTAGAAGTTTCGTCAATCCATTCCATGGCGATATCCATTACTTGACGTATGTATAGCTAAGCTCCTCCAGCTTCTCATCATAATCCACGTGCAGGTCATGCCCATCGAAAAACCATAAGTCGTTCTCTTCGACAAATAGCAACACCCCTCTTTTCCGGACGCTCGCAACAGCACGAATTGGTTTATTCCTTGTAAACATCAAAGAGAATCCAAATTGAACGGGATCGGCGCCTCCATATCTCCCATGGAATTTCACTGAATCCCCTTTCAAACCAACCTCTTCTCGAAACCAGTTAACAGCCGCATCAGTTACAACCAACTCCATATAATACCATCCCTTCCTTAAAAGTTACACGCCATACGACTTGAATTAAAGTGAATCTTCTTTAGTTTTATACTACAATGAGTTACAAGTGATTATTGATCTGCCGGAAGTCTTATACTGCATTTTTAAATTAAGGAATGACTTTTTATAAAGGATGACACAAATGGTCAAATTACGACTACAGCATCTTTATAAGACTTACCATAATAATATAGCAGCAGTAAAAGATTTCAACCTCGACATTAGTGACAAGGAGTTTATTGTTTTAGTCGGGCCGTCAGGCTGTGGTAAATCTACGATATTGCGCCTTGTTGCCGGACTAGAAGATCCCTCACAAGGAGATATTCTAATTGATGGGAAACGGATGAACCATATTTCTTCAAAAAACCGTGACATCGCGTTTGTTTTCCAAAATTATGCCCTTTACCCGCATATGGACGTCTATCAAAACATGGCATTTGGGCTAAGGAGTCGCAAATTCCCAAAGGCTAAAATTGATCGCCGTATAAAAGAGGCTTTACAGATTCTTGGTCTTGAGGAATATGTAAATCGAAAACCGAAGGCGCTTTCTGGCGGGCAACAACAACGTGTAGCATTGGGCCGCGCCATCGTTCGCGATGCGAAAGTGTTCTTAATGGACGAGCCCTTATCCAACTTAGACGCAAAACTCCGTACACAAATGCGAATGGAAATTATTAAACTGCATCAACGCTTACAAACCACAACTCTTTACGTTACGCATGACCAGACCGAAGCCATGACAATGGCAACACGCCTTGTCGTGATGAATGACGGCATGATTCAGCAAGTCGGAGTTCCGAAAGAAGTATATGAAAAACCCGATAACATTTTTGTCGGGGGCTTTATCGGTTCACCTGCGATGAACTTTTTTACTGGTATCGTGTCGGAAGGAAAAATACATATAGGTCATGTTTCTATCTTACTCCCAGAAAGAACTAATAATATTCTATATAAGCAGGGCTATGCAAACAAAGAAATTATATTGGGCATTCGCCCGGAAGATCTTCATGATGACGATTCATTCATTGAAAGCTGTACCGGTTCTACCATTAATGTGAAAATAGAGGCGACTGAGCTGCTGGGCGCGGAAACGCTTATATACTCACAAATCGCAAGCCAACCATTGATTGCCCGGATTGACGCACAATCGGATGTTACACAAGGCCAAATTCTGGATTTAGCAATGGATATGAATAGAGTCCACTTTTTCGACCCCAAAACAGAAAATCGTATTACTCTTGATGAAGAGTAGAAGAGACGATCACCTTTAGCTTAATAAGACAGCACTAGTTATAATAAGTTATAAATAATGGGTGAGGATGAGGTGGAATATGCAAAAGCGACAGAAGTTCTTCGGTGTTCTTTTATCTTTACTTATGATGACAGCAGCATGTGCTAATAAACAGCATACTGATCAAGGTTCAGACCAACAGGAAACAGAGACATCCTCTGGACATAGGGAAACTGTTGAATTAACCATTTCAGCTGCGGCTAGTCTGAAAGATGCTATGGATGCAATTCAACAGTCATATAAAGAGGAGCATCCCGAAGTTTCGTTGAAATTCAACTTCGGTGGTTCCGGCTCTTTGCAGCAGCAAATCACCCAGGGGGCGCCGGTCGACCTGTTTTTCTCTGCTGCCGAAGATAAGTTCGATTTATTGGTAGAGGAAGGAAATATTGCAAAGGAAGACGGATTAGACCTTCTAGGAAATGAACTTGTTTTAGTTGTTCCACTAGGAGACCCGTTGATTGAAAGTTTCGAAGACCTTACAAAAGTAGATAAAATGTCCATCGGAACGCCGGAAACAGTGCCTGCAGGAAAATATGCAAAAGAGTCACTTGAGAATATGGATATCTGGAATGATGTGGAGTCAAAAGTAGTTTATGCGAAAGATGTCCGTCAAGTCTTGTCTTACGTTGAAACCGGCAATGTTGATGCTGGAATTGTATACAAAACGGATGCCTTACTTTCAGATAAAGTAGAAATCATTGTATCCGCCGAACCTTCTACACACGCTCCTATTATTTATCCTGTCGGGATCATTACGGACTCAAAACAATACGAAGCTGCGAAAGAATTTCACAATTACTTACAAGGCGAAGACGCAATAAAGGTCTTTAAAGAATATGGATTTACTACTAAATAAGGATTTCGTGCAAGAATTTTTGAGTCCCGTCTGGTTATCTTTGAAAATAGCCTCCATAGCTGGCGTTGTTGTTATTATAATGGGAACATTGGCAGCACGACTTTTAGCCAGAAATTCTTTTAAGGGAAAAGCCATTTTGGAAACAATTCTGATGCTTCCGATGGTACTCCCTCCAACAGTTGTTGGATTTTTTCTTATTGTCATCTTCGGAAAAAACAGCATGATTGGACAGGCGATTGAATGGCTTTTTAAACAGCCTGTAATATTCACTTGGTGGGCCGCCGTGATTGCTTCAATCGTTGTTGCTTTTCCTCTAATGTATCAGTCCGCAAAATCGGGATTCCAGGGAGTGAACCTTGAGATTGAAGAAGCGGCTAGGATAGATGGAGCGAATGAATGGAGGATTTTCATCTTCATCTCTGTTCCCTTAGCTTCAAGGGCCCTTGTTTCCGGAAGCATATTAAGCTTTGCACGGGCATTGGGTGAATTTGGTGCTACATTAATGTTCGCCGGTAACATCCCTGGAGTCACACAGACAATTCCTACGGCCATTTATATAGCGATTGATTCCGGTAATATGAAAATGGCGTGGTTGTGGGTCATTTCCATTGTCTTTATTTCCTTTGTGATGTTGCTAATCGTCAGAACAAAACAAGATTAATGCCTATTTCGGACTTCAGCTCCGTTGGTTCTATGGTCTTTTTTCATTGGAAATATTGCACATCTTTACTACAAAAGGCATGCACTAATTAATGAGTTTCAATTTGAAAAAATAAAGGAGACCGTCTAATTTCCTGAACGGTCTCTTTTCTTATCAAAATGTCTTCGGTACCGGGTACCCAGGCTGACATCCAGAGCCTGTTACCCTCCGCTTCATATGGCTTACTTCCTCTTCAATTGCCCGAACAGTTCTTCTACTGTCTTGAAATCAATGCTGTCGTATTTAGTTAGGGTAACCAAGTCTTTAGGAAGCTGACCAACCCTTTCAATCTGATCTTCGTGCAATTGATGGAATAGGCTTGGACTGCTGCCGAAATCCTCTTTCGTTAGGGGGATGCTCGCCAATTGATCGGTAACGATAACATAATCCGTATTGTAAAACAATATGAGCTTCCCTGGATGCGCCAATTCTATCTCACGTCTGGCGATTTCTTCTTCGATGAAGTGTTTCAGTTCTTTGAATAACATCTCATCATTTTTTTCACTGAACCCTTCCACGTCTTCATGCAGCCCCTCCAGATTATTCGGAAGTTCGCTCATGACCCGTACCTCCTGTTCAGCCGCAAGCATTGCGAGAAAACGTTCCGATTTCTCGAATCTTTGCGGCAGCAGGAATGCGTCGCGGAGAAAGTGCGGGACTTCCAGACTTCGGTCTTTATATACGATTGTGCGAACCGTAGCAAGACCCGGCAGTGCATCTTCAGGGGTCCCTGAAACTGCTGCTGTCTCAAGTTCCTCGTTGAGACCTCTCTGTTGTTGAATGTTTGAACGGATCAGGGTTTCCATGTTTTGCAACCGTGCTTCGAGTTCGGTTACTTCGGTTTCATCACCTTTCGTTGGTTCGGGATCCTCATAAACCGGCACATTCACATCCACAGGGCTGTATTGTTTCACATACCACCGGATGATTGTATAGAGCGCCTCCCAAGAAAGAAGGGCCTCCGAATACCGGAAGTTCCTAGTTTCGTGTGCCGCTGAGTTCCCATTCATTCTCACCTCGTGAAGCGCATCAAGAACTTCCTTTTTCAGCACGTTTTTTCTCTCCAGCAAATCAATTCTGTCTTTGAGTGTAAGATTATCCTCACCTGCCAGCTGTTCCGCAACCATGACCCGCTGCAGAACCGCTTCGACAAATGTCCGTGCGTGCATCAGCATAGTCTGTGGACTGGAGTAAATGCTCTTTTCAAGCTCATTCGCCATTCGGGATAGGTCTTTGGATACCGGTTCTAAAAAATGATAAAAATAGGGTGGGTTATTTTCCATGATAGGCAGATCTCCTCATGCTAGCGTGTATTTAATACGGCGACCATGCGGCACCCCTCTTCAAAATCTCCATGTGGAAGGGCGGTATGCGCACAGAAAGCAGCCGGTCTTAACGGCAAGGCCTTGCAGTGTATTTTTCCCATTGAAGAACCCTATTAAACAATAGGTGCCCTGCCCCCTCTTTACATGAGCTTTCGATCTAGATAATACATCTCCATACAGCCCTTCATCGTCACTTCTCTTTCTTACCAACTAACTTTCACTATAAGGTCAAAAATAATCCACATAATCGCGAGAAAGAAGAGTTCTGTGCAAAAAATCATTTATAGCTTCACTTCCACCAATACTTCATTTCTTTAAATGTAACATCCCAAAGCTTTGCATTTCCTTCAATTGTGATTGTTAGTTCATTTACCTTCCCCATAGGAATTTCATAAGAAACTCGGTCTTTATTGGAATAGGTTTCTCTCTCTTGTCCATTAACAGAAATAACAACCTTACCATCATAGTCACTGGCATTATCAGGAATTCCGAAATTTAAAGAAAGGACAATATCTTTACCATCAAATGTATAGGTGAATGATTCCACCTTATCGCCCTCACTAGAATACAAGTTTATTTTCGGCTCAATTTTTTCATGTCCAATTTCAAAACTTTGAAGACTGTTATCCACTCGTCTATCTTCGGTTGTTTTTAATTCATGTAAAGCTATAACATCCCCATCTATTTTTGTGAAAGATTTATTCAGAAACTCCGAAAACCCTATCACTATTATTGAAAGGATAACAGCAGAAATAATGGTGACACTAATGCTTTGCCGAATACTCGCAAAGCGAAAACCATTTTTGTATGCAAAAAACCCTACTGTTGCACCTAATGTATTCAAGATTGCATCATCTATATCAAAGCTACCTAAAAATGTTACCATTTGGACCGTTTCTACCGTGAGAATCGACAAGAAAATCAATAAAACGAACCAAAGAAATTTACAACGATATAAAAGAGGAATCAATATTCCAATCGGTATAAATCCTGCGAAGTTACCGAAGTTAAAAAACCAAAGTTGAACATATCCAAAGTCTGAAATGGTTGGAAATCTTAAAGGTAGTATATTCGGAATTAAATTGTATCGGTATTCGTTAATGCCAACTGTTGCACCAGGTCTCCCAAAGCCAAAGAACAAAAAGTATAAAATCAAAGCTGTGTAGATGATTAGTAAGGTAAGGATTAGTTTACGTTGCTTTATTTTCATAATAGATATCCCGTCTTAATAAGTAATACATAGCTTTTATTAATATAGCATTTAATATGGGGGATATAAATATTAGCCCTTTTTTATTTGGCCTCCACTGTATTAACGATGGGAATGCTCCTCTTACATGCCAAGTCGTATTAGCATGTCATTGCTTCGTAAGTCTCCAAATTATGAATAACTTCTTCTACCGATTTCCTCCACATAGAAATCCTCTTCCAAATGTGAGATAATAGAACAAATGTACCTACAATGGAGGTGGCTCTATGAAACCTGTCATTTTATTATGTGGATGATAAGGGCCAAGCAATATTCAAATTCCCCAATAACCTAAATAAACCATGATATGATAAAGGAGAAGGTCTATATTTTTGTTTGTCTTTTAAATAAAAATAGTCGAACATACAATGGATATTGAATGGATTTCCCGCAAAATATTATGGCATTTTGAAAAAGGAAGATCGACATACATGAAAAAACTACCGTTAAATGAAGAAATTGCCGTTGCCGTCTCACAAGTGATAGACGATGCATTAGTTGTAACTCGGAAGCCTAGTCATGCAGATCTTGATAATATTATTCTTCGTAATAAATTGGAGAAAGGAGATCCAAAATTAAGTGGTTATAATAAAAATGTGGGTAAAGCCAAAAGAGTGAATGCAGTGCTAAATTGGGCATTGGAATACGATCAAGAAGCTGGGGAAACTTTTGTTAGCTCTCTTCTTTCATTAATTAGAGGACATGGAGGATTTCGTGAAGACTCTCCAAACTTTGTTGGCAATGAATACATCCAGAACCTTCAGAACTCGCTGAAGATGGAAGGGATTATATTAGCAAGCGACGGTATGATTACCCCAATTGTATTAGATAATTTATCTGATATAGAAATGGAGAAAGCACTAGAGGGCTATATACGCCGTGCTAAAAAAGGGGCTTCGGATGCAGCGTTGTTGACAGGGACTAGCAAGGATTTGTTAGAGGCAGTAGCCGCGCATGTTATCACGAGATTACAAGGTAAGTATCAACAAAGCAATTTTCCAACTTTATTAGGATTTTCATTCTACCTGTTGGGGTTATCTACCCCTGAAACGGATGGAAACAATAAGGTAACATCTCGTTTTGAAAATAGTATGTATGAATTAGGTTGTTCAGTAAACAATCTAAGGAATAAACAAGGAACTGGTCACGGTCGTCCATTTTTACCTGAAATAACTGATATAGAAGCAAAGGCTGCTATTGAAAGTATGGGAATAGTCTCCGAGTTTTTATTAAATAAGTTAAAAGAAAAAGTATAATTTATATATCGTGTCCTTTTCTTGTGAAAATGATTAAAAAGAGAAACCTTAGAAGCAGGATAACCCTGCTCCCTAAGGTTTAGCTTTTAAGCTTTATTTTTTGTTCCTCAATCGCGTACACATCATCAGCTACCCGGTCTATAAAAGTTCGGTCATGTGATACAAGAAGGACAGTACCCTCATATCCCTTTAGAAATTGCTCCAAAGCCTCAATGCAAAAAATATCAAGGAAGTTGGTTGGTTCATCTAAAACCAAGACATTGTATCTGCCTAAAAATAAACGGCACAACACAAGGCGAGTTGCTTCACCACCACTTAAATTACGAACATTCTTTTTCAAGTCATTTCCCGCAAACCCCATAGAATGAAGAGCGGAACGAATTTCGCTTTCTTCGTAGTCGCTTCTATCTTTTATAAACCCAATGACTGTTTCATCTTTAGTGAACTGATAATCCATCTGCTCATAAGCTCCAAACACTACTTTAGGAGAAATTGTCAGGCCTTTACCATTTGCTAAAACATGTCGAAGGAGCGTTGTTTTACCCGATCCATTACTCCCCGTAATAGCAATAGTTCGACCCAACGGGAACTGAAAATCAGCTTCGCTTAGAAGTAATTTATCGCCTGCTGAAATCGTTAATCGATCTGCCATAATCGGAAATTTATTGTGCAGCTCAAGCGATTTTGGTTGGCGAAAACGAATGACGTTTTCTTCCTTCGGGGCTTCCACAGCTTCCAGCTTCTCCACCCTTTGCTCAATTGCTTTTGCCGCACGCTGTATGGCTTTTTGGCTTGTTCCCTTTGACTTGGTCTCTATCATACGATTAGGCTTTGCCTTCGGCTCCTTTTTCGATGACTTAGCTATTTTCTCAGCTTTTTTCATTTTTTCCTGGGCTGCTTTTTCAAGACGACTCTTTTCTTTCATGTATTGTTCGTGAGCTTTACCTTGCTGTTCTCGCTCCAATTGCTTTTGTGCAATGTATTCACTGTAATTCCCGGAATATACGTTTACTTTTCCTTCCTCTACTTCCCAAATGGTTGTAACCAATTCGTCTAATACAGCCCGGTCATGACTGATTAGCACCAGTGCACCATAGTAATACCTAAGCTCATCGAGCAAAAAGGAAATACCCTCTTGATCCAGATGTGTTGTCGGTTCATCAATTAATAAGCATTCATAATAGTGGGTAAACAACTGGGCAAGCTTCAATCTTGTCTGTTCACCACCACTCAATCCATCAACAGCACCATGTACGTGCAATTTCCCCAGCAACCGAGGATCAACCTCAACGGGTTTCGGCGCCTCTAATTGTTCAAAATATCCAACACTTACATGACTACCAACTTTTCCCTTCGACGGTTTAGCGATTCCTGCAAGTAATTTTATCAAAGTACTTTTCCCTGCGCCGTTTTTCCCAACGACACCAATCCGATCAAGTTGATGGACAGCTAACCGATCAATCTCCAATACTTTCTTATCAAGAAAGGTTACTTCCACATTTTCTAATTCAAAACATATTTGTTCCATCATAGCTACCTCCCGAAATATAGTCATTTCGTACCGATAGCTAACCATCGATACGAGCTTTTAAATCAAGCCCGTATCAATAGAATAATATATATGGCATAAATTTCTCCTCCTATTTAGATTTCATCGCCAATACGCCGTTTATTGCAATTAAAACACCTATGATTGAAAAAAGAGCAGCTACGCCCGCTAATTTAATCAATACACCTGCTACCAAATAGCCAATCGGTACCGCTAATAATGAAAGACTTGTCACAAATCCAAAGACTCTCCCCAGTAGCTGTGGTTCAATTTCTGTTTGTATAAAAGCATAGAAAGGCCCTGAAAACAAAGGTCCCGCTAAACCGACTAAGCCAGCTAAAACAACAAAAACGTAAAAGAGAGAAGATGAGAGCAAACCGGAAATGACCAATGCAATACCCATCAACATCATTCCTGCTGCCATTGTTTTAACCTTATCAAATCGATCGCCGAGAATACCTAACAGTGAACCCCCTGCAATTAAACCTACAGCAAAAACAACCTCGACAACACCAGCCTCGACAACACCTTGTTCAAAATGATTCCGTGTTATAAGAGGAAAGTAAGTGCCAAGAGGAATGTATAGAACAGCAACAACCGTCATGATAAACGTTAGCTTCAACAAAATAGGGTGCTTTACAAGTGCATCAAATCCTTCTTTCATTTCAGCAAGAATGCTTGTAGTGTCTATTGTTTCTTTTCTTTGCACTTTCGGTATGTGAATAAACAGTAGAATACTACTTGCTATCACTGCACCGAAAACATCTAACAATAATACCCACTCAATTGAACTTGCAGCTAATAATGACATCCCAATTGCCGGACCCACGATATTGGACATGGAACTTACTGTCTGTCCCCATCCGGCAACCTTTGTAAGATGTTCTTCGGGTGCCATTAGTGGAATTAACGCTTGCATTGCCGGAATATGGAATGCCGTTGCTATTGAACGAAGGATTAACACAAGTAGGACCAACTGTATACTTGGTTCAAAAAAATACATCGATACAAATAAAGCAAAAGTTACACTTGCAACTGTCAGATCCGAAAGAATCATCATCATTTTTCGTGAATAACGATCTGTAATTGTACCTGCAACAGGACCCAACAGGGCTTGAGGTAAAAATCCAGCCAAACCAGCCAAAGTTAGTACTAGCGGTGAACCTCCTGTAGTATCCGTTAGCCACCAAATTATACTAAATTGCACGGCAGCACTAGTTAGAAGTGAAAAGAACTGCCCCGTATAAATAGCAAAGAATTTACGTTTCCATTTATTTTTCATTATAATCGATACCCCCTGTAATAGTTCTTACGTATCGATTATGAACCGATACGAGCCATCAAAACTGCAGCTCGTATCAATAAAAAAGCAACATACCCATTTAAAAAACCTCCTTCTATAACAATAAAAGATCACAGACTGTCCGTCTGTGATCTAAGTAAAAGGAAAATCCTATTTAATTGAATGGATTATGAAGATATCTGTCTCTAAATCGTCCTATCATAATGTAAAAACGAGAGTACACAAATAAAGAAAGGCAGTTCAATTCCCTTTCTTCAAATCACATAATTATCTTTCAAATGAAGAATATTGAAAATGGACAGACTTATCCCTTTTACTCTGCATGCACATACAGAGCCTTTAACCGTATTCAGTTACTGGTTTAAAGTTGGGAAACGAAGTCTCATTGAGTACGTCATTTTCAATAGTCCTCCTAACGATCAAATTGTCATTTCCATCATACAGGGGCTTTTTGAAAAAGTCAAAGGTGATTTGTTTGAATGGTTCCTTTGTAGTCTATGTTCACAAATTAGCTCCACAACGTTGGATTCTTTCAACTTTACTTTTTTGCTATAACATTATATAAATCATAATTGCCAAGCATGGGTGGATCCTCATTTCCAAGATTCAATGCACGGTGTAGAAATACAGCGTAATGAGTCCGAGTAAACTAACTTTTCAGCTCTCCTATCAAATTCCCCAGCTGGGCCTCCGCTGTTGAATTGAAACTTAATCGCTTACTTTACGTACACCTACTACAGTTTTGAAATGAATTATACTTCATGTGAAGGTTTCATAAACATGGAAGGAGGGGGTCCCAATGAAAAAAGAGGGGTCTGAAAAAAAGCTGTGGTGGCTGTTTTTCCTAAGGTTCGGTTTCTTTTCGGTCATCTGGTTTTTCGTTTTCTATTTCCTCAACAAGCAGATCAATTATACGGAGGACGCTATCTATTTTGGCACCCCGCTTAGCGCCTATTGGGTCTTTTTTCTCAGCGCTATCATTTATGGGCTTACAACTTGGGGAATTTACTTTTACATCAAGGAAGGGATTCGAGAGAAGTCTTTCAAGGCATTCCAATCTGGGGTCGGTTTAGTGCAGTGATTGGCGATAATCCCCATTTTGCTCACATTGCCTTTCCTCTACTTAGGAGTCACAAATGCCCTTGTGATTGCTGAAGAGAAAATCACATTTAGTACTTTTTGGAGTTTGACGCAAAATGAATATGATTGGACAGATGGAGTGAAGTACGTGGACATTGATTACTCCATATCGATCGAATCGGACTCAAACCGGAAATCATTTAATGGAAAGTACATCCTCCATTTCAGTGACGGAAAGCAGATAGACCTGTGGGCGAACACATTGGAGGGTGGAATCGACACAGTACAAGAAATCGACTCGTTCATCCAAACTAAAAACATTCCCTTTTACGTTCGGCGTGCTCCGGCAGAGGATACGATCAACAGGTTCTTCACTGAAAACGCCAATTTCATACGGGAACTTTACTCGAGATGAGCAGGCTTCAGTTAATACTGGTAATCTCGGTGGAAAGTAAATTAAGACAAGGAGTCAGAGATTGCTATGAAAGTGAGTATCCTTGATTAGACCCACTCGGCAAAACGAATCGGATTTGGATCGGCAGGCGGAGTTATGCTTACGCACTATAGCCTATTCAAAGTCGACAAATCTCGGGTGATGAGTGGTCATTCCTAGAAATATGAGTCCGTTTTTTAACCAGTATAAATACAACGCTAGTCGTCGTGTATCTAGAAATTTTCCCAACAACCATTCCTTACTCAACTTTCGCACCGTCAAAATAGGCACCAACCGTTGACAGGATTATAAAATGAGCGTGGCGGTTAGGTATCTTTACAGTCTTGATGAAAAATGAAAAAACACCCCATTCTTTGGTATAGTGAGATTGTCGAGAAATCACTACCACAGAAGAGGTGTCCCTACTATCGATAGATCAAAACTGCCCAGATAGGCAACTGCCGAAGGAATTGGATTCCGTTTTTTTCGAGTTGAAAATGAATCAGTATTTACGCGAGGCAGGCATACGGAAATCCTTTGGTTTCTTTGAATCAATCTACGTTCAATTGGCGTTGTTTCCCACTGCTTTTAAGCATGTTTACCATTCAAATGGTGACACGCCTCACAAACGAAGAGCGACCGAAAGCGTTGAGCATCGATGACTCTGCCTACGATCGATGCCGCAGTAAAGCTGGCGCGCTGCTTTGGCCATGCTTCCTTGAAAATGTGCTTTTACAAAAACTGGTCAAATCCATCGTGGAGCAGAGCTTGGACGTCATCGGCATGGTGAAGGAAACGAAGCAGCGCTATATCGTAAACGGAGAAACTATCCCTTTGAAGCGGCTGCATCAACTGGCCGAGCCTGCAGAATTCAAAAAAGGAATCCTTCGTTCCATTCATACTGTTGGTCCATTACTTAACATACGTATAGCTAAGTTCATCTAGCTTCTCATTGTAATCTACATGGAGATCATGCCCATCGAAAAACCATAAGTCATTCTCTTCGATAAATAATAATATCCCGCTATTCTTAACGCTTGCAACTGCACGAATTGGCTCATTTCTTGTGAACATTAATGAGAATCCAAATTGAACAGGATCGATCCCCCCATATCTCCCATGGAATTTCACTGAATCTCCTTCTTTCAAACCAACCTCTTCTATAAACCAGTTAGCGGCCGCATCAGTTACAACTAAATCCATACAGTACAATCTATCCTTTCCTGAAAAGTAAAAGCACTACATCTTAAAATAACCCGTAGCCCGGACTTTCACCAAGCGATATAAAGTCCCCCGAAAAACCTTTCGTTTCGGCTTCTTAACGGGGTTCCTATTTTCACTTCGCCAAGAGTGCCTATACCCGCACGACTTAGACTCAACTCCGAATTTTCCGAGTTGCAACCCGCACAGGCACCCTTTAGCTTTTTACGATATAAACTCCGAGTTCCCGTTGATCCGATCGATAATCGTAATGATTTTCTTTACGTCGCCCATATTCTCCTTAAACAAAGACGTGATGCTGCCAAGTGTACGGAACGGGTCTTGCTGGAGCACTTGCTTATCCAATGTCCCGTTCTTCACGATATAATCGACGATCAATCCGACAAACTTGGCTTGGGAAAGATTCAAGCGCTCTTCAGACAAAAACTCTGAAAATTCCTCCAGTGCGGCTTGACGGTCCAAGCCGACGATATTGCGGACTAGCTTTGTAATCGGCGTATTGCCAAAGTCTTTCTCGTACTGCTCCTTGGATCCGAGCTCGTTCCATAAGATATGTTCAAGTGTTTCCACATCCTGCTTCGTCAGTTCTTTATTATGGCGCAGCTTGTAAATGGCCAGCTGATCTTGATGCTCTTTAAGGTAGTGTTCGACTTTTTGACGATAGCTTTGTAGATCATTGACATCCAACAGGGAACTGTTTTCTGTTTGTTCAATGACCTCGTCCTGGAAATCCGTATAATAGATTTTTTGCTGGTCGCGTTCGATGAATTTGATCAAATCCCGCAATGCTTCCCGGACTTCCTCCAACTCCTGAACGGTCGCCTCTTGCCAAAATGCTTCTCCCCTCACCTTTTGGATGATGTCCTTCTGCTCCACCACTTGCGGGATAGACCCCAGTTTGGACAACTCCTCCGCGGTCCGCATCACTCGGGTGATCGGCTTCGTCGCATTGTTCGAGTTCAATTTCGCCAGTTCAATCGTATACAGCAGCAAATCGAACCGTTTGGCCAGCTCGTCATCATCGTATGGCGTGATGAGCGGGGAGACGTGCTCTTTGATTTCATTCGTCTGAACGACGGAAAGCGACTCCCAGCTGGACCGTTCTTTATATTTATGCACGTATTTGATATGCTGCCGGATCCGGAAGTTTTCATCATTGAGCGCTTTCACGTCCGTCAGCAAATCACCGATCGTGTCCTGTCTGAGCTCCCGGTACGGACTTGCCTGATATTCGACATCCTGCAATTCCCGCACGATATCGACCTTCGTATTGAACACCTTCTCAGTCAGCGTTTTCGATAGCTTCGTTTCCACTCCGTGATTGTTCTCACGGAAATATTCAAAGTTCCCGCACCAATCAAAGATCAAAAAGTATTCCTTGTCCTGCCCCAAGCCGAAGAGATCCGGACGCAGCCGCGTGCCCCGTCCGATCATCTGCCAAAATTTCGTCTTGGAACGCACCTTTTTAAAGAACACTAGATTGACGACTTCCGGAACATCGATGCCGGTGTCGAGCATATCGACGGAAATGGCGATTTGCGGCCATTTCGCGGTCGTAGAAAAATCATCGATCAACGACTGATAGTAATTCATACTATAGTCGATCACTTCCGCGAAGCTCCCGCCGTATTCCGGAAATTTCAGATCAAAACGCTCTTTGATGGCTACCGCATGGCGATGGTTTTTCGCGAAAATGATCGTCTTCCCGAGCTGGTCCCCACCCTCGATCCGAATGCCGTTCGTCATCAAGCTCTCCAGTGCCATGTCGATCGTGTTGGCATTGAACAGCCAGTTGTTCAGGGCGCTGCTGTCGATATCGCGGACGTGCGGCTCCTCTTCGAACACGTCTTCAAACTCGGCCTTCTCTTCCTCGGACAAATCATCGTAGACGATGCCTTCTTCCAAAAACTTCGTCTTCGTTTCCAATGTTTTGTAATCGACCAAATAGCCGTCCTTGACAGCTTGAGCCAGTTCATATGCATACGTCGGGACGCCGTTTTCTAAACTGAAAATCGAATACGTATTTTTATCGACTTCATCTTTCGGCGTGGCCGTCAGTCCGACGAGCATGCCGTCAAAATAATCAAATATACTTCTGTATTTCTGGTAAATACTGCGGTGCGATTCGTCGATGATGATCAAATCGAAATGGCCGACTGTAAATAACCGCTGGCCATGTTTCGTCTTCGTCGCATCAATCGCGTTCATCATCGTCGGGTACGTCGAAAAGATCATCCGACTTTCCTCCGGGTTCGCCTTGTTTTCTAGCAAATTGCACAGCGATAAGTTCGGAAGCAACGCATTGAAGTTCCGCATCGCCTGCTTCACGAGCGCAGTTCGATCTGCCAAAAAGAGGACGTTTTTCACCCAATTATGCTTCGTTAGCACATCGACGAGCGAAATCGCCGTCCGTGTCTTCCCGCTGCCCGTCGCCATGACGAGAAGCGCCTTCCGCTGTTTGCGCTCGAACGCATCGCAGACGGAAAGGATCGCTTCTTTTTGATAGTAGCGGTTCGTAATGTCGTCATCGATGGCAATATCCTGCAACGGTTTTCGCAACGTACGGCGATCGATGAGCAGCTGGACTTCTTCTTTATTGTAGAAGCCGGATGTCTTGCGCGCGCTGTAGTCGTCGTGCCAAATGTACGTTTCGTAGCCGTTCGTGTAGAAAATAATCGGGCGCAACCCTTGTTCACGCTCTATGCAGTCCGCATACAGCTTCGCTTGCTGGCGCCCTTCTTTCGGGTCTTTCGCAGTTCGCTTCGCTTCCACAAGGGCGATGATCTTCCCGTTTTCCCCACGCAAAACATAGTCGACGTAGCCGGCACCCGAAGCGGACGGCATCCCGTGGACCGGATGCTCTTCCTCGATATCCTGGTTGAACTGCCAGCCGGCGAGCTTCAAATCCAAGTCGATGTACAGTTTGCGCGTGTTGAATTCGCTCAGTTCCTCCACGGTGAAATGGGAGTCTTGTGTATGCTCGATGCGCTTCGCGGTGAATCGGCTGCGAAGTTCGGCATTTTCCTTGCGCAATTGCTCCAAGCTCTTGTCCTTTGCGCTCAGCCGTTCATACAAGTCCTGCAATTCATCCGGCCGCTCGCGCTTGTCATCATTCGCATGCAAAATCCGCTCATCGAAGGCGGGCGCCGTGTAGTCATCGGCATAGCAATAGTCGATCCACGATACGAACTGGTGCAGATGATGAAGCGACAAAACGGCTTCGTCATGCGTAATAGCCGCATTCGTATGGACTGCCGTATTCCCGAGCTTGACGACATATTTCAACATCGGCAACAGTTCCTCATCGACAATGCCAAGGAAATTCCGGTCGTGGATCAAACTCGACAAATTGTCGCGGTACGGCACGGACACATCATTATCCACCTGATACACCCACTTCACCGCAAGCTCCAACGCCCGACGCGCCAAAATCGCACACGTCGCAGGGCTCACAAGCATCGCCTTCTCCGCTTCCAAACATGCTCCTGCAAAACTATGAAATTGTTGTTTATCCTGCAAAAACCCAAAGTTCGCCAAGGCCATCACCGCCTTACTTTATGTTTTCTAGTGCTTCCTCGTTGAATAATTCGCCTTTGAAAGCTTTTTGGAGGAGAGTGTTGTGTAAGTTTTCTAATTTCTTTAAGGAGCTTTGCAATTTTTCTTTTTGGTTCTCAATTTCCAATCGTCTATTTTCAAATAAGTATTGACTTTGTAATGGAGGCAAGAAAATCTTTAACTCTCTAATCATATTCAAATTCAAATTTTTCTGCCTAACCCCTCTTTGTTGCCGTTTTAAATATTCTTTGGCTATTTGTATATACGTATATACAAATAGTGTTGATGCTTTGGTTTCATCAATTTTTGAAAATGCAATTGCTTGATTACAGGTGCAAGGCGTTTTCAAAATAGTTGACTTTAATGCAGCCGTATCATACATGCCCAATAATAAAGAGTTCACTTCTATCATTTTCGCCGCGGAATTTTTTATCGCTTCTTCGGTAATATGTTCTTCGCTATCGTATGTAAATAATTGCTCCAGCTCTCCAGAAGACAACCAAGGTATATCGCCCGTAAAGTATTCAATAACGGACCTCTTTGGGGTTCCACCTGACTTCCATTCTCCAATAAACCCTAAATTTGCCCATGGATATTTTTTCGGATTCTCCACTGGATCTCCAAACATCTCCAAAAACACACTTTGCGCCAATTCATCCAATGCTGTGATTTGAGATTGGCGTTTTGTAATGATTTGAAGAACTTTATCTAACACACTTACTATTTTTTTCTGTCTCTCTAGTGACGGCAAAGGAATAATTATCTCTTTTAAAAATTTAAAATGACGATTGTATCCAGTATCCGGAATTTCAATTGAAGATAGATAGTAGTAAATATATTTAGTTAAAGCAATATCCTTCCTCTTATTTAGTAATACTTTTACTCCATCAGCTCCTATATGAAAAGGAAAATCAATATATTTTAATACTCTCGTGTGATCACCAAAAATAATTGATTCCTCAGCGAAAGGATTCTCCAAATTGCTGTAACCTGCTATTCTCGCTTTTCCTTGATCTATAATCGGAAAATTGGCCTCTTCCAAATAACTTTTCCCCGGAATTTTATTTAGATATCTTGTGCTATCTTGCAACAGGTTTTCAAAAGGCTGGAATGACCACTCCATTGAATTGAGGGCAAGGAGATTATTCTTATTTTGATATTTACTTATGTTCATTATTTAATCTCCCTTCAATAATCCAGCCAACAATCGAATATCCTTTAAGATATCGACTTCCATTTTCTCGATTGTTTCTAATATATCTTTCGGTTTTTTATACTTTACTTCCTTATACTCAACCTCTTTATACTTATTAATCGACAAATCCCAATCATTTTCCCGAATTTCCTCAAACGGCACGAAGAAGGATCGCTCGGTCCGTTTACGGTCTTTTTCATTTTCCAGATTGCCGTACCTTGCGATGATGTCCGGGATGTCATTTTCTTCGATTTCGTTCCGTTTGTCGTCCAACGAATAGCCGTCCGCTGTCATATCGTAGAACCATACGTTGTCCGTTCCGCCCGCTCCTGTTTTGGTGAAGATCATGATGGCAGTGGATACCCCTGCATATGGCTTGAAGACGCCGCTCGGCATGGAGATGATCGCTTCGAGTTTGTTGTTTTCGATAATTTCTTTCCGAATCGCCTTATGTGCGTTCGACGCCCCGAACAATACGCCGTCCGGGACGATGACCGCTGCCCGGCCGCCCGGTTTCAATATGCGCAGGAACAGCGTCAGGAACAGCAATTCCGTCTTTTTCGTCTTGGCGACTGCGAGCAGATCGTTCGCTACGGCCTCATAGTCTAATGACCCTTTAAACGGCGGATTGGCAAGGACGAGTGTATATTTCTCTTTCTCCTTATTGTCCTCCGACAGCGAGTCCCGGTAGGAAATGTTCGGTGCATCGACTCCGTGGAGCATCATATTCATCGCGCCGATCCGCAGCATCGTCGTATCCATATCATTGCCGTGGAACATGGCGTGATGAAAATGGTCTTTCAACCCTTGCACGAGGAACAGGTCACTATGGTTCTTCCGCAAATATTCACTTGCTGAGACTAAAAACCCTGCCGATCCCATCGCCGGGTCGATGATGACATCTTGCGGGGTCGGCTTCATTAAGCCGACCATCATGTTGATAATATGGCGTGGTGTGCGGAATTGGCCGTTCGTTCCCGACGTCGCAAGCTTCGATAACAGATACTCATACACATCGCCTTGCGTGTCCCGATCTTCCATCGGAATGCCATCGATCGCCGCCACGACGCGCTGCAATGTGGATGGTTTGTTGATTTGGAAAATCGCGTCTTTCATATACGTGGAAAACGCCGATTCTTCCTTGCCGCCAAGCCCTTTGATGAATGGGAAAATCTCCTGCACCATCTTGTGGTACATATCTTCCGCGTCCCCTAAATTTTTGAACACATGCCAGCGAAGATGCGGCCGGTCTTTCGGGAAAATCCCCTCATATTCCAACCCTAAGATTTCCGCGTCCAGTTCCTTCGCCAACTCCGCTTCATCCAAGCCTTTCATAAAAAGCAAATACGTCACTTGTTCTATATTCGTTAACGGATTGGTACTACCTTCTGTCCAAAGGGTCGTCCAAATGCCGTCGATCTTATGTTTTAATTCACCGGTGATCATGTAAAGTCCTCCCTCTTATTAAAACATCGTCCTTCTAGGCAAATGTCTCTATAATACCTATTTTACCATATTGGCTAGGAGCTGATTCCCGGGTTGTATGTATTCTTTTTAGGAGACGCAAGAATAGATTTTAGTGTTAAGTCTTTGTTATTCTTACCACCCTCCCATAGTAAATTTTCTCATAATACGAGATGATAGGAACAAACATATCGATGGAAAGAGGTGTCTCTATGAAACCGCTCATCCTTACCGAAAAACCATCGAAAGCGTATGCAGACGATTTTTCCGTTCGCAAATATGAAGGCTATTCGGAAATCAAGCCTTGCCCAATCTTCCCGCTAGGTGCCCATATCATATGGGGGATGTCGGTCATCTTGTCGAATTGAAGGACGAAAACGTACGACGCACGCTGAAACCGGTGGACGCTCGGTAGCCTGCCGATTTTACCGGAATACTACTAATTCCAGGTAGCAAAGGGGAAGTATAAACAGTTCCAGATTGTGAAAAAGCTCTTCCGCGGGATGGACACGGTTATTAATGCATGTGACGTGGATATATCTCTATAAAAATTTAAGCACATAATAATAAAATTTATCCTTATTAACATATTACATAGATATCTGGTAAAAATTTAATCCGCACGTAAATATAAAAATGTACATAATCAGACCGAAAACCTGTATTAATGCGCATAGCTAATGTTAATCTAGGGCGTTAGATTCTGAAGAAGAATACGACGGCCTTGATTTGACATACTAAATAGATTTATAACGTCGGCAATAAGAAGGGGTGTCAATAAACACATAAAAGTAAAGTAGGTAGAAAAAATCATTCGTTTTTCCACCTACTTTCGTGCTTTTTTATTTTCTTTTAAAATTACTTAACGAGGTTACTATCAGGAGATTGTAGCTATGAAAAATATCAATCAGTTTTCATCTAATATGCTATCTCCCATGGAGTAGATATTATCATCCCCAAACCATTCGGATAGCTTTGATAATGAATCGTTTGAAAGTTCTTGTGTAAATAATAGTGTTAATCTTCTCATAGGGCGCGAAACCGCGACATAAAATAGGTTTCTATTTCGCTCATAAAAGTCTTTTTGATCTATAGAAATTTTTTCGATATCTACTGAGTACTCTAAAAACCTATTAAAGTCGTAATGATTCCAGCCACGCCCGAAAACTACTAACACATTTTCAAATTCAGCCCCCTTTACACCATGTTTGGTGGAAAAAGGTGTTTTCTCTTCAATATAACGAGCTAATTCTACAACTTCTTGATAAGGAACTTTTTTTAACTGTTTTATCCGTTCCATTGAAGAAACTTTTTCCTCTTCACAAGTCGGATTGTATTGCTCCAACTTCTTTTCCATTTTCTCCATAATGGCTGATAATCGTGGGCGTCTTGTGTCTTTTAGGTGGCTTACCACTTCTCCTATTGTTCCTGTAGCCCGTAATTGGATTAATGATGACATTGCTTCATACCACTCTGTTTTATCATTTGTTGATTGAATAATTGCTGAACGTCTATCTAATACCTTAAACATGTCTCCGTACCGACTATTTTCAAATGCTATAGATAAAGGTTCTAGCGTACTAACAAAGAAGTCAATATATGGATTTCCCTTTTTTAAATAGTCTTCACTTCTCCGAAAAACGTTCGCAATCCCACTATATCCTTGTTCCCTAGCCAATACATTATTAGTCAACATTAAAATTTTTGTTTTTTTAGGTTTAAAGTCCCACTCTTCTTTCAAGTGTAATCTAACTTTTTCAAGGGCCCTTTGTGCAACTTCGGTAGGTAAGTCTCCCTTCCAATGGCTCCCTTTCTGCCTTTCACCTTTCCATCCATTTGTGTGATACACATTCACCGATCCAGTTGAATGGGGGTCCTTTATTGCCTGTTTTAAATCTGGTCTAATTTTGTTTAATGCTTCTACTATTGCATTTTCAGATCGGAAGTTTGCGTGTTTATCAATATATGTTATATTTGAATTTTCTATTGATCCCGACCCATTCCCATATATCTTCTGCCAACCATCTCCAAAAAAACCTACTAAAGTTTGCTCTTTTTTATCAATTATATGTGTGAGAATAGAATCAATAAAATCTTTGTCACTGTCTTGATATTCATCAATAAATAAGACCGGGTATCGAGAACTCAATATTTTGATGAATTTATCATAGTTCATGAATTTTGCAGTTAATGAAACCACATCGTCATGCCCCAACGAAATCTTTTCGCTATCTACACTACGGTAACCTAAGTCATACTCAATTTTAATTTTATTTCTAATGTTAGACTCGGCGATCATTTCGGCCCATCTTTCAATATGAAGAAGTTCTTCCCATAGTTGCGATTGGAAGTCTTTTATTATTGACCAACAAAAAGCATGAATTGTAGATGCTAGTACCGCGGGGTGCCCGTCTACCCTATTTTTAATTTCATCACATGCAACATTAGTATATGTGATACATGCAATTTTCTGTCCCTTACTAATTAGGGATTCTCCGCGTTCTTTGACTAAATATTTTAATGCTTGTATTAACGAATATGTTTTACCTGCACCGGCACCTGCCTCAAGCAAAAATGATTCACTTTGACTCAAGCATTTAAAAATTTCTTTCATTGCTTTTTCAGCTGCTTCTTCAGCTGGATTTTTATTAAGCACTTCAGTCATAAGAATCCTCCTTACTAGCCGCAACTTCTTCGAAAACATCATCTAATCTTGCCTTTGACGGTTTTGTAATTGAATGTAATTCATTGGAAGCCAACCATAATAAGCCGTCATTAATGTACTTAGGAATATTCCATTCCTTTTTTTCTAATGCATATTCAAGTGCAAATTCTACTTTTTTAATATTTTTTGCTTTTTTCCAAGCATATTCAAGCTGTTTTTCAGGAGTATTACCATAAATTCCAAACAAGTTGGGATTCGCTAAAATAAAAGCATCCTCAAAGCTACGTCCACAGAAAAGAACATCTTTCTCAGGCACTTGATAAGCAATTGCTATTTTTCCTTTGATTTTTTCTTCTCTAGTTTTCTCAAGTAAATCCTTCGGACTAACATCTGAATTAAACCATTCTTTGATACAATAATTGCTCGTCCCATCCCCATCAGCAACCTTACACTTTTCACCGTGATTTTTGCTATCTACTGTATCTATGTCAGTTATAACCAATGCTTTCAGCTCTAGGTATTCTAATAAACCAAAAAATTTATGAGCGTATGCTCCTCCTACCTCTATAACGGATATATATTGACTACCAAGATTTATATTAGGGTTATTTACATCTAACTTTTCAATTATCGTCGGAAGTAGTAACCTCTCTGTTGTTCCCTCAATCAATACTGCCTTGTCTGCAAAAAACAAATCACATCTTGTTAGCGTCATATATTGCTGTAAGAATTCTACATCATCACCTAAAGTACCCTTCACACCAACTTTCAGATCCTTTATTTTCGTCGAATAAAATGTTTTTGATTTAGACGCCATAAAGTAACGTATGGAACTAAAATCAGATTTGTTAGCCATATGAGATGAGTGGGTTGTTATCACAAACTGCACAGGCCAAGATACCCCATTGTTAAACGTTTCGGAGAAAATTCTTATTAAATCGTTTAACTTAGAAACAAAAACCTCCTGCATTTGCGGATGCAAATGCGCTTCAGGTTCCTCAATAAATATTATTTGCGAAATAGGTGTAATTTTTTTCGCTATGAATTCCTTATAAAACTCCAATAATTTCAATAAGATGAAGATCAAGTTCCTAGCACCAAGACCATTATATGTTTCGGGTAAATGAACACCATTTACCCCAGTGTATCGAATCTTTGTATGGTCTCTAAGTAATGTATCTACGTTTAGCACCGTTTCCGTGAGTAGCTTCGGGTCTGGTAGGCCTGGGTAGCCAAATAATGAAAATGTCGGTAATAACCCTGTTAGCTGTTCATTAAAATCACTATCAATTTTTTCCTGAATTCCTTTCACAGCTTCATTCAAACTTTCGGCTACGCCTTGATCATAAGCATTTGCCGAGTCTGATTTTGCGGAATTAAACATGCCTTCAAGTATTTTTCCAAGTATATCCTTTTCCTTACTTGTCATGTCTCCTAATTCCCTTTGCGCATTAATGAAACTGCCTTGAAGTAAATTTTGAAACTTTTTCCACTCTAAACTTTTTTGATTTGCTGGATCGTTGGGATCTACAGCATTGAGGATAACCTTATATAATTTTGGTACTCGTTCTTTCATAGTTCGAAAAAATAAATTCTTTTGTTTCTCTTCGGAACCTACGGTTTTAAGATCAAGATTTTCAAATAGTGATTGTATCTTTCCTGAATCTAGTTGGTAGGATATATTAATAAGTGCATTTGTGCAGTTTGGATTTAAATCGATAACAAATTCTGAAAGTAATCCGAAACTTGCGGTAACGTTTCGATAATTAATTGAAATAGTAATTTCTATAGTAGGTAGGTTTTCTCTAATCAAAACCTCATCATTTTCTTTCTGCAAAATTTCATATGCTTTCCAAAATTGATTATGGACCTCTAAGGAAAAGTCCTCCAATTTAAAACTAGGCAAGCTTTCAGTTGTTAGCCTTCTGAATAGCTCAGCAAATGATGTTTTCCCACTATTATTTCTACCGACTATAACTGTTGTTTTCTCTTCTAGGGAAATTCTCACGTCTTTAAGTAATCGAAAGTTTTGTATATGAATTTCTTCAATATGCAATAAACTAACCTACTTCCTTTTATTTTTTTGTATGCCAAAAGTTAGTACTATTATACCTATTCGACTTTTCGTCATAAAATCCCTCCCTCTTCCCAAAAATTGGTTGGACATGCGATATAAGGTACCCCGTAATAAGCGGGTTCAGTTCAACTTTATTAAACAACTGTTCAATGATCCTGCCATTTCAACGATTTTGAACTGCTGCGATTGCGATCTATTACGAAGCAAAAGCACGGCAAATTAGCGACTGGCTAGTTGGTATGAACGGAAGTCGACCCTATACCCTTCTATTGCAGCAAAAGGGTTCAATGAAAGCCTTTCTATTGGACGAGTCCAATCTCCAACGGTATATCTCATTTATCAACGACAAAAAGAAATAGAAAACTTTGTATCTACTACTTTTTATGAGTTTGAGGGAAATATAAAGGAAAAGCAAAAACGATAAAAAAGAGAAAGTCCAGCAATTATTGCAACAGCATAATATCTTGGAGCAAAATGAGGGATTCGTAAAATCTGTAACGAAGAAAGAGAAGCGTGCCACATCCCCAAAATTACACACCCTATCGACACTTCAAGCCGTTGCTAATAAAAAATGGAGATACAGTCCTGCTAATTGTGCTAAAGGTGGTACAAGGCATGTATGAGAAGAAACTTGTCACCTATCCGCGAACCAATACACAATTCATTACTGACAATGAGTTTGTTATGAAGAAACGAAGGTCTTCACAGATATGAATGGACTAGAATTTGAAATACAGGAAACATGGAAATTAGCAAGGAATCGCGCTGCCCTCTTACTGCATAGTATGATGACAGAACAAGCCCCCGGTTGATACTTTGCATATTATTTCTTATAATGTACATATACTGAAAAAGACTGGGTGCGCTAACACCCAGTCAATCGCAGCTGACATCCGCTTAAAGCGGTTGGCCGGTATTATGAAGTTTTCCAAAGAAGTAACCATCGTATCTACTTAGCCTAGTAGCGGAGGATGGTTACTTTTTTCTATTGGTGTATAGAGCAATTATTCGCTGCAATAACTGTTACTGTCACTGCGAGAAAAATTCCAAATTGGAATAGCATGTTCATTGCTTCGTATGCCACCATTTAAGCACGGGCC
Organism: Bacillus sp. OxB-1; assembly: GCF_000829195.1. Taxonomy (GTDB): domain Bacteria; phylum Bacillota; class Bacilli; order Bacillales_A; family Planococcaceae; genus Sporosarcina. The sequence continues at coordinate 1,085,936 of NZ_AP013294.1, read as the reverse complement.
CACAGGATGTGGGTCATGCAGACGTTGCCGCAGGAAGCGGCGTTCTTAGTCTGCCTTTCCTCTAAAAAAGGGAGTGCCAACCGCCCATCCGCTATATGTCGCTGCTCTACTATTATACCTTGTTTCAAACGTATACTAGACGGCCTCCTGCATCTTTTAAATAGGAAGATACATTTTTACGCCGAACACTCTCCATCTAGCAATTCTTCTTTAATTATGAGACTATAGGAACAAGTGTACTATAGAATGAAATGAGGTATTCCTATGAAACCCGTCATCCTAGCTGAAAAACCATCGCAAGCAAAAGCCTATGCAGAGGCATTTACCGTGAAAAGTCGACAGAAAACGCATATTGAACTAGCGCAAAGTCAGCTCTTTCCACATGGCGCAATTATTACGTGGGGTATCGGACATCTCGTCGAGTTAAAAGAACCGAAAGCGTATGATGCGCGCTGGAACCGGTGGACGCTTGGCAGCTTACCGATTTTACCGGAACGGTACGAGTTTCAAATTGCGAAAGGAAAGTATGCACAATTTCAGGCTGTGAAGAAGTTTATCCTGGCGGCAGATGTTGTCATCAACGCCTGCGATGTGGATCGTGAAGGATCGAACATTTTCTACAGTATCTACAACCAAACGGGCGCGAGGGGAAAAACGATTAAACGGCTGTGGATCAATTCCCTTGAAGTGGATGAGGTACGAAAAGGGTTTTCCAATCTCCATGACAATCGCAAGGATCTTCTGATGTATGAAGAAGCGAAAGCCCGTCAAATCAGTGACTGGCTTGTCGGGATGAATGGTTCACGCCTTTATTCACTACTTTTGAAGGCGCGTGGTATCCAAGAAGTGTTTCCAATCGGACGAGTTCAATCTCCAACGGTCTATCTGATTTACCAGCGTCAGCGGGAAATTGAAACATTCGTGTCGGAGCCTTTCTTCGAAATTGAGGCAACCTTCACGGCGGAACATGGTACCTATAAGGGGAAAGCGAAGGCGAAGGAACCGAAACGGGAAATTATCCAGGAGCTCCTCGCAAAACACGGAATTCGCCCAGATACCCCCGGCATCATCACATCTGTCACTCATACAGACAAACGGATTCCACCGCCGCAGCTGCATTCGCTCTCTACGTTGCAGGCGACCGCGAATCGGCGCTGGAAGACGAGCCCTGCGAATGTCTTGAAAACCATGCAGGGCCTTTATGAGAAAAAGCTCGTCACCTATCCGCGGACCGATGCTCGGCATATTACGCCAAATGAGTTCTCTTATTTGGCGGCGCAAGTGAATGATTATCAACAACTCGTCAATCACCCGTTCCCTGTTGCTTCTTTGTCACCGAAAAAACGCTTCGTCGACAGATCGAAAGTGCAGGAGCATTACGCCATCATTCCAACGAAGAAAATTCCGACTCAAGCGGCACTTGCCAAAATGTCCCCAGTGGAACGCAATTTATATGAAGAAGTGGTCCGCACCACACTTGCCATGTTCCATACCGATTATTTATACACGGAGACGAAAGTAACGACTGCGGTGAATGAATTGCCGTTCTTCACAACTGGGAAGACGGAACGGGACTTGGGATGGAAGGCTTTATTCCACAAATCTCAGCAGGAGAAGGACGAACCTTCCCTGCCGCCACTACGGGAACAGGAACCCGTCCACAGCAAGATCGGTATCAAAGAAGGAAAAACCGAACCGCCGAAACCATACACGGAAGGTCAACTGATCGCCATGATGAAAACATGCGGGAAACTGGTGGAGGACAAGGAAGAAACGGAAATCCTGAAAGCAGTGGAAGGGCTCGGCACTGAAGCGACCCGAAGCGGTATCATTGAGACGATCAAAAAGCACGGCTATATCACCGTGACGAAAAACATCGTGTCCATTACCGATAAGGGACGCGTCCTTTGCCAAGCCATCGAAGGGAATCTGTTAGCGAGCCCCTCCATGACTGCGAAATGGGAAGCGTATTTGCGGAAAATCGGCAACGGAGAAGGGACCGGGCAACATTTCTTAAACAATATTGCGAAATTCATTCAAAAGCTGTTGGACGAGGTGCCGCCCCAATTGGAAGCGAAACAAATCGACATTGTCCTTCCCCCTGCCGCCAACCGTTCATCCAAACGATCCTATGCACCGCAGGAAGTGGCTACGTGCCCGACTTGCAAACAAGGGATGATTGTCGCCCGCAAAGGCTTTTACGGCTGCAGCAATTACAAAAACGGCTGCAAACAGACATTTCCCGGCATCTTTCTAAAGAAGAAGCTGACTCCGGCACAGGTCAAACTCCTCTGTACGAAAGGAAAAACGAATACCATCAAAGGATTTACCGCCAATAACGGAAACCAGTTCAATGCCAGTCTTTCTTTGGAAAACGGGAAATTGAATTTGGTTTTTCAATAATGAAAATCCACTGGAGCAGCATGCCCAGTGGATTTTTTTCTGTTTTTAATTCAAAGCTTAAATCGCGTTATCAAGGATTGAAGTTCCTCAGCTGTTTTATCTAATAGCATAGCAGCCTCTTTCACTTCTTGCATGGATCTAAGTTGTTCGTTCGTCAGCTTCGAGACATTCGTTGAAAACTCGGCGGATTGCTCGGAAGCAGCTTTCATATTATTGACTGATGCTGCCACCTCTTCGGAAGAAGCGGAGATTTCTTGTGAAGCAGCGGAAATCTCTTGAATTTGACTAGCCACTTGCTCTGCAGAATTGACAATACCTTGGAAGATTTCGCCCGCTCTTGCTGTCCGATCCAAACCGACCCGTACATTTTCTTTCCCTTTTTCCATCGCAAGAATGGAATCATTCGAGTTCGATTGGATATGCTGAATGAGCATATAGATTTCTGAAGCGGAATGTGCAGATTGCTCCGCCAACTTCTTCACTTCTCCCGCCACGACCGCAAATCCTTTTCCATGTTCACCCGCCCTGGCTGCCTCAATAGCGGCATTCAGTGCCAATAAGTTGGTCTGCTCCGCAATATCTGTAATGAAATCTACGATATTGCCAATACGATTTGAGTTGTCATTCAATCCTTGAACCGTTGCATCGATCTGATTGACAGATTCGTCGATCAATTGCATTTGATCAATGACTTGCTGAATCACTTCATGTCCTTCTTTTGCCGCGTTTGAAGTGAAATCAGAGGACTCCGATACGCTATGCGCGGCTCCGGCGATCTGTTGAATGCTCGTCGCAGATTCCTCCATTGCTGTTGCTGTTTCTACCGTCATCACCATGGTGGTTTCTGCATTTTTCGCTAGGTGATCGACCTCACGGGAAACATTCGTTGCATTATGATAAGATTCTTTAGCCGTCGTTGTTAGCTGAGTAGCAGAGGATGCGACTGCATTCGACGTATTTCGTATATTCAAAATAACGTGCTGCAAGTCTGATACCATTTCGTTAATAGAACCTGATAGTTTTCCGACTTCATCCTTCGATTCATCTAACTCCACCTTACGCAAATCGCCGCCTGCTACTTGATTGGCAATCAGGACTGCTTTGTTTAATGGGCTGAGCAAGCGGATAATGATGAAGTACAGCACCGCCAATAAAATAACTAGACCTGCCACTGCAATGGCGATTTGTTTTGTAATACTTTTGTTAATAGTAGCTTGAATATAATCAGCTGAATAATCGATTCCTAATACAGCGATTGTCTTTCCGTTTGCGTCTTTCAATGGGCTGAAAACCGTTCTCCATGTTCCGAACGAGTCCTCAAAAATTCTTGTCACTTCCGGTCGATCATGCTCGATCGCAAGCTTTGCAGCTGTCATATGGTCGGGTGCAATATCCGTAAACAATTCTCCCACTTCGTACACATCGTTCAGGTTATTCGTGTAGCCGACAGGATTCACCCCGCCGTCCTCCATCTTCCAAATATAGCTCCAAAACATGATTCCTTGTTGATCCACTATATGGTCTAGGTTGTTTTGGACCTCGATAAAGTCTGGATCCGTTTCCCCTTTTACAGTAAATAAATTTTCCACTTCTTGCGGTTTCAACTGCATGGCCGTCAATAATCCGACACTCTTCAATTCCTGTTCAAGATTGCTTTCTAACTGGCTTTGCAATTGAGAAATACTTTGCATCGTCGTCACAGCCACGAGTGCCATAATGATGGCAAAAACAGTAAGCAATAACTTGAACTTCAGCGGAACGTTTTTTAACAAACGCATATCCTTTTCTTCCTCCAACTCTGTAAGGGTGATCAATTACACTTTACCGTAATTGCATCCGGATTTTTTGGTCGATTTTTTTGCAATAATTCAAGCAATCGGATTACTTTTTTAGCTTTCTCTACTAACCTGTAGCATCCGCCGGAGACTTTATCTAAATTCAGATAAAAAAACCTATTTCCATAAAGGAATAGGCAAAAAAATAGAGATTTTGGGCACTTGCCGCTCAGTAACGGGCTTTATGCCCCTCTCTTTCGCCAAAACTATTACTTGAAAATAGTATCATATACTTTCAAAGGTAGCAATAAAAAGCGTGACTTTTCTCATACTGTCATTCATATTTTACTGCTTTCTACAGGAGAAAAATCCATGTCACAAAGACCTATTCCCATTACTTGTGCAACGTAGACTCCCCCTTAATCATTTTAAGATTGACACCCAACCATAATTCCGCTACTCTATATTTGAACAGTGGTCAAATGAGGAGGAACTATGTCATCTCGAAAATCTGCACAACGTGACTTGACTCGGGAAATGATCATGGATGCTGCAAGGGATTTATTTATCATGAAAGGTTACCAGCACGTATCCATGCGGCAAATCGCTAAAGAACTTGGCTATAGTCACGGTGCAATCTATTACCATTTCACAAATAAAGCGGAGCTGTTTTTCGCCCTCGTAGAAGAACATTTCAGCATGCTGGAACGCAAGCTGAAGGAAATTACGGAGGCCCCTCTTGCCCCTCGGGAAAAGATTGAAGCTATCTTGCTCGGCTTTATCGAGTTTGGGTTAACCCATCAAAGCCATTATGAAATCATGTTTTTAATCAAAGACGAGGAAGTACGAAACTGCCTCAATCAAAGCCCGAATCAAACGTATGAATTGTTCGCCCAAACCGTGCATAGTCTATGCAAGGATCTGTCCATCCAGGATATTTGGTCCATTTTCCTGTCATTACACGGTTTTGTCACTCATTATTTGCGGCACGTCCTCCGATATGAGGAGGTAGCGGACATGGCGAGGGAACATGTCCAGTTTTTGCTGAAAGGGTTATTTCAAAGTTAGCCAACTTTCGGCTTTCTTTTTTCACTTCATTTGAACAGTGGTCAATTAATTATTGGAGGTATGGGAAATGAAAAGAGCGCTTGTTTTAGGAGCATCCGGTGGAATGGGATTTTCAATTGTGAATGAATTGATTGACAGAGGTGTGGAAGTGGTCGCATTTGCCCGTTCGGAGCAAAAGCTGAAGGCTTTATATCAGGGTCATCAAGGGATTTCGATTCAAACCGGGGATATTTTCAATTTGCAAGATGTCGTTGCCGCGTCCGAACATGTGGATGTCATTTTCCAAGCGGCCAATATTCCATACTCGCAATGGGAAGATAAACTAATTCTTTTTATCGGAAATGTCCTCAAGGCAGCAGAAATCAATCAAACAAAGCTTGTATTGATTGAAAATATATATGCTTATGGCAGATCGACCGGGGCTAAGATATCGGAAAGCACTCCGAAACGACCGAATACAAAAAAGGGAAAGATCCGCCTGCAGGTGGAGCAGCTCGTCCAACAGAGAAACGTACCGACCATCATTGCCCACTTTCCCGACTTTTATGGTCCGAACGCCGAGAATACACTATTGCACTTCACATTGAAGAATGCTGTCCAGCATAAAAAAGCAATGTTTATCGGGAATCGAACCATTGCCAGGGAATTCATCTACACGCCGGACGGAGCTAAAGCGGTCGTCAACTTGGCAATGCATGACAACACCTACGGACAAAACTGGAATATCCCCGCCACTGATATCGTTACCGGGGAAGAACTCATTCAGATCATTCGAGACCTTACCGGATACGATAAGCCGGTCTCGACGGTATCCAAAAATCTGATCCGGTTCTTGGGCATTTTCAATGCAGACATGCGTGAAACGGTTGAAATGTTCTACTTGAATGAGGAGCCGGTCGTATTGGATGGGTCCAAGTATGAAAACGAAATCGGTCCGCTCCCTCGTACTTCCTATCGGGATGGATTGCAGCGAACGATGGAATACATGACTCGTTCGAAGTGACTGGCAGACAAAAAACGCCACTCCCCTTCAAGGAAGTGACGTTTTTCATTTTATTCCACCCGCTTCGGCCAAAAACTCCATTTTCCGAGCAATACTAGAATCGCCGGAATAAGCAATGGTCGAACAATAAATGTATCGATTAGAATACCGAGCGCCATGATGAAGCCGAACAGCTTCAATTCATTGATCGGCATCGTGGCCAAGACGAGGAAGGTCGCTGCCAAAATGAGCCCGGCCGAGCTGATGACGCCTCCCGTCTTGTCGACTCCCCTTCTCACTGCCTCCTCAAACGGCATTGATTTCATTTCCTCACGGATACGTGCGATGAGCATGATTGAATAGTCGACTCCGAGCGCAATTAGGAAGACGAACGCATACAACGGAATCCGATAACTGATCGCATCCAACCCGAGGACGACGTCGAATAGGAAAATCGATAACCCAAGCGTCGCTCCATAGGACAGGAGGATTGTGCCCATCATATAAATGGGAGCAACAATGGAACGCGTCTGCAATCCAAGCATGATGGAGATCAACGCTGTCATAATACTCATGACGACAATCGAATCCCGCTTATTGATAGCCTGGAGATCTGCATTCTTTGCACTTTCACCCGCTATGAAAAGCTCGGTGTCGACAAGACCAGCCTTTTGAAGAATCGTATCCCCCTGCGCCCGCAGTTCATGGACCGCCTCAAACGCGGGCACATCGTATGGACTCCCTTCGAAAGTTACGGAGAACTTAGCGTTTTTCCCATCCTCGGACACCGGGTTCCCTTGAGCAGATATGCTATCGACTCCCGGAATCTCTTTCAATTTCTCGATTGCCGCCATCGTCTCTTCCATCTCTAGCTGTTGAGTGGAAACGATAAGCAAAGTGCCCGGAGCCAGGCTTCCTTCTGAAAAAGATTCGCCAAGACGCTCATACCCGACACGGGAAGACAAATCCTCCGGAAAGGATTCAATCAAGTCATACGACTCTTTCAAGTTTGTTGTGTTCCAAGTGCCCAAGACAAGCAACAGCAAAATCGGCACTAGGAAAAAGAGTGGCTGCCTTGTCACTTTTTCCGCAATTTTACCCCAAAACGATTTTTTGTCCTCTTGTGCATCCCCATATTTCGGAATGACCGGCCAGAATGACTTCCTGCCGATCAAGGCAAACAATGCAGGCAAGAGCGTAAGCCCTGCAATGAGCATAGCTGCCGCGGCAATGGCAAACGCCGGAGCAAAATTCCGGTATGGTTCATAAAGGGCAAAGAAAAGCGTAGCGACCCCAAGGACAATTGTGCTGCCACTGAAGAAAATCGGCTCTCTTACATGACGCATTGTTTCGCGCATCGCTGCATAGGTCGATTCATGCCGCTTGAGCTCTTCGCGATACCGGGAAAAGATGAGCAGCGAATAGTCTGTCACAACGGCGAATAATAAGATCGTCATGATGGAGACGGCCTGGCTGTCAATCCCAAACCAGCCGGCTTCGGTCGCCAAGCCGATAACCCGATCGACGACGGCATACACGATTGCCGCCCCGATCAAAGGGATGAATGTCAGCAAAGGCGATCGGTAGATGAGCAGAAGAAGAACGAGGATCAACCCGACTGTCGAGAGAAGCAAGACGACATCCGCCCGGCTAAAAAGCTCGACTGCATCGGAGGCGATTCCGGCCGGCCCCGTCCAGGATAATTCCATCTCCTCCGGAACCGTCACTTCTTCCTTCACTTTTACGACGAGATCATGCAATTCCTTGCCTTCGAGGGTCGCAGGCAAGGTCAACGGTGCAAAGAACGTTTTGCCATCTTCTGAAAGGAACGTCGCCCTCACTTGCGGGGGCAATTCCGTTAAGGGGATGGATTCCACATTTTCAAACACGGGGTTTGATTCCAACGATTCCAGGGCCTTCGCAAATTGCAGTGTATCCTCATTTGTCAGGCCGCCTGCATTATGGAGGACGGCGAATAACGGTAGCCCGCCGTCTTGTGGAAAGTATTTCTCGAGCTGTCGATCTGCGATGATGGACTCTGCATCCTCCGGCAATCCGGCATCTTTATTCGCCACGACGAAATCTTTCGCACCAGGGGCGAATCCAGACAAGAGGACCGCCAATAAAACCCATACCCCAAACGAGATCCACCAAAATCGTTTATTCATTGTCATCACCGTTTTACTTCTTTTTCAGTGAGAAATGTCACTATGACGAACAAGGCAAAGCTGATTAGTAAAATAGTGCCGCCCACGATGTACAGGATGAGAGCCAATGTCGGATTCACCCCGAAAGGCTTCATGAATTGCAGCCACATCCCGCCCGTCAGTCCGATCGCCCCGATGATGGCGGTCCAACCATGGACGGTGATCAATTTTTGGGCACGCACCTTATACACTTTATAGAACACGCCCCATGCGAACATGGACAACCAACCGACCAGCAAGATATGTGCGTGGATTGGCCGGAACGCATACGATCCGGCCCCCGCCATATGTGAACCGAGCACCGTACCGAGCAAACCGAAGAGCGCTGAAATGCGAATCAATCGCAAACTCCATTTTTCCTGCATTGTTAACTTCCTCCTAGTTATTTAAGTTATAACTATATCTTAAACACCCAAGATGAACGGAACATTAACTGCCTGTTACAACTTTGGCAACATGACAAGGAATGTCGTTCCGACCCCCTCCTCGCTCTGGACCTCGATCTTCCCGCCGTGGAGTTTCACCACTTTTCGGACAATTGATAGGCCGAGACCAGTTCCACCGACTTCCTGAGTCCGGGATTGATCCACCCGGTAGAAGCGGTCGAATATGCGATCCACATCCGTTTGCTTCATGCCAATCCCTGTATCGCGGACGGATACCCGGACAGCGTCCTGTTCGTCGACCAATTCAATATCCACCGTGCCTCCGTCTTCAGTATATTTCAAAGCATTGGACAGCAGGTTTTCCCAAACCTTTTCAAGGAAAGCGGGATCGCCCCGATATTCCACCTCGTCGATATCCATCGAAAGCGAGATTTCTTTCTCCTCGAGCAGCCATCTCGATTTCCGAATGACATCCTTCAATTGCTCATCCAGCCGGAATGGCTTTATCTTAAGCGGCGACGTCAGCTGGTCCAAGGAGGTGAGGAGCAATAATTGTTTGGTCAATGAGGATAAACGCTCCGTCTCCGATTGGATCACTTTGGCATAACCGAGCCGTTCCCCGACAGGCAGCTCTTGATTCATCAAAAGTTCGGCATACCCTTTAATATTCAATAAAGGCGTCTGGAAATCGTGCGACACATCACTGATGAATTCTTTACGGATCCGGTCATTCTCCCCAAGTCGTTCTGTCATCCGTTGAAAGCTTTTTGCCAGCTGACCGATTTCATCCCGGCGATTGATTTCAACGACTCCCGAAAACTGCTCTTCTCCTACCATTTTGGTCGCTTCAGTCAGTTTCGTGATCGGTTCAATCAGCTTTTTCGCGACAATCAACATGGAAAGCAGGCTGACAATCGCCATGACGATGACCATACCGCCTAATAGAAAATGGACCTCGGTGAATAGTAACTTGATGTCCGGGCGAAGAAACAGCGCATAAGTTGCTCCTTCATACTTAAACGGAACACCGACCGTATTAGCGGATTGATCTGAAAAAAATCCTGTCATAAACGTCTCAGTCTTCAAATCACGCATTCCATGGAAAGGCTTCCCGCTCAATACTTGATCGATTGCCGATTGCGATAGATTTTCGTCCCGGAACGGTGCTCCAAATCGTTTTACTCCTCGTTCTTCATTGACGAGAAAAAGCTTATAGCCCGTGGCGGAAAGAGTTTCTAAATAACTATCGAGATGCACTCCCTCTGTCGTGCTAACATAGGAAGCGATACTTTCGGCAATCTCCATATTTTTTGCATCATTTTCGCCTTTCAGTTCGTGGTGGTAATATGTATTTACTGCAAGGAATGCAATCAGCACGCTGGTCATCATGATACCGATCGTAAAGGATAGGAACTTACCGTAGAGTGATTTCACGAGATGACCTCGAGTTTATACCCAACCCCGCGGATTGTCGCAATATGGACTGAACTGGACAACTTTTCCAGCTTATCCCGCAAGCGTTTAATATGGACGTTGAGTGTTTGTTCGTCTCCTTCATAATCATAGCCCCACACACGCTCCAACAAGATTTCGCGCGTAAATACTTGATTGGGACGAGATGCCAAGACCGACAACAGCTCGAATTCTTTCAAAGGCAAGAGCAGCATTTTTTTTCCGGCGGACACTTCGTAGCTCTGCCGATTGATCTTCAGCGGGCCGGCCTGGATGACAGCATCGACCGACTTGTCATAGCGGCGCAAGATCGCATGGATGCGAAACAGCAACTCCTTCGGTTCAAACGGCTTCACGACATAATCATCCGAACCCGCCAGAAAGCCTCGCTCTTTATCCTCTAATTCACCTTTTGCCGTTAATAATAAAACCGGTAAATCTTCCTCGCGCAGTCTTTGCGTCAAGGTATAGCCGTCCATCCCCGGCATCATCACATCGACCACCGCCAAATCGGGGAGATCGGTTTCTACAAGTTTCAACGCTTCTTCTCCATTGGATGCCTTCATGACTGAATAACCCGCCTGCACCAAATGAATGTTCACCAGCTCTAAAATATTCGGATCATCATCCACGATGAGTATTTTATTCAAACTAAACGACCTCTCTTTCGAAATTCCGCATTCAATAAACCGGAGATCAATAGGATGATCGCCGTCATATAAAACCAGATGACCAGAAGAATGATTCCGGATAGCTGGCCGTAGAGCCGCGTATAGTCCACATTGGTCACATATTCCCCGAATACAATGGAAAACAATTGCCACCCGAATGTGGAGAAAAGGGTGCCCGGCAATGTCTGGTTCCATTTCACCTTGTGGGTCGGCACGACTTTATAGAACAGCATGAAGAACAGGAACAAGAAAACGGTGCCCAGCCCCCATCGGATGCCCGGCCATACATACATCCAACCTCGCCACTGCTCAATCGTATCATAATACATGACCGCTTCATGCAGTGCTTTTTCAATAAGCGGGAGAAACAGAGACAATGAAATGACCAACATAAACAGAAAAGTGACACCCAAATCCCGGATCAGCACTTTCCAAAATGCATATCGCCGAAAAGAGCCATACGCCAAATCCATGGAGCGGGATAATGACTGGACGGCCACGGAAGAAATCCAAAATGCCAAGAGTAGACTCGTATAGACAACATGCCCTTGCCTTTTACGGAGGATGACACTTATATTCGCTTCAATCAAATTAAAAGCCTCCACAGGCACAAAAGGCCTGAGAAAGGATAAGATCATATCTTCATTCACGGGAAGTAAACTAAGGAGGGAGAGCAAGAATAGAAGGAATGGAAAAATAGCCAACAATAAATAATAAGCCGTCTGGGCGGCTTGATCAAAAAAGCGCTCTTTGAAAAAACGGACAGCCACGTTCCGAATCGTGTAGATCATCTTCTCACCTCTACTCCCAATATACCCCATTCCAAGGGATTTCTGCATATGGAACAACCCTTTATCATGTTACGGAAGGGATGAAGAGGATATGATTCTTAGGGAACTAAACATGGTTCGGATTCGAGAGGAGGATTACAGTTAATATCAGACAAGGGATGATATTTTTCGAGGAATGCTGATGTTTCTGGACAAGTGCTGATAATTTCTTTGGAGCGCTGATATCCTCTCTGGGAGCTGATACTTCTGGACAACCACTGATACCTTTCCTGGAAGCGCCGATATCCTGGAACAACCGCTGATGACTTCTCTAGAGTGCTGATATCTCTAGACAACCGCTGATACCTTTTGCAGAATGCTGATAACTTCTCACCGGATCGGATACATTACACCGCACCTCACTTCTCACCTACCTGAAAAAAGGCAATAAAAAAAAGCCATCCCCCATTGGGAATGACCTGTCCGCCCGGCGACGTCCTACTCTCACAGGGGGAAGCCCCCGACTACCATCGGCGCTGAAGAGCTTAACTTCCGTGTTCGGTATGGGAACGGGTGTGACCTCTTCGCCATCGTCACCAGACTTGTCCTATCTTTTCTCAAAGACAGTATTCATTATATCAATTCTCATGATAATTACAAGCATTTTTTTCATGAACGTCGCTTGTTCGTTCAAAACCGGATAAAACCAACATTGTCTGCCACAAGCCATGCAACCTTTGTATTGTCCAGCCTCGGCGGCCAGACTCTCGGGTCATAAGCCATTCCGGCTGTGCGGCAAAAGCGCCGCTTCGCCAGCCTGTCTTATGCCTGTCGAGTCTAGGCAGGCCGCCTCGGCATTTCATATAGGTCAAGTCCTCGATCGATTAGTATCCGTCAGCTCCATGCGTCGCCGCACTTCCACCCCGGACCTATCCACCTCATCTTCTTTGAGGGATCTTACTTACGAATGTAAAGGGAAATCTCATCTCGAGGGGGGCTTCATGCTTAGATGCTTTCAGCATTTATCCCGTCCACACATAGCTACCCAGCGATGCCTTTGGCAAGACAACTGGTACACCAGCGGTGTGTCCATCCCGGTCCTCTCGTACTAAGGACAGCTCCTCTCAAATTTCCTGCGCCCGCGACGGATAGGGACCGAACTGTCTCACGACGTTCTGAACCCAGCTCGCGTACCGCTTTAATGGGCGAACAGCCCAACCCTTGGGACCGACTACAGCCCCAGGATGCGATGAGCCGACATCGAGGTGCCAAACCTCCCCGTCGATGTGGACTCTTGGGGGAGATAAGCCTGTTATCCCCGGGGTAGCTTTTATCCGTTGAGCGATGGCCCTTCCATGCGGAACCACCGGATCACTAAGCCCGTCTTTCGACCCTGCTCGACTTGTAGGTCTCGCAGTCAAGCTCCCTTATGCCTTTGCACTCTGCGAATGATGTCCAACCATTCTGAGGGAACCTTTGGGCGCCTCCGTTACACTTTAGGAGGCGACCGCCCCAGTCAAACTGCCCGCCTGACACTGTCTCCTGCCCGGATCACGGGCATGGGTTAGAAGTCCAATACAGCCAGGGTAGTATCCCACCAATGCCTCCACCGAAGCTGGCGCTCCGGCTTCCAAGGCTCCTACCTATCCTGTACAGGCTGCACCGGAATTCAATATCAGGTTACAGTAAAGCTCCACGGGGTCTTTCCGTCCTGTCGCGGGTAATGCGCATCTTCACGCATATTATAATTTCACCGAGTCTCTCGTTGAGACAGTGCCCAGATCGTTACGCCTTTCGTGCGGGTCGGAACTTACCCGACAAGGAATTTCGCTACCTTAGGACCGTTATAGTTACGGCCGCCGTTTACTGGGGCTTCAATTCGAAGCTTCGCTTGCGCTGACCTCTCCTCTTAACCTTCCAGCACCGGGCAGGCGTCAGCCCCTATACGTCACCTTACGGTTTTGCAGAGACCTGTGTTTTTGCTAAACAGTCGCCTGGGCCTATTCACTGCGGCTCTCTCGGGCTATTCACCCTACCAGAGCACCCCTTCTCCCGAAGTTACGGGGTCATTTTGCCGAGTTCCTTAACGAGAGTTCTCTCGATCACCTTAGGATTCTCTCCTCGCCTACCTGTGTCGGTTTGCGGTACGGGCACCTCCCGCCTCGCTAGAGGCTTTTCTTGGCAGTGTGAAATCAGGGACTCCGGGGAACAATTCCCCTCGCGGTCACAGCTCAATGTTACAGGAACGGGATTTGCCTCGTTCCACACCTCACTGCTTCGACGCGCATGACCAACAGCGCGCTCACCCTATCCTACTGCGTCCCCCCATTGCTGATAGCGGCGGGGGGGGGGGACAGGAATATCAAACTGTTGTCCATCGTCTACGCCTTTCGGCCTCGACTTAGGTCCCGACTGACCCTGAGCGGACGAGCCTTCCTCAGGAAACCTTAGGCATTCGGTGGAAGGGATTCTCACCCTTCTTTCGCTACTCATACCGGCATTCTCACTTCCAAGCGCTCCACCAGTCCTTCCGGTCTGGCTTCGACGCCCTTGGAACGCTCTCCTACCACTGACACCAACGGTGTCAATCCACAGTTTCGGTGATCCGTTTAGCCCCGGTACATTTTCGGCGCAGCGCCACTCGACCAGTGAGCTATTACGCACTCTTTAAATGGTGGCTGCTTCTAAGCCAACATCCTGGTTGTCTGGGCAACGCCACATCCTTTTCCACTTAACGGATACTTGGGGACCTTAACTGGTGGTCTGGGCTGTTTCCCTCTCGACTACGGATCTTATCACCCGCAGTCTGACTCCCAAACCTAAATCATCGGCATTCGGAGTTTGTCTGAATTCGGTAACCCGGGATGGGCCCCTAGTCCAAACAGTGCTCTACCTCCGAGATTCGTTGTTTGAGGCTAGCCCTAAAGCTATTTCGGAGAGAACCAGCTATCTCCAGGTTCGATTGGAATTTCACCGCTACCCACACCTCATCCCCGCACTTTTCAACGTACGTGGGTTCGGGCCTCCAGTAAGTGTTACCTTACCTTCACCCTGGACATGGGTAGATCACCTGGTTTCGGGTCTACGACCCCATACTCATTCGCCCTGTTCAGACTCGCTTTCGCTGCGGCTCCGCCTTCTCGGCTTAACCTTGCATGGAATCGTAACTCGCCGGTTCATTCTACAAAAGGCACGCCATCACCCCTTAACGGGCTCTGACAACTTGTAGGCACACGGTTTCAGGATCTGTTTCACTCCCCTTCCGGGGTGCTTTTCACCTTTCCCTCACGGTACTGGTTCACTATCGGTCACTAGGGAGTATTTAGCCTTGGGAGATGGTCCTCCCGGATTCCGACGGAATTTCACGTGTTCCGCCGTACTCAGGATCCACTCTGGAGGGGATGGACTTTCGGCTACGGGGCTATTACCCGCTGCGGCGGACCTTTCCAGATCGCTTCGCCTAACCCATCCCTTTGTAACTCCGTATAGAGTGTCCTACAACCCCAGGAAGCAAGCTTCCTGGTTTGGGCTCTTCCCGTTTCGCTCGCCGCTACTCAGGGAATCGAATTTTCTTTCTCTTCCTCCGGATACTTAGATGTTTCAGTTCTCCGGGTCTGCCTCATGTACGCTATGTATTCACGTACATGTACTGCCCCATTACGGGCAGTGGGTTTCCCCATTCGGAAATCTCCGGATCAATGCTTACTTACAGCTCCCCGGAGCATATCGGTGTTAGTGCCGTCCTTCATAGGCTCCTAGTGCCAAGGCATCCGCCGTGCGCCCTTTCTAACTTGACCTTCATCTGGCTTTCGATAAGCGGCGCATTGCGTTGTCAGCTTCGCTCACTCAGATCCTCACGTGCCGTAGCACGCTCCGGTCTTCGTTCGCTCGCTTCCTAGCACTGCTTGCTTCTCGAAACCCATTGGTCGATCGTTCGGCCATAGCGATATGGCTTCCAGATCGTTACAAAGTATTGCATGTTCAATCACTAGTGTGATCGACTCGGTTGATTACTTGTGTTTGTTGCTTTCAATGTCGTTTTATCCAGTTTTCAAGAGTTAATTGGTGGAGCCTAGCGGGATCGAACCGCTGACCTCCTGCGTGCAAGGCAGGCGCTCTCCCAGCTGAGCTAAGGCCCCAGAAGTATATGATGGTGGGCCTAAGTGGACTCGAACCACCGACCTCACGCTTATCAGGCGTGCGCTCTAACCAGCTGAGCTATAGGCCCCTTCCGGGATTGTATGAAGTTTCGATTATATGAACCTTCAAAACTGAACGCAAAACGTCAACGTATGAACCCAAGGTTCATATTCCGTAAATATCCTTAGAAAGGAGGTGATCCAGCCGCACCTTCCGATACGGCTACCTTGTTACGACTTCACCCCAATCATCTGTCCCACCTTCGGCGGCTGGCTCCCGTAAGGGTTACCCCACCGACTTCGGGTGTTACAAACTCTCGTGGTGTGACGGGCGGTGTGTACAAGACCCGGGAACGTATTCACCGTGGCATGCTGATCCACGATTACTAGCGATTCCGGCTTCATGCAGGCGAGTTGCAGCCTGCAATCCGAACTGGGAACGGTTTTATGGGATTGGCTCCCCCTCGCGGGTTCGCAGCCCTCTGTACCGTCCATTGTAGCACGTGTGTAGCCCAGGTCATAAGGGGCATGATGATTTGACGTCATCCCCACCTTCCTCCGGTTTGTCACCGGCAGTCACCTTAGAGTGCCCAACTGAATGCTGGCAACTAAGATCAAGGGTTGCGCTCGTTGCGGGACTTAACCCAACATCTCACGACACGAGCTGACGACAACCATGCACCACCTGTCACCGCTGTCCCCGAAGGGAAAGGCATGTCTCCATGCCGGGCAGCGGGATGTCAAGACCTGGTAAGGTTCTTCGCGTTGCTTCGAATTAAACCACATGCTCCACCGCTTGTGCGGGTCCCCGTCAATTCCTTTGAGTTTCAGTCTTGCGACCGTACTCCCCAGGCGGAGTGCTTAATGCGTTAGCTGCAGCACTAAGGGGCGGAAACCCCCTAACACTTAGCACTCATCGTTTACGGCGTGGACTACCAGGGTATCTAATCCTGTTTGCTCCCCACGCTTTCGCGCCTCAGCGTCAGTTACAGACCAGAAAGCCGCCTTCGCCACTGGTGTTCCTCCACATCTCTACGCATTTCACCGCTACACGTGGAATTCCGCTTTCCTCTTCTGTACTCAAGTCCTCCAGTTTCCAATGACCCTCCACGGTTGAGCCGTGGGCTTTCACATCAGACTTAAAGGACCGCCTGCGCGCGCTTTACGCCCAATAATTCCGGACAACGCTTGCCACCTACGTATTACCGCGGCTGCTGGCACGTAGTTAGCCGTGGCTTTCTGATAAGGTACCGTCAAGGTACGGGCAGTGACTCCCGTACGTGTTCTTCCCTTACAACAGAGCTTTACGATCCGAAAACCTTCTTCGCTCACGCGGCGTTGCTCCATCAGACTTCCGTCCATTGTGGAAGATTCCCTACTGCTGCCTCCCGTAGGAGTCTGGGCCGTGTCTCAGTCCCAGTGTGGCCGATCACCCTCTCAGGTCGGCTACGCATCGTCGCCTTGGTAGGCCGTTACCCCACCAACTAGCTAATGCGCCGCGGGCCCATCCTGCAGTGACAGCCGAAACCGTCTTTCAGAATTCCTCCATGCGGAGGAACTGATTATTCGGTATTAGCCCCGGTTTCCCGGAGTTATCCCCATCTGCAGGGCAGGTTGCCCACGTGTTACTCACCCGTCCGCCGCTAACTTCAGGGAGCAAGCTCCCATCCGTCCGCTCGACTTGCATGTATTAGGCACGCCGCCAGCGTTCGTCCTGAGCCAGGATCAAACTCTCCATAATCCTAGCGACCGATGTGGAGCCTAGCGGGATCGAACCGCTGACCTCCTGCGTGCAAGGCAGGCGCTCTCCCAGCTGAGCTAAGGCCCCAGAAAGTGGTCGGGAAGACAGGATTCGAACCTGCGACCCCTTGGTCCCAAACCAAGTGCTCTACCAAGCTGAGCTACTTCCCGAAATATATATTGTTGAATATGTGTTGTTGGCGCGCCCGACAGGAGTCGAACCCATAACCTTCTGATCCGTAGTCAGACGCTCTATCCAATTGAGCTACGGGCGCATTTGATATAACTGGTGCCGAGAACCGGAATCGAACCGGTACGGTAGTCACCTACCGCAGGATTTTAAGTCCTGTGCGTCTGCCAGTTCCGCCACCCCGGCAAAATCTGGAGCGGAAGACGGGATTCGAACCCGCGACCCCGACCTTGGCAAGGTCGTATTCTACCACTGAACTACTTCCGCATTGAAAGTGCGGGTGAAGGGAGTCGAACCCCCACGCCTTGCGGCACTAGATCCTAAGTCTAGCGTGTCTGCCAGTTCCACCACACCCGCGTATGAAATTAAAATGGTGAGCCATGCAGGATTCGAACCTGCGACCCTCTGATTAAAAGTCAGATGCTCTACCAACTGAGCTAATGGCTCGAAAAGTGGTGCCGGCGAAAGGACTTGAACCCTCAACCTACTGATTACAAGTCAGTTGCTCTACCAATTGAGCTACACCGGCAAATCAATAAATCATATGGTGGAGGATGACGGGTTCGAACCGCCGACCCCCTGCTTGTAAGGCAGGTGCTCTCCCAGCTGAGCTAATCCTCCAAGTTGAAATTGCGATAAGCTTTGCATTGCTGCGTCAGCTTCATTCGTCCAGTCAGTCACGTACGATAGTACGCTCCTTCCCTCGCTCAATCGCTTCCTTGCTCTGCTCGTTCCTCCCAATTTTAACGGGAGTGCGATAAGCTTCGCATTTTACTATGTAATGAACCTTACAAGCCCGGCGACGTCCTACTCTCACAGGGGGAAGCCCCCGACTACCATCGGCGCTGAAGAGCTTAACTTCCGTGTTCGGTATGGGAACGGGTGTGACCTCTTCGCCATCGACACTGGACTATTTTCCACAAGACAAGACTTATTGTACTAAAGTCTAACGAGTATTTCAAGCGTTTTTCAAAATTAATTAATTTTGTTCGCTCAAAACCGGATAAAACCAACATTGTCTGCCACAAGCCATGCAACCTTTGTATTGTCCAGCCTCGGCGGCCAGACTCTCGGGTCATAAGCCATTCCGGCTATGCGGCATAAAGCGCCGCTTCGCCAGCCTGTCTTATGCCTGTCGAGTCTAGGCAGGCCGCCTCGGCATTTCATATAGGTCAAGTCCTCGATCGATTAGTATCCGTCAGCTCCATGCGTCGCCGCACTTCCACCCCGGACCTATCCACCTCATCTTCTTTGAGGGATCTTACTTACGAATGTAAAGGGAAATCTCATCTCGAGGGGGGCTTCATGCTTAGATGCTTTCAGCATTTATCCCGTCCACACATAGCTACCCAGCGATGCCTTTGGCAAGACAACTGGTACACCAGCGGTGTGTCCATCCCGGTCCTCTCGTACTAAGGACAGCTCCTCTCAAATTTCCTGCGCCCGCGACGGATAGGGACCGAACTGTCTCACGACGTTCTGAACCCAGCTCGCGTACCGCTTTAATGGGCGAACAGCCCAACCCTTGGGACCGACTACAGCCCCAGGATGCGATGAGCCGACATCGAGGTGCCAAACCTCCCCGTCGATGTGGACTCTTGGGGGAGATAAGCCTGTTATCCCCGGGGTAGCTTTTATCCGTTGAGCGATGGCCCTTCCATGCGGAACCACCGGATCACTAAGCCCGTCTTTCGACCCTGCTCGACTTGTAGGTCTCGCAGTCAAGCTCCCTTATGCCTTTGCACTCTGCGAATGATGTCCAACCATTCTGAGGGAACCTTTGGGCGCCTCCGTTACACTTTAGGAGGCGACCGCCCCAGTCAAACTGCCCGCCTGACACTGTCTCCTGCCCGGATCACGGGCATGGGTTAGAAGTCCAATACAGCCAGGGTAGTATCCCACCAATGCCTCCACCGAAGCTGGCGCTCCGGCTTCCAAGGCTCCTACCTATCCTGTACAGGCTGCACCGGAATTCAATATCAGGTTACAGTAAAGCTCCACGGGGTCTTTCCGTCCTGTCGCGGGTAATGCGCATCTTCACGCATATTATAATTTCACCGAGTCTCTCGTTGAGACAGTGCCCAGATCGTTACGCCTTTCGTGCGGGTCGGAACTTACCCGACAAGGAATTTCGCTACCTTAGGACCGTTATAGTTACGGCCGCCGTTTACTGGGGCTTCAATTCGAAGCTTCGCTTGCGCTGACCTCTCCTCTTAACCTTCCAGCACCGGGCAGGCGTCAGCCCCTATACGTCACCTTACGGTTTTGCAGAGACCTGTGTTTTTGCTAAACAGTCGCCTGGGCCTATTCACTGCGGCTCTCTCGGGCTATTCACCCTACCAGAGCACCCCTTCTCCCGAAGTTACGGGGTCATTTTGCCGAGTTCCTTAACGAGAGTTCTCTCGATCACCTTAGGATTCTCTCCTCGCCTACCTGTGTCGGTTTGCGGTACGGGCACCTCCCGCCTCGCTAGAGGCTTTTCTTGGCAGTGTGAAATCAGGGACTCCGGGGAACAATTCCCCTCGCGGTCACAGCTCAATGTTACAGGAACGGGATTTGCCTCGTTCCACACCTCACTGCTTCGACGCGCATGACCAACAGCGCGCTCACCCTATCCTACTGCGTCCCCCCATTGCTGATAGCGGCGGGGAGGTGGTACAGGAATATCAACCTGTTGTCCATCGTCTACGCCTTTCGGCCTCGACTTAGGTCCCGACTGACCCTGAGCGGACGAGCCTTCCTCAGGAAACCTTAGGCATTCGGTGGAAGGGATTCTCACCCTTCTTTCGCTACTCATACCGGCATTCTCACTTCCAAGCGCTCCACCAGTCCTTCCGGTCTGGCTTCGACGCCCTTGGAACGCTCTCCTACCACTGACACCAACGGTGTCAATCCACAGTTTCGGTGATCCGTTTAGCCCCGGTACATTTTCGGCGCAGCGCCACTCGACCAGTGAGCTATTACGCACTCTTTAAATGGTGGCTGCTTCTAAGCCAACATCCTGGTTGTCTGGGCAACGCCACATCCTTTTCCACTTAACGGATACTTGGGGACCTTAACTGGTGGTCTGGGCTGTTTCCCTCTCGACTACGGATCTTATCACCCGCAGTCTGACTCCCAAACCTAAATCATCGGCATTCGGAGTTTGTCTGA